>NZ_JAUSZD010000002.1:7597500-7660000 GCF_030817275.1 Paenibacillus sp. V4I7 | reverse complement strand
CGTTGTTCAGTTTTCAAAGATCAATTTCTTTCTTGTTTCTTCGCCATCCGTTTAGCGGCGACTTTTTTAATATACCACATCGACCTAGAAGATTGCAAGTATTTTTTCAAAGAATTACAAAAGTCATCTTCTTCAATCAACTTGTTGTCCTTCTTTTCGAAGGGGCGAGTTATAAAATACCATAGGATGAGGAGGTAAGTCAAGCACCTACCCCCTATTTTTTTTGAGCTTGGTAGTTACGATTTCTAGCATACTTTGATATTTCTTTTGGCGTCGCTATGCGAGCATACATCCGGAAGATCACTTTATATCTGGATTCTATGGCCCCTTTAATCTCTTGATCAATTCTTTTGTCATTGAGATCGAACAACATTTCATCTAATTCTTTGCGAAGTACATAATCCAACTCTCTGCATTCCCGATCATTGAACAAAAATCCAAGCATACATCCATCCAAACCCCTCTCGACTGTAGAGATTTATGGCACTTACAGTTTGATTGAAAGAAGAGCCGACCCTTATTCGGCCCGCTCTTCTTACCGTTTTACTGTTATGCTCAGATTTTGCCATTTTTATGACAGAAGTTCTGAAAATATTTTACAGATGCACCAACCAGTATGTAAGTGTACTTTCAATAACCGCCGCGACGAGTAAAAGTACAATAATGGATACGATTAATGGCTTTGTTAAATGGAGTATTTCAACCAGCTCCGCACGCGCTGTTTTGTCTTTATCAGATACAAAGAGCTGTGCTCCGGATTTCCAGACCAATAAACCCAATTTAAGTCCATATGCACAGGCAATTAATATGACCGGAATTTCTATGATACCATGTGGAAGAATCCCCTTCAGTACAATAGACAATGTGCTTTCATGCGTCTGTAAGGAAAGTACATATCCGAGTATCATCCCATTAGCGATCAACATAAAGAGTGGCAGAATACCTAGTAGAAGACCAAGAAAGATAATGACTACAGACTTAATAGCATTATTTAAAAAGATGAAAATAAAAAACCATAGTTGGGGATTATCCTTATTACTAAGCGATTGACTTAAAGATTTAAGCCCTTGCATCTGCCCTTCTAAGAAATTCGAAAATTGCTCTGAATTCGCCCAACCTAAATATAAACTAAACCCAAAAACTAAAACGACAACAATGAAGTAATGTTTCATTTCTTTAAAATGTTGGAACAGTGGTCGAAATTTCATTTTCGTTCCCTCCAATTTCCGAAGCATAAGTACTGTGTACGAGCATACATTATTTACTAAAGAGTATACAAGCCTTGCCCGTATGTAAGGCTTAGAGGAGGTACAAGCTAGCCATGAACTACTTTTTCGTTGTAAATGCTCGTAAGTTCAAACAATATGTATTTATTGCACTTGCCATCGTCTTCGCAGCAGCTATTGTTTATTCGGAACAAAGTAATGTATCCGTCTTTTCCAATGCAGAACCCTCCGCTATTTATAGCGTGCAGACCGAAAGAAAGGTTATTGCCTTGACCTTTGATATTTCATGGGGCGAGAAGCGTGCAGAACCTATTTTAAAAATTCTTAAGGAAAAAGGTGTGAAGGATGCAACCTTCTTCTTATCCTCTCCGTGGAGCAAAAGCCACCCAGAGATTGTGGAACATATCAAGAAGGATGGTTTCGAAATTGGCAGCCATGGCAACAAACACGATAATTATAGTACGCTAAGTGATGAAGAAATACGCAAACAAATTACTACAGCACATGGCATTTTAACGGAATTGATTGGTAAAGAACCAAACTTAATCCGTCTTCCCAATGGTGACTTCGACAAACGCGTGCTTCGAATTGCGGATGATTTAGGTTATTCGGTTATCCAATGGGATACCGACTCTCAAGACTGGTTAAACAAAGGTGTTGATACCATTATTAACCGTGTAGTATCCAAAGCGCATCCAGGAGATATTGTGTTACTGCACGCCAGCGATTCGTCTCAGCAGACACATGAAGCCTTACCAGTTATCATTGAGCAGTTAAGAGCTAAGGGATACGAATTCGTTACGGTTAGTGAGCTAATCAAACAAACACAAGTGCAGACGAAGCCAGTTGAAGACCAGGCAATGAAACAAATTAATTAATGAGCTATGCTCAGATTCAAAAAAGAGCTAATTTTATTAGCTCTTTTTGTTATCCAATATTTTATGTAGAATCAATATTTGCCATGCATTACAAACAAGCAATGGAGCCAACATAAATAGACTTGATGCAGCGTTATCTAGCTTTAATGCAGGTACGGCTTCAAGAACAGATACAGCGCACATAAAGAACAATGTCGGGATAAAAGCGTTCCGATTCGTCATCTTTACCTTCCAATAAGCAATTGCTATGGAAATCACTAATATGATTGCAGGTAAAACGGAGTAGCTTAAAACGGATCCTGTACCCTCAAAATTAGTCATCCTGAGATATACGAGGTCAAATAGGACAACAATGACAACAGACAATTGTATAAGATCCCATACCGTCTTGGAGCGAATGATACCTGCAACAATGAACCTGACAATCAGATAAGCAAAAAAGCCCATTTGACTCAGAACGCTTATGGTCGCACCACCAAGTAACATATTTACTACATTAAATCCTACTGCCGATAACCCCATAACCGAAAATTCTTTGTCGGAATATTGTAAGATGAGTCCAATTACTATAGATACAATCATTCCTAATAACAGTGTTGTCCAAAATAAGTGAAACCACTTCCGCAGCGTCAAGATCAATTACCTCCATACTTCAACTCTAATTGTTAATTGTACCAACGTTTACGATAAAAAGCCAATGAATGGCCCTTATAATCTATCCCGAACCACACATACTAACAACTATTAAGAAAGGGAAGGGAGCATGCTTTTATGTTAATAACTAAGCTCAGAAAGCTGCAAGTCCTACCACTGATTTCTATCGCTTTGCTTCTCGCCTCGTGTGGAGCAGATAATTCACAACAAGGTCAAGGTCAATCTCAAGCTAACACGTATAAAGAGCAAAAGACTATGATTCTTGATATTCTGAAGTCAGAGGATGGTAAGAAAGCGATTAGTGCTGCAAACCGCAGTATAATGGCTGGTGATGTAGGGGCAAATGGTGTGGCTGGTCAATCTCAAATCAAGCTTCTGTCTGCGAATGAATCTTTGCAGCTGCAGATGGCAGTCAAGGATGTTCTGACAGCAAAAGAGAATAACATGTTCCTCACCGATATGATGAAAGACCCTAAATTTGCCGGCGATTTTGCTAAGGCTATCCAAAAAGAGACTAAACAGATGTTCAAAGAGTTGCTAAAGGATCCAGAGTATCAAAAATCACTCGTTGATGTTATGAAAAACCCGGAATATGAAAAGATGATGCTAGATGTCATGAAAACAGCAGCCTATCGCCAGCAAATGAATACAGTTATGGAAGAATCAATCCAGAGTCCATTGTTCCGTGCACATATGGTTGATCTTCTTAAGTCAGCCATAGAACAACAAAGTAAACCTGATGAAATGCCTACGGCAAAGAATGCTAAAAAGAAAGAAGAAGGTGGCGGCGGAGAGAAAAAGAAAGATGAGGGAGGCGAAGAAAAGGAAGGCAGTTAAAAGGATGACTCCAGCTCCTCTGAATCTTATAAGGAAAGAAAAAAGGCATACGGACTCCGTATGCCCTTTCTATTATTTTTCCAATTTTGTAATGATATTCGCAGCCATGTCTAAATAGATTTGTCCAGTTTTCGAATCTGAATTGTAGACAGACGGCGAATAGTCGATCTCCGAGACATGATTATCGGGAGCTCCGAGTGGAATCTGCGCTAATAATTCACTGTGCAAATCTTCCGCCAGTTTAGCGCCACCACCCTTACCGAATACGTAATCTATGCTGCCATCTTTGCATTCATAATAGGACATGTTCTCCACAATACCTAGAATTTCATGGTTTGTTTGAATGGCCATCGCTCCAGCTCTAGCGGCAACAAAGGCTGCTGTGGCATGCGGTGTTGTCACAATCACTTCTTTACTTTGCGGAATAAGCTGATGCACATCTAGCGCTACATCTCCTGTTCCCGGAGGAAGATCCAGAAGGATGTATTCAACATCTCCCCAATTGACTTCATTGAAGAAATTGCGCAGCATTTTCCCTAGCATAGGACCACGCCAAACGACAGGCGCATTATCTTGGACAAAGAAGCCCATGGAAATTACTTTTACACCAAATTTCTCAACTGGCATAATAACATTATCGACAAGCTTCGGTTGCTCTTCGATCCCCATCATATCAGGTATACTGAAGCCGTATATATCAGCATCGATAATGCCAACTTTTTTCCCTTGGCGAGCTAAGGCAACGGCTAAGTTAACAGTTACAGTTGATTTACCCACACCACCTTTGCCACTTGCCACGGCTATAAACTCAACTGTCGAGGCTTCTCCCAATATAGGTTGTTGAATCGGTGGTTGGATGGGTTGGGTCTGCTTCTCGGCAGCCGGTTGAACCGTATCTTTAATCTGATTACGCTCATAATCAGTCATGAGTCTGAAACGAATATGTACTTGTGCTACACCCAATTTTCCTAAAGTTTGCTGAATATAAACCTTCGCTTTTTCCTTGAATGCCTCATCCTCGGTTGTGACAATTAAGCTTAAAGATACGTTATCCTCTTTAAACATAACATCTCTAACTAAATTAAGTTCCACAACACTTTTATTGTAATGAGGTTCCACAAGAGGTTGTAACGCTTCTAATAGTTGATCCTTATTTATCATAGCCACACCACACCTTTATTCGGACATTGTAATTGTGGCCTTAATTATAACACATTTTGATTAAGAACCCACTTTTTCCCCAGCATAAAATCTTAAGATACCTTGATAGACAGATGCTGCCACCTTCTTCTGATACTTTTCATTCGAAAGCAATCTTGCTTCTTCTGGATTTGAAAGGAAACCCACTTCTACAAGAGCACTAGGAATTTTCAACGTTTTCAATAAGTAAACGGTCTTGTCTGCCGGCTTGGCAACACGATCGGTATTCTCTAAGTTTTTCTTTAATTCCAATTGAATGAGCGTGGCTAAATTAGAGTTATTCAAATTATTGGGATAATAGAACGTTTGTGCGCCTCTCCATTTCTGAGAAGGTATACTGTTTAAGTGCACACTAAGGAACATATCCGCATTGTTCTCATCAATGAGATCGGCACGGTTGTGGAGATCTTGCGTTTTTCTTTTACTATATCCTTTCGTGCCGGGTAAAGCCAAATCTGTATCCGTTTCCCTTGTCATAATGACTAACGCACCCGCCTGTTGCAAATAATCCCTTAGATGAAGCGTAATCGCTAAATTGATATCTTTCTCAACGACTCCCTCCTTACTCTCAGCACCACCATCAGGTCCACCATGACCTGCATCCAGAGCAATTGTTTTACCTGACAAAGGTAAATTCCAATCCGACCATGTCTTCGTTGCAGGCAGCTCATAGGCATAGATGAAAACAACAAGTGCGACCAGCAAGGTCGAGAGAACAAGCTTAAGACTACTGTTAAAAGTCAGCCAGACGACCAGCCTCTTCTTCCTTTTGCGCATAAAAAATCCACCTCTGTTCCCCATAGACTCTGTAACATCTATATGGGACAGGGTGGACAAATATACCTTGCTTAAACTTGATATTCAGGGTCTCTTAGACCCTCAATAAGAACCTGGGCAACCTCAGGACGTGTGAACTCCGGAGGCGGGCATTGACCGTCTCTAAGCAATCCACGAACCTTAGTGCCGGAGAGGTGCATATGGTGGGACTTATCATGCGGACAAGTTTTGCTAGATGCCATATTGCCACATTTCGTACAGAAGAAGCTGTGCTCAAAGAATAACGGAGTAATCCCAATTTCTTCAGCCGTAAAATTACTGAAAATCTCTTGTGCTTCATACGTGCCGTAGTAATCGCCAACACCCGCGTGATCGCGTCCTACGATGAAATGAGTACATCCATAGTTTCTACGCACAATTGCGTGTAGAATCGCCTCACGAGGTCCTGCGTAACGCATAGCAGCTGGGTATACACCTAAGAAAGTACGATCCTTCGGATAGTAGTTTTCAAGCAACACCAGATAACTCTTCATACGAACATCTGCAGAGATGTCATCGGATTTGGTCTCACCTACAAGAGGATTGAGGAAGAGTGCATCTACGATTTCCATTGCCGACTTTTGAATGTATTCGTGAGCACGGTGTACGGGATTACGTGTTTGGAAGCCAACCACTGTTTTCCAACCATTTTCCGCAAAAATGCGACGTGTTTCAGATGGATCAAAGTAAAATTCTTCAAACTTCTTAGGCTTTGGACGGTTAAGCAGCTGAATAGGTCCTCCGATATTCGTAGAAGAACGCGAGAACAGTTTATCTACACCAGGGTGAGCCATGTCATCTGTTTTAAAGATCTTAATTGCTTCATTTTTTTGATCAACTTTATAGATACTAGTCGCATCCAGTATAGCATATATCACATCATCATCTTCACCAACAAGTGCTACTTGCTCGTCGATAGTGATGGAAGCTGCAACTTCAGGGTCAATAGATAAGGTAACTGGAATGCTCCATACGATTCCATCAGTTAGGCGCATTGTCTCCACAACTGAAGTATAGTTTTTCTCGTCGAGGAATCCAACTAATGGTGAAAATGCACCTACCCCAATCAGATCCAGGTCAGAAATAGTCCAAGAATTGACACGTATTTGTTTCAATAATGCTGCACGTTTCAGAAGCTCTTCTCTTTGTTCTGCTGGAACCAAGCGGTTAATTAACTTCCCACCATGAGGTTTAATCGTTGTCATTACGGAGCACCTCCATAATATCTATTTCTAATTATTATTTATGAAGTCCGCATTCTGTTTTTTCAATACTAGCCCAACGACCCGCACGTGGGTCTTCACCTTCAGCTACAGGACGCGTACAATGTGTACAGCCGATACTCGGGAAGTTACGATCATGTAAAGGATTGTAGATAACATCATTTTCACGAATGTAATTCCACACATCTTCCGAAGTCCAACCAGCAAGAGGATTAAATTTGATCAATCCAAATTTCACGTCATATTCCACTTTTTTAGCATTTGCACGAGTAGGGGCTTGGTCGCGGCGAATTCCTGTGATCCAAGCATCATAATTTTTAAGGATATCCGTTAATGGATCAACTTTTCGAATGTTACAGCATTGGTTAGCATCGCTTTTCCATAGCTCATCGCCGAATTTATCAGCTTGTTCATCAAGTGTAAGCTTTGGCAATACCTGAACAAATTTAGTACCATAATGCTGTTCTAGGCGATCTCTTGTCTCATAGGTTTCAGCGAAATGAACGTTTGTATCCAAGTAAAAGATATCAACATTCGGATTAATTTTTTGCAGCATATCAACAAGCACAACATCTTCTGCACCAAAACTGCATGCAAGTGTTAAGCTTGAGAATGTGTCAACGGCAAGTTTCAAAATCGCTTCTGGTGATTGATTTTCGAATTCTTCAGCGGCTTTCGTTACAAAAGCTTCTTTTTCAAAGAGATTCATATTAAATACCTCCTAAAGTTTATAATCCCGACTGTTATTGTATGATTTATATTTAATTATAGCTGAGTTCTTCTTTGTGTCAATTACTTTTTATCATTTTGGTATTAACTTCGTTAAAATCCATATATTTTATTGGTCTAACTCTTGCAATGACACAAAAATAAAAAGCCTTTCCAGCAAAATGCAGGAAAGGCTTCTCTTGAGCGCCAAAGGCGCACAATCTTAACGTTTGGAGAATTGAGGAGCGCGACGAGCGGCTTTCAATCCATATTTTTTACGCTCTTTCATACGGGAATCACGTGTTAAGAAACCTGCTTTTTTCAGGGATCCACGGTATTCCGGATCAGCTTTCAGCAATGCACGGGAAATCCCGTGACGAATCGCTCCAGCTTGTCCGCTGATTCCACCACCATTTGCAAGAACTAGAACATCGTATTTACCGACAGTCTCAGTTAATGTCAAAGGTTGTTTAACGATCAGCTTCAAAGTTTCTAGACCGAAATACTCGTCTAGATCACGTTTATTGATAATGATGCGTCCTTCACCCGGTACTAAGCGCACGCGCGCTACCGAGTGTTTACGACGACCCGTTCCATAATATTGAACTTGTGCCACGAAACAGTCCTCCTTATATTATCCGCGAAGATTCCAGACTTCTGGTAGTTGTGCTTGATGTGGATGCTCTGCTCCACCGTAGACTTTAAGCTTAGTTTTCAAGCTGTCGCCAAGACGGTTCTTAGGAAGCATACCGTGTACGGCAAACTCGATCATGCGATCAGGTTTGCTGTTCAGCAAATCCTGAGCAGAAGTCACTTTTAAACCACCTTGGTATAAAGAGTGACGGTAGTACATTTTGTTTTGCATTTTCTTACCAGTTAGCTTAATTTGGGAAGCATTGATAACAACAACGAAATCGCCAGTATCTACGTGTGGAGTGAACTCCGGTTTGTGCTTACCGCGGATAATGCTAGCAACTTCACTTGCAAGACGGCCAAGTGTTTGGCCTGCAGCGTCAACAATGTACCATTTACGCTCTACTTCATTTGGCTTAGCCATATATGTGGTGCGCATGCTTAATCCTCCTAAAATATATCTCAATACATAATTATTATTGTTAATTTACATAAATGATGGATGGTTGACGGCCATTTGTGATCAGGGGCTGTGGGGTAGCCGATCACGAAACGCCAAGTTATATTTTACACGAAACATCGATAAGAAGCAAGTAGTGTTTTAAGCTTTTTAATAGTCGACTCTCCATAACGTTAAACCCATAGCTTCGGCCGTAGGACCTGCCTGAGATCGGTCTCTAGCTTCAAGAATTCGCTGCATATCGCTGCTAGGTCTCTTACCTTCTCCAATCTGAATCAGCGTTCCTGCGATGATCCTAACCATGTTATAAAGGAATCCATTACCCGTTACGATTAATCGGATTCGGGCAATTTTCCCCGTCGTAGACAACTCGTCAGCTTCCGTCTCCAGACGAACCTCGTAGAGGGTTCTCACCTTTACTTCCTTATCTGTTCTCACCGTACAAAACGAAGTAAAATCATGCTCACCTAGCAAGCAAGGGAGCGCCTCTCTCATGGCTTCCACATTCAAATGCGTAGGATGATGGTATTCATAGTTGCGGTGAAAGACATCAGGGAAGCGCGCCGAGCGAATTGAAAAGCAGTAAGTTTTGCGTTTCGCGGCTTTGCGAGAATGAAAGGAAGGAAGGACTTCTTCCGCGGTATGAGCGACGATATCTCTGGGTAATCTAGCATTTAGAGCTAAACACCAACGTTCCACTGGAATCTTTGAATTCGTGCTAAAATTAATAACTTGTGCTTTCGCGTGTACACCGGCATCTGTACGCCCGGATGAGATGACTTTTACCTTCTCACCAGTCAACATGAAAACAGCCTGCTCTAAACGGTATTGAATCGTGTCAGCTTTCGGCTGAATCTGAAAACCTGAATAAGCGGTCCCATCATAACTTATGGTAAAGCGTAGATTTCTCAAGGCTTGTTCCTCCATGAGTCATCCTTCCTATCTAGGTGATTAGCCTTTAGCTAAATTCACTTCTAGAGAGCGTACTAAGACTGCAAAAAAAGGGCTTCACCAGAATCAGCGATTCCGTCCACCCTTTCCCAACCGTCTTTATGCGCGATCTACTAGCTCTAGGTAAACCATTGGTGCTGCGTCACCGCGGCGTGGTCCCAGTTTAAGGATACGAGTGTATCCACCTGGACGCTCGGAGTAACGAGTAGCCAAATCGGAGAACAGTTTTTGAATCGCATCTTGATTCTCGTCTGCAGCTTCTCTACGAACAAAAGCAGCAACCTGACGGCGTGCATGAAGATCTCCGCGCTTCGCAAGAGTGATTAACTTCTCAGCGATGGAACGAATTTCTTTTGCTTTTGCTTCTGTAGTTTGGATGCGTTCATGTATGAACAGATCTGTTACCAGATCACGGAATAATGCTTTACGATTACTGGAATCGCGGTTCAACTTTCTGTAGTTCATTGAATTAACCTCCTTCTGACAAGATTATTCCTCAGTACGTAGTCCCAAACCCAGCTCTTCGAGCTTCTCTTGAACTTCTTCAAGTGATTTGCGTCCTAAGTTCCGAACTTTCATCATGTCTTCTTCTGTTTTGGTAATCAGCTCTTGTACGGTGTTAATCCCTGCACGCTTGAGACAGTTGTAAGAACGAACAGATAGATCAAGTTCCTCAATAGTCATCTCCAGAACTTTCTCTTTCTTATCTTCTTCTTTCTCTACCATAATCTCTGCATCTTTCGCTTCATCCGTCAAACCGACGAACAAGTTCAGATGTTCTGTTAAGATTTTGGCACCCAAGCTCACTGCTTCTTCTGGTCGAATACTTCCATCGGTCCACACTTCGAGGGTCAACTTATCATAGTTAGTCACTTGGCCGACGCGAGTATTCTCAATCGCATAGTTTACTCGGGTAATAGGCGTGTAGATCGAATCAATTGGAATCACACCAATTGGTTGTTCTTCATGCTTATTTTTGTCCGATTGGACGTAACCGCGACCTCTGCCCGCATGAATCCTCATATGAAGACGCGCATCAGGAGATAAGGTAGCGATATGCAGATCCGGGTTAAGAATCTCCACATCACTATCACCACGAATATCTGCCGCAGTAATATTACCTTCCCCTTCTGCATCAATTTCAAGCACTTTCTCCTCATCGGAGTGAATTTTCAACGATAGGCCTTTCAAGTTGAGAATAATTTCCGTTACATCCTCAAGCACGCCAGGAATCGTTGAAAACTCATGTAAAACGCCATCGATTTGGACAGAGGTTACTGCTGCCCCCGGTAAAGAGGACAGTAAGATACGACGTAGTGAGTTACCTAAGGTTGTACCATAGCCACGCTCCAACGGCTCGATGATAAATCTACCATAAGCGCCATCTTCACTTAATGCTACGGTTTCTATTTTTGGCTTTTCGATTTCGATCATGAAATGTACCCTCCATTCAATACGTCGTTTCCCTCTGGATACTTCGCCTGAAAATTTCATAGTATTCCTATCCTTCAAACCATTATTCACGATTTTAGAATAATTATACTACAAAGTGATCCTGAATTATACGCGACGACGTTTTGGAGGACGGCAGCCATTATGAGGAACCGGAGTCACGTCTTTAATCAGGTTTACTTCAAGACCTGCTGCTTGCAAAGAACGAATTGCTGCTTCACGGCCAGCACCTGGACCTTTAACCATTACTTCAACAGTTTTCAAGCCATGCTCCATAGCTGCTTTAGCTGCTTTTTCAGCTGCCATTTGCGCCGCAAAAGGTGTGCTTTTACGGGAACCTTTGAATCCAAGGTTTCCTGAACTTGCCCAAGAAATTGCGTTACCATGCGGATCCGTGATCGTTACGATCGTGTTGTTAAATGTTGAACGGATGTGTGCTACACCGCTCTCAATATTTTTCCGGTCACGACGTTTCGTACGGACTACTTTTTTAGGTTTTGCCATTAGCTCTAACCCCCTTTATTATTTCTTCTTATTAGCTACCGTACGACGAGGACCTTTACGTGTACGAGCATTAGTTTTAGTACGTTGTCCACGAACAGGAAGACCACGGCGGTGACGAAGACCACGGTAGGATCCGATTTCGATTAGACGTTTGATGTTTAGAGAAATTTCGCGACGAAGGTCGCCTTCTACTTTAAGGGTTTTGTCAATTACATCACGGATCTTGCTCACTTCATCTTCAGTCAAGTCGCGAACGCGAGTACTAGCGTCGATACCTGTGGAAGCAATGATTTTCTGAGCAGTTGTAGTGCCGATACCGAAAATGTAAGTTAACGCGATTACAACTCGTTTGTCACGAGGTAAGTCAACTCCAGCTAAACGTGCCATCTACAGATTGCACCTCCTTTTAACCTTGTTTTTGTTTGTGCTTAGGATTTTCACAAATAACCATTACATTACCTTTACGGCGAATAACTTTGCATTTCTCGCAAATCGGTTTAACCGACGGTCTAACTTTCATTTTTAAGCCCTCCTTATCATCGTAAGCAACCATGTTGCGTTTTCTGTTAGAAAACTTGCTTCGTAAGCATACGCCTTGAGAGAGTAACTTACATGTAAGCCGAACATTTATTTGAAACGGTAGGTTATACGGCCTCTCGTTAAATCATAAGGCGATAATTCTACGGTAACCTTATCTCCAGGCAAAATGCGGATAAAATGCATTCTGATCTTACCGGATACATGGGCTAGGATTTTATGACCATTTTCCAATTCAACCTTAAACATTGCATTCGGAAGAGGTTCAATCACTGTACCTTCTACTTCAATTACATCTTCTTTGGCCACAGTCATTCTCCTTTCTCTATTGTGCTTCATCTTGCATAAGTTCAACGAATTTGGCAATTGCGAAGCGCAACTTTCCATTAGTAACACGACCTGTTTCCCTAATGCTTGACTCCACTTCACTGCTAATCGTTTCTTGTAACTGAAGATGATTCAGGTTCTTCTTCTTCGGTTGATCGAATTTGCGATTATCACCGTCGGCAAGCCAGACAAATCGATGATCGACAATTCCAATTACGACCGCATATTCTCCGGGATCTCGACCGCGAAGCACCTTTACGATTTGACCCACCTTTGGAATCTTGCTATCCATTCATCATCACCTACGATCTAGGCAAAGTTAATATTTCATAACCAGCTGCCGTAATTGCAATCGTATGTTCAAAATGAGCACATAGGGTACGATCCGCAGTGACAACAGTCCAATCGTCTTCGAGTGTTTGGACAAATCTTTCGCCAACGACCACCATCGGTTCAATGGCTAGGACCATGCCTGGTTTGAGACGAGGACCTTTATCAGGTACACCATAATTCGGAATTTGTGGTTCTTCGTGAAGATCCGTTCCGATACCGTGACCGACATACTCTATAACCACGGAGAAGCCTGCGTCTTCAATACAAGTTTGGATTGCATGCGACAACGTGTAGAGTCTAGCATCCGGTTTAGCTTCTGCTATGCCTCGATACAGTGATTGTTCTGTCACAGCTAACAAACGCCCAGCTGTTTCAGAAATTTCACCGACAGGATACGTCCAAGCAGAATCTCCATGATAACCTTTATACTGAGCACCAATATCTATACTGATAATATCGCCCTCAGTCAGCTTTCTTGGACCAGGAATACCATGAACTAATTCTTCGTTGACTGAAGCACAAATGCTTCCAGGAAAACCGTTGTAACCTTTAAAAGATGGAATCGCTCCCTGACTGCGAATGAATTCCTCTGCGATCTGATCAAGTTCTTTCGTTGTAATGTTCGGACGAATCGCCCTTGCCAATAAGCGGTGCGTTTCGGCTACGATACGACCAGCTTCTCGCATTAGGTCTAGTTCAACCTCGGACTTACAAATGATCATTACGCTAGACCTCGTAGCAGTGAGCTAATTTGTTCGGTTACCGCATGAATGTCTTGTTCCCCGTTAACCTCACGCAATAATTCCCTCTTTTGGTAGTAATCCAGCAGCGGAGCCGTTTTATTGATGTATTCATCCAAACGAGTTCCGACTTTCTCTTCCGTATCATCAGATCGTTGGTACAACTCACCCGAACATTTATCGCATACGCCTTCTTGCTTTGGTGGGTTGAAGATTACATGATACGTAGAACCACAGGATTTACAAATTCTTCGGCCAGTTAGTCTTGCAAGCAAGAAACTGCGATCAACGGAAAGATTGATAACTACTTCAATCTTCTTACCTAATGAATCTACGATTTCAGACAACGCATCTGCTTGAGCAACAGTTCTAGGGAACCCGTCAAGCAAAAACCCTTTATCGCAATCCGGTTGGGCAAGACGCTCTCTCACAATACCGTTCGTTATTTCATCAGGAACCAGAAGTCCCTTATCCACATAACCTTTGGCCTCAACACCAAGCGGTGTTCCTTGACTCATCGCCAAACGAAAAGCATCTCCAGTCGATATATGAGGAATTTGAAATTCGTTTACGATCTTTTCAGCTTGCGTACCTTTGCCTGCACCAGGAGGCCCCATAAAAATTACGTTCACACTTAAAACCTCCCATCGCACTCGGCATTACGAACAGCACAATAGGTGCCGATGTCGCAGATATTGCCCCATCAGAACCTATTAGCTATTTATTGATAAATCCTTTGTAATGACGCTTAATCAATTGGCTCTCGATCTGTTTCATCGTCTCAAGACCAACGCCTACTACGATAAGTAAAGATGTACCACCTATCTGAACCGAACTAGGCAAACCGGCAAGTCCTCCAAATAACATTGGAAGAATTGAGATCGCTGAGAGAAACAGTGCTCCAGAAAGAGTAATTCTAGTCATTACGCGAGTCAGATAAGTCGATGTTGTTTTACCGGGTCTAATACCAGGTATGTAGCCACCATTTTTCTTCATCTGGTCAGCCATTTGAACTGGATTAATTTGTACGAAGGTGTAAAAGTAAGTGAATCCAATAATCAGCAGTACGTATAGTACAATCGCTAGTGGTGCGGTTTGGTTCAAACTAAGATTAGTTATGATCCATTCTGCAACAACATTACCTCTCCAGTAACTAGCAATGGTAGGAGGGAACATCAATAACGAAAGTGCAAAGATTACAGGGATTACACCAGCTGCATTCACTTTAAGAGGAATGTGAGTGGTTTGACCACCATACATTTTACGACCAACTACCCGTTTCGCATATTGTACAGGTATCTTACGAACACCTTGCTGTACGAATATGACCCCGGCAATAATCAGTATAACAACCAAAGCAATAATGATCAGTTTCACGATATTAAGGAACAAAACTCCTTCGGTCGCAAAAAGTGATTTGTAAATTTGTTGAATGGTTGTAGGAATCGCCGCGACGATACCTGCAAAGATGATAATGGAAATACCGTTTCCAATCCCATATTCCGTAATTTGCTCACCGAGCCACATCAAGAAAGCTGTACCAGCAGTCAGTACGAGAGCGATTAGAGCAAAGGTTGTGACACCTGGATCAATCACGAGTCCGCTATACAAACGGTTAAACCCAATGGAAAGACCAAAAGCTTGAATCACGCCTAGAATAATCGTACCGTAACGAGTAACTTGTGTCATTTTCTTTCTTCCGACATCGCCTTCTTTTGCCCATTGCGCAAAGCGTGGAATTACATCCATGGACAAAAGCTGAACAATGATAGAAGCCGTGATGTAAGGCATAATTCCCATCGCAAAGATGGAGAATTGGAAAAGCGCACCGCCAGAAAACGTGTTAAGCAAACCAAAGACATCACTCTGATTCGCTTGGTCTTGAAGTTTCAGAACATCCGTATTAATGTTAGGTACCGGAATAAAGGCACCTAAGCGGTAGACGATTAGCAAGATGAGCGTAAATAGAATTCTTCTGCGTAAATCTTCTACTTTGAAGATGTTGGCTATGGTATTGAACATTAAATCACCTCGGTTTGACCGCCGGCAGCTTGGATTTTCTCAATCGCTGATTGAGAGAACTTATTCGCTTTAACGGTTAATTTTACTGTGATTTCACCGTTTCCTAAAATCTTGATACCATCTTTAGGAGCTTTAACAATACCAGTCTCCATTAATACTTGTGGAGTAACTTCGGTACCAGCTGCGAAATTGTTCAAATCTTCAAGGTTTACGATTGCGTATTCCGTACGGAAACGATTCGTGAAACCACGTTTAGGTAAACGACGGTATAACGGGTTTTGTCCACCCTCGAATCCAGGACGAACGCCTCCACCAGAACGTGCGTTTTGACCTTTATGTCCGCGAGTTGATGTTTTACCCATGCCGCTACTTGTACCACGGCCAACACGTTTACGAGTGTGACGAGAACCAGTAGCAGAACTTAGCTCATGTAACTTCATCGTTGCACACCTCCTCTAGATCTTAATATCTTGCTACTATGCTTCGATTTCTTTAACTTCTACCAAATGGCTCACTTGATTAACCATGCCTCTGATCGCAGCATTATCTTGATGAAGAACAGTTTGGTGCATCTTGCGAAGACCAAGTGTTTTCACTGTAATGCGTTGTGTTTCAGGGCGGCCAATCAGGCTGCGTTTTAGGGTAATTTGTAATTGTTTCGCCATGTTTACCCCTCCTAACCTAATAGCTCTTGAACTGTTTTACCACGAAGCTTTGCAACTTCTTCCGCTTTTTTCAAGCGGCTTAAGCCTTCAAGCGTTGCGTTAACCATGTTCATGGAGTTCGATGAACCAAGGGATTTTGTCAAGATATCGCCGATACCAGCAAGTTCAAGTACTGCACGAACTGGTCCTCCAGCGATAACTCCTGTACCTTGGGAAGCTGGTTTTAACAGAACGCGTCCTGCACCAAACTTACCTGTTACAAGGTGAGGAATCGAAGTGCCTACGATAGGAACATGAATCAAGTTCTTTTTCGCATCTTCAATGCCTTTGCGGATTGCATCAGGAACTTCGGAAGCTTTACCGATTCCTGCGCCAACCCAGCCATTGCCATCGCCAACGACAACAAGTGCGCTGAAGCTGAAACGACGTCCGCCTTTTACTACTTTAGCTACGCGATTAATATTAACAACTTTTTCTGTTAGCTCTAAAGTATTAGGATCTACACGCAAGTCTTTTACCTCCTTATATATGTTTTTCCTAGAATTCAAGTCCAGCTTCACGAGCTGCGTCAGCTAATGCTTGAACACGTCCATGATAAAGGTAGCCACCGCGGTCAAATACCACTCTGTCTAAACCTTTTTCTTTCGCGCGTTGAGCGATTAATGCGCCAACTTTACGAGCAGCTTCAACGTTACCGCCATTACCAATTTCACTTTTCAGTTCTTTATCTTGAGTCGATGCAGCAACGATTGTAATACCCGTTGTATCATCGATAAGTTGAGCATACATGTGTTTGGAAGAGCGGAAAATGTTTAAGCGCGGACGAACAGTTGTACCTTCGATTTTCTTACGAACACGAAGATGTCTTTTCAAACGAGCTTTATTTTTATCGCTTTTAGTAATCATCTATACTTACACTCCTTTCATCATCTTATGATGCGAGGCTTATGCTTACGTAGCAAGTTTTCATTCGAAAACTCTTAGCTATTACCCGCGATCTAACGATCTTATTTCTTCTTACCAGCTTTACCTTCTTTACGAAGAATACGTTCGCCTTCATACTTGATACCTTTACCTTTATACGGCTCTGGCTCACGTACGGAACGAACTTTAGCTGCCATAGCGCCTACTAATTCTTTATCAATACCTTTAACGATGATTTTCGTGTTCGTAGGAACATCGAACTCAATGCCGTTTTCAGGAGTGATTTCAACTGGATGGGAGTACCCAACGTTGAGAACTAATTTGTCGCCGCTCTTGTTAGCACGGTAACCAACGCCAACTAGATCCAAAGATTTCGTGAAACCTTCCGTTACGCCACTTACCATGTTGGCAACAACACTACGTGTTGTACCATGCAGGGAACGGTGGAGTTTGTTATCGGAAGGACGCTCAACGGAAATCTCGTTTTCTAGAACATTTACTTTCATATCTTTATGAAGTTCACGGGACAAAGAACCTTTAGGGCCTTTAACCGTGATTTGAGTATTGTCTAGTGTTACATTTACACCACTTGGAATGGTGATTGGCTTACGACCAATACGAGACATGTTTGCACCTCCATTCAATTACAATTGTATTACCAAACGTAGCAGATAACCTCTCCGCCAGCTTTGGATTGACGAGCATCTTTATCCGTCATAACTCCTTTAGATGTGGAGATGATGGCAATCCCTAATCCGCCCAATACACGAGGGATTTCTTGTGATTTAGTGTAAACGCGTAGACCTGGTTTGGAAATTCTTTTCAAACCGGAGATAACACGCTCATTGTTTGAACCGTATTTCAGGAACAAACGAATGATACCTTGTTTGCTATCTTCAACGTACTCAGCATCACGGATAAATCCCTCTTTTTTAAGGATTTCAGCGATTTCCCTCTTCACTTTTGATGCAGGAATTTCAACTGTTTCATGACGTACGATATTCGCATTACGAATGCGAGTTAGCATATCTGCAATTGGATCTGACATGACCATTTTGTGTAAACCTCCTTCCCGAAAATAGGGTGATTACCAGCTTGCTTTTTTAACGCCTGGAATCTGACCTTTGTGTGCTAATTCGCGGAAACAAATCCGACAAATTTTGAACTTGCGAAGCACTGAATGCGGACGTCCGCAGCGCTCACAACGTGTGTATGCTTGCACTTTAAACTTCGGGGTACGTTGCTGTTTGACTTTCATCGAAGTTTTTGCCACTTAATATAACACCTCCTGATAGGTACGACTGGTAACCTATTTAACGAAAGGCGCTCCGAGTTGTGTTAAAAGCTCGCGAGCTTCCTCGTCGGACTTAGCCGTTGTAACGATAACAATATCCATACCACGAACTTTATCAACTTTATCATACTCAATTTCTGGGAAAATGAGTTGTTCTTTCAGACCAAGTGTGTAGTTTCCACGGCCGTCAAAAGCCTTGTTGGAAATACCACGGAAGTCACGTACACGTGGAAGTGATACGTTGAAAAGTTTATCCAAGAAATGATACATGCGCTCGCCGCGAAGAGTTACTTTCACGCCGATTGGCATATTTTCACGAAGTTTGAAACCCGCGATCGCTTTTTTGGATTTTGTTACAACTGGTTTTTGACCAGAGATCTTTTGAAGATCTTCTACTGCAGTGTCAAGTACTTTGGAGTTCGATACAGCCTCACCAACACCCATGTTGATAACGATTTTCTCGACTTTAGGAACTTGCATGACTGTTGAGTAGTTAAACTTTTGAATTAACGCTGGAGTTATTTCGTTCAAATAACGATCTTTCATTCTTACTGTCATGACTCATTTGCCTCCTTTCCATGCTTGTTTGTATTAATCGATAACTTCGCCGGATTTTTTCGCGATACGAACTTTCGTTCCGTTATCCAATACTTTGTATCCTACGCGAGTAGGTTTGCCGCTCTTAGGATCAATTAGCATCACGTTAGAAACGTGGATTGCAGCTTCTTGATTCAAGATACCGCCTTGTGGATTTTGTTGAGATGGTTTCGCATGTTTCTTAACCATGTTTACACCTTCTACTAGCACACGGTTTTGACGAGGATAAGCAGCGATAACGCGACCCTTCTTACCTTTGTCTTTACCAGTGATTACAAAAACCGTATCGTCTTTTTTCACGTGCAGTTTATTGTTATGAGATTCTAATCTCTTTTTTAATCTTGGCATTAGCTTCTACACCTCCTGAGGTTTCCCGTTAGGAAAACAAACATCGTAACTGTTCTTAGATAACTTCTGGAGCCAAGGATACGATCTTCATGAAGTCTCTGTCACGAAGTTCGCGTGCAACTGGTCCAAAGATACGTGTACCACGTGGACTTTTATCTTCTTTCACGATAACAGCCGCATTCTCATCGAATGAGATATATGATCCGTCTTTACGGCGAGCACCGCTCTTCGTACGAACGATAACTGCTTTAACAACGTCACCTTTTTTGACAACGCCACCTGGTGTTGCTTCTTTTACTGAACAGACGATCAAATCACCAATGTGACCAACGCGACGACCAGTACCACCCAAAACGCGGATACACATTAATTGTTTCGCACCTGAGTTGTCAGCGACAGCCAAACGAGTAAATGGTTGAATCATCGTATTCCCTCCTTTCGGGGTTCATGTCTCGATTATTAGATAACAACAGCAACTTCAATAATTTCAACCAATCTCCAGCTTTTATCTTTGGATAATGGTCTAGTTTCACTGATTCTTACAGTGTCACCAATTTTAGCTTGGTTATTTTCATCATGAGCTTTAAACTTTTTCGTATATTTGATTCTCTTGTGATAGAGATCATGTTTTTTGTAAGTTTCAACAGCAACAACAATGGTTTTATCCATTTTATCACTGACAACTTTACCGACCTGCACTTTACGATCGTTGCGTTCAGCCATCTAAGGAACCCTCCCTTCTAGATTTGGTTACCCAATCCCCAATTCTCTTTCACGCAAAATAGTCTTGGCACGAGCGATCTCTTTACGCAAATCACGAATTTGAGTCGGGTTGTCCAATTGACCAGTAGCTAGTTGAAAACGGAGGTTAAAGAGTTCTTCTTTAAAACCATTAACTTTTTGCTCAATTTCAGCAGTGGTTAAGTTCCGGAATTCACTACCCTTCATTTGCTTCACCGCCTACTTCTTCTCTTTTCACGAATTTCGTTTTGATTGGAAGCTTGTGAGCAGCAAGACGCATCGCTTCACGAGCGACCTCTTCACTAACACCAGCAAGTTCAAACAAAATTTTACCCGGTTTTACTACAGCTACCCATTTCTCCACGTTACCTTTACCACTACCCATACGGACTTCAAGCGGTTTTTGTGTAACTGGTTTAGCTGGGAAGATTTTAATCCAAACTTTACCGCCACGTTTGATGTAACGTGTCATGGCAATACGTGCTGCTTCGATTTGACGGTTGGATACCCAAGCCGGTTCTACCGCTTGCAGACCATATTCGCCAAAAGCAACTTCCGTTCCGCCTTTAGCGCGACCTTTCATGTTACCGCGGTGTTCTTTACGGTGTTTTACACGTTTAGGTACTAACATGATTTAAATTCCTCCTTCCGGCTGAGCCTTTTTCTTAGCTGGCGGAAGCACTTCTCCACGATAAATCCATACTTTTACACCGATACGTCCATAAGTAGTGGCTGCTTCAGCAGTACCATAGTCGATATCCGCACGAAGCGTATGAAGTGGAACTGTTCCTTCGCTATATCCTTCCGTACGAGCAATCTCAGCACCGCCAAGACGTCCGCTAGTTGCTACTTTGATACCTTTAGCGCCGGATCTCATTGTTCTTTGCATAGCTTGTTTCATAGCACGACGGAATGAAACGCGACGTTCCAATTGAAGTGCAATAGCTTCAGCTACGAGAATTGCATCAAGATCTGGGCTTTTGATTTCAGAAATATTAATGTGAACTTTTTTATTGGACATAGCAGCGATGTAGTTGCGAATGACTTCAACTTCAGCTCCGCCTTTACCAATAACCATTCCTGGTTTTGCAGTTTGAATCGTAACGTTCACACGGTTAGCCGCGCGCTCGATTTCGATGTGGGAAACTGCAGCATCTTTAAGTTTATTTTTTAAGTATTCGCGGATTTTGACGTCTTCAAGCAACAGAGTTCCGAAATCTTTCTCTGCGAACCATTTGGACTCCCAATCACGAATAATACCAATTCTAAAGCCTACCGGGTTTACCTTCTGACCCACACGTTACCCCTCCTTATTTTTCAGATACCACGATTGTAATGTGGCTGGTACGTTTTTTGATCGCGCTAGCGCGGCCCATTGCACGTTGTTGGAATCTTTTCATTGTAGGTCCTTGGTTAACAAACGTCTCAGAAACCACAAGTTTATTAGGATCTAATGAATAGTTATGCTCTGCATTGGCAATTGCGGAATTCAGTAGTTTCTCCAAAATTGGAGAAGCTGCTTTAGGCGTGTGACGCAGAATCGCAATCGCTTCACCTACCGCTTTTCCCCGAATCAAGTCAACAACTAGCTTTGCTTTACGAGGAGCAATCCGAGCGTGGTTCAATATTGCTTTTGCTTGCATGGTAGTACCTCCTCTCGGTTAAAAATGAAATTAACGTTTTCCGGTTTTCTTATCGTCATCGTGACCTTTATAAGTACGAGTTGGTGCAAATTCACCAAGCTTGTGTCCAACCATATCTTCGGTTACATACACAGGCACGTGTTTTCTTCCATCATATACTCCGAAAGTGTGACCAACGAATTGCGGGTAAATCGTAGAACGACGGGACCACGTTTTGATAACCAGTTTTTTGCTGGAAGTGTTCAAGTCTTCTACTTTTTTCAGTAAGTATCCATCAATAAATGGACCCTTCTTTAAGCTGCGACCCATGGGTGTTCCTCCCTTCCTTGAACCTCAAGAAAATTCATATATCCTAGATTACTTCGTACGGCGACGTACAATGTATTTATCGGATGCTTTACCTTTTTTACGAGTTTTGAAACCAAGCGTCGGTTTACCCCATGGTGACATAGGTGATTTACGTCCGATTGGTGCACGTCCTTCACCACCACCGTGTGGGTGATCATTCGGGTTCATTACGACCCCACGAACCTGTGGACGATTGCCTTTCCAACGATTACGTCCTGCTTTACCGATTTTCACGAGCTCGTGATCTTCGTTACCTACAGAACCGATTGTTGCGCGGCAAACTTTAAGGACTTTACGAACTTCACCGGATGAAAGACGAATAGTTACGTAAGTTTCTTCTTTACCAAGAAGTTGAGCTTCTGTACCGGCAGCGCGCACTAGTTGTGCACCTTTACCAGGCTTCAACTCGATGTTGTGGATAACTGTACCAACTGGAATGTTTTCCAATGGAAGAGCGTTACCTACTTTGATATCTGCTTGTGGTCCAGAAACGATACGATCGTCCACTTTAAGACCTTTAGGAGCGATGATGTATTTTTTCTCGCCATCAGCATAATGAATCAATGCGATGTTTGCGGAACGGTTAGGATCGTACTCAACTGTAGCAACGCGTCCTGGTATTCCATCTTTAGTACGTTTGAAATCGATGATACGGTATTTACGCTTGTGTCCACCACCATGGTGACGAACCGTAATTTTACCTTGGTTGTTACGACCAGCATGCTTGAACAGAGGAGCAAGCAATGATTTCTCCGGTGTTGATGTTGTGATTTCTTCAAAAGTAGAAACCGACATCGCACGTCGAGCTGGTGAGGTTGGTTTGTATTTTTTAATTGGCACTCTGATTTCCTCCTTACTTCAAGAAATGGGTTATACCGATTCAAAGAATTCCAATTCTTTGCTTTCTGCGCTTAGGGACACGATAGCTTTCTTCCAGATGGAAGTGTAACCGGAGTGTTTGCCATAACGTTTAGGCTTAGCTGGCATTCTCAATGTGTTTACATTTGTAACTTTTACTTTGAAGATAGCTTCAATAGCTTGTTTAATTTCTGTTTTGTTAGCGCGAAGATCCACTTCGAAAACATACTTTTTGTTAGCCATTAGGTCGCTTGTACGCTCAGTGATGATCGGGCGCTTGATAATGTCGCGTGGATTTTTCATTGTGCAAGCACCTCCTCAACTTTCTGTACAGCTTCTTGTGTAAGGATCAATTTGTCATACAACATGACATCAAGAACATTAACTCCATCAGCAGCAACAAATTTCACACCTGGGATATTACGAGCAGATAAAGCAACATTGGAGTCGTTAGCAACGCCTACAACTAATACTTTACGATCTACTTTCAGGTTGTTCAAAATAGCTACGAAGTCTTTCGTTTTTGGAGCGTTCATTTGAAGCTGATCCAATACGATCAAGTTGTTATCGATAAGTTTCGAGGACAAAGCGGATTTGATCGCTAAGCGACGAACTTTTCTAGGCAATTTGAAACCATAGCTACGAGGTGTCGGTCCGAATACGGTACCGCCGCCTTTCCACTGCGGAGCACGAATACTACCTTGACGCGCACGACCTGTACCTTTTTGTTTCCAAGGTTTACGACCACCGCCGCGAACTTCCGAACGACCTTTTGTTTTGTGTGTTCCTTGACGCACAGCTGCTTGTTGCAAAAGAACAGCTTCGTGGATCGCATGAACGTGAGGCTCAATTCCGAAAACAACGTCAGACAGTTCAACTTCTCCTACCTGAGCACCTGTTACATTATATAAAGCTACTTTTGGCATCTGTCTTCCTCCTTTCTTACTTTTTCACAGCAGACTTCACGCTAACGTAGCTGTTTCTAGGACCCGGAATGGAACCTTTAACTAGCAACACGTTACGCTCAGCATCTACTTTAATGATTTGCAGGTTTTGCAAAGTTACTGTTTCGTTACCCATGTGCCCTGGCAATTTCTTACCTTTAGGAACGCGGTTTGCTTGAATGGAACCCATGGAACCTGGTCCGCGGTGATAACGTGATCCGTGAGCCATAGGGCCTGTGGATTGGTTATGTCTTTTGATGTTACCTTGGAAACCTTTACCTTTGGAAGTACCCGTTACATCAACGAATTCGCCCTCTGTAAACAGATCTGCTTTCAGTTCTTGACCAACTTCATAGTCACCCAACTGAATGCCACGAATTTCTTTAACGTAGCGCTTAGGCGTTGCCCCTGCTTTTTTCGCATGGCCAAGCTCTGGTTTAATGATTCTGCTAGCTTTAACATCATCAAAACCGATTTGGATCGACTCATATCCGTCGTTATCCACATCTTTCTTTTGCAGTACCACACATGGTCCCGCTTGAATGACAGTTACCGGAACTACATTACCCTCCGGAGTAAACAACTGTGTCATCCCAAGTTTTTTTCCTAAGATACCTTTCATCGTTGACACCTCATTTCCTTCCTAAACGTTCATTCTATAGTTGTTTTACAGTTTGATCTCAATATCAACGCCAGACGGTAAGTCTAAACGCATTAGAGCATCAACTGTTTGTGGTGTTGGATTCACAATATCGATAAGACGCTTATGCGTACGCATTTCGAATTGCTCACGCGAATCCTTGTACTTGTGCACCGCACGAAGAATCGTGATGATTTGCTTCTCTGTCGGAAGCGGAATCGGACCGGATACACCTGCACCGGAACGCTTGGCAGTTTCCACGATTTTCTCAGCTGATTGATCAATAATTCTGTGATCATAAGCTTTCAAACGGATACGAATTTTTTGCTTTGCCATGATAAGTCCCTCCTTCTATCGCCCAATTTATTATCGGACATACTCCGCGAAAATTCTCCAACAACCATCCCCATGGCAAAGGGGCCAGGTGTGTCGGCAACCTTTCGCATCATCGCAACGTCACAGACCAACGTTTTATATTATATAAAATTTGAAAACGAAAAGCAAGCGAAATTTTAGGCATATGCATAAAAAAAACGTTCATCGTTTAAACGATGAACGTTTCTTCTATATATAGGTACTACTTTTGAATTGTTGCAACCGCGCCCGCACCAACTGTACGTCCGCCTTCACGAATCGCGAAGCGTGTTCCTTCTTCGATTGCGATTGGGTTGATCAGTTCAACAGTAACAGTGATGTTATCACCAGGCATAACCATCTCTGTACCTTCTGGAAGGGAGATGATACCCGTTACGTCAGTTGTACGGAAGTAGAACTGTGGACGGTAACCTGTGAAGAAAGGCTTATGACGGCCACCCTCTTCTTTAGTTAGAACGTAAATTTGTGCTGTGAAGTTCGTGTGTGGTTTAACTGAACCTGGTTTCGCAAGTACTTGTCCACGCTCGATATCTTTACGGTCTACACCACGAAGCAAAGCTCCAATGTTGTCACCAGCTTGAGCGGAATCAAGCAATTTACGGAACATCTCTACACCAGTTACGATGCATTTACGAGTTTCTTCAGCGATACCAACGATTTCAACTTCTTCTTGTACTTTAACAGTACCACGCTCAACACGACCAGTTGCAACTGTTCCACGACCAGTGATTGAGAATACATCCTCAACTGGCATAAGGAAAGGCTTGTCAGTTTGACGCTCAGGAGTTGGGATATAAGTATCAACTTGTTCGAACAACTCGATGATTTTGTCAGCCCAAGGACCTTCTGGGTTAGCAAGAGCTTCACGAGCTGCACCACGGATGATTGGAGTATCATCGCCTGGGAACTCATATTCGTTAAGAAGGTCGCGAACTTCCATCTCAACCAATTCAAGCAACTCTTCGTCTTCAACCATATCACATTTGTTAAGGAATACTACGATGTAAGGTACGCCTACTTGACGGGAAAGAAGGATGTGCTCGCGAGTTTGCGGCATAGGGCCGTCAGCTGCGGATACAACCAGGATCGCTCCGTCCATTTGAGCAGCACCAGTGATCATGTTTTTAACATAGTCAGCATGTCCTGGGCAGTCAACGTGTGCGTAATGACGGTTAGGTGTTTCGTACTCAACGTGAGCTGTGGAGATTGTGATACCGCGCTCGCGCTCTTCTGGTGCTTTATCGATTTGGTCGAATGCTACTGCAGCTCCACCGTATCTTTTGGACAGTACTGTAGTGATAGCAGCTGTCAAAGTTGTTTTACCATGATCGACGTGACCGATAGTACCGATGTTAACATGCGGTTTGTTACGTTCAAATTTAGCTTTTGCCATTTTAAACGATTCCTCCTTAGAGTGACTAATAGTTTTAT
The DNA here is from genome assembly GCF_030817275.1 of Paenibacillus sp. V4I7. Classification (NCBI taxonomy): domain Bacteria; kingdom Bacillati; phylum Bacillota; class Bacilli; order Caryophanales; family Paenibacillaceae; genus Paenibacillus; species Paenibacillus sp. V4I7. The sequence goes on along the minus strand of NZ_JAUSZD010000002.1, from coordinate 7,633,691 downwards.
ATTAAGCGCCTTTGCCTTTTGCAATAATTTCTTCTGCAATGGACTTAGGTACTTCTTCATAATGTGAAAGTTCCATGGAGTAAACACCACGGCCTTGTGTTCTCGAACGAAGTGTTGTGGAATATCCAAACATTTCGGACAAAGGCACCTTAGCACGGATGATTTGCGCGCCATGACGGTTATCCATACCTTCAATACGTCCACGACGGGAGTTAAGGTCACCCATAACATCGCCCATGTACTCTTCTGGTACAGTAACTTCAACCTTCATGATTGGCTCAAGAAGAACCGGTTTACATTTTTCTTTAGCTGCTTTAAGTGCCATGGAACCTGCGATTTTGAACGCCATTTCATTGGAGTCAACATCATGGTAAGATCCATCAACAACTGTAGCTTTGATATCCACGAGCGGGAATCCTGCGATTACACCATTCTTCATGGACTCTTCGATACCAGCTTGAATAGGTGCGATATATTCTCTAGGAATAGATCCGCCCACTACTTTGCTTTCGAAAATGAAACCTGTACCAGCTTCTTGAGGTTCAAACTCAACCCAACAATGTCCGTATTGACCACGACCACCGGATTGACGAACGAATTTACCTTCAACTTTAGCTGATGCACGGAACGTTTCACGATAAGCTACTTGCGGTTTACCAACATTGGTTTCTACTTTGAACTCACGAAGCATACGGTCAACGAGGATCTCAAGGTGAAGCTCACCCATACCTGCGATGATCGTTTGTCCTGTTTCTTCGTCTGTGGAAGCACGGAAAGTCGGATCTTCTTCAGCAAGTTTTTGCAATGCGATACCCATTTTATCTTGGTCGGCTTTCGTCTTCGGTTCAACAGCAAGCTGGATAACCGGTTCAGGGAAGACCATTTTCTCAAGAATAACTGGATTTTTCTCATCACAAAGTGTATCACCAGTCGTTGTATCTTTCAATCCAACGGCCGCGGCAATGTCACCAGCGTATACAATGCTGATTTCTTGACGGCTGTTCGCATGCATTTGCAGGATACGACCAACACGCTCACGTTTTCCTTTAGTCGCATTGGACACATAGGAACCGGAGTTCAAGGTACCAGAGTAAACACGGAAGAACGTAAGACGACCAACGAAAGGATCTGTCATGATTTTAAATGCAAGCGCTGAGAAAGGTTGATCATCAGCAGACTTACGAACCACTTCAGTACCATCGTCAAGTACACCTTTAATGTCAGGTACATCAAGAGGTGATGGCAGGTAACTAATTACCGCATCCAACATCAATTGAACACCTTTGTTTCTGTAAGAAGACCCTACGATAACTGGGAAGATTTTCACTTCACAGACACCTTTACGCAGAGCTGCTTTGATTTCGTCAACAGAAATTTCTTCGCCTTCAAGATACTTCATTGTAAGCTCTTCATCGAGCTCAGCAACTTTCTCAATCAATTCCAAACGAAGTTCTGCAACTTGATCTTTGAACTCAGCAGGAATCTCGATTTTCTCGATATCCTTACCAAGGTCGTCTTTGTACATATAAGCAACTTCATCAACCAAGTCGATAATGCCTTTGAATTCATTCTCAGCACCGATTGGAAGTTGAATAGCTACTGCATTTGCACCAAGCTTTTGACGCATGGATTCAACAACTTGCAAGAAGTCAGCACCGATGATATCCATTTTGTTTACGTAAGCAATACGTGGAACGTTGTATTTATCAGCTTGTCTCCAAACTGTTTCCGATTGAGGCTCAACGCCCTCTTTCGCACTAAATACACCAACTGCTCCATCCAACACACGAAGGGAACGCTCTACCTCAACGGTAAAGTCAACGTGTCCCGGGGTATCAATAATATTGATGCGGTGACCTTCCCATTGCGCAGTTGTAGCGGCGGAAGTAATCGTGATTCCGCGCTCTTGTTCCTGCTCCATCCAGTCCATCGTAGCTGCACCTTCGTGCACTTCTCCGATTTTGTGAACTTTACCTGTATAGTACAGAATGCGCTCTGTTGTTGTCGTTTTACCAGCATCGATATGAGCCATGATCCCGATATTACGTGTGTTTTTTAAGGAGAACTCTCTAGCCATAGGTCGTTATGTCTCCTTTCTGAAATTGATTTATAATTCTACCAACGATAGTGAGCGAATGCTTTATTAGCTTCAGCCATTTTGTGTGTATCTTCACGTTTCTTAACGGAAGAGCCTGTGCTGTTGCTAGCATCGATGATTTCATAAGCCAATCTTTCTTCCATCGTCTTCTCACCACGTAGACGTGAGTAGTTAACCAACCAACGCAAGCCTAATGTCGAACGACGATCAGGTCTTACTTCGATAGGCACTTGATAGTTTGCTCCACCAACACGGCGAGCTTTAACTTCTAGTACTGGCATAATGTTTTTGATAGCAGCTTCAAACACTTCCATCGGCTCTTTACCTGTACGATCTTTCACGAGGTTAAAAGCGTTGTATAGAATGGTTTGTGCTACCCCTCTTTTTCCATCAACCATAATGCGATTGATAAGACGAGTAACTAGTTTGCTATTATAAATTGGATCTGGCAATACGTCTCTGCGAGTAACTGGACCTTTACGAGGCATAGTTATCCCCCTTTCTTATAAGAATCATCCCTGATTATTATCTCTTATTTTTTAACTTTCGGACGTTTAGTACCGTATTTGGAACGGGATTGCTTACGGTTGTTAACACCGGAAGTATCCAGCGCACCACGCACGATGTGATAACGTACCCCTGGAAGATCTTTAATTCTACCTCCACGGATCAATACAACACTGTGTTCTTGCAGGTTGTGACCGATACCTGGAATGTAAGCTGTCACCTCTACGCGGTTCGTTAAACGAACACGTGCATATTTACGAAGTGCGGAGTTAGGCTTCTTAGGAGTCATAGTACCTACACGCGTGCAGACACCACGTTTTTGAGGTGCACTCAAATCCGTTGCTTCTCTTTTCAAAGCGTTAAAACCTTTTTGCAAAGCTGGTGATTTAGACTTATCCACCTTCGCTTGACGACCTTTACGTACTAGTTGGTTAATTGTTGGCATATCGCCACCTCCTCCCTACATTCATAACATGATGTTCTTCTTACAAGCCCACAGATCCAGGCGAGTCATAAATGAGCAAAGAGAAAGTCCTTGCCATGGATAGCTGCAAAAGTCACTAGTACTGATTAGGCTATAACCACTAACAAAAACGTCTTTAGCGCTTATTCATTTACAACAGCTGCTACCGCAGCTCCAACTTCAATTCCACATGCTTTACCTAGCAATTTCATAGAATCCACATAGGTAACAGGTACACCCTTCTGCGTACAGAGAGTTACCAGATTTATCGTCAATCGCGGATCTGCATCTTTGGAAACAAAAACTTCGACTGCCTTACCTTGTTCGACTGTTTTTGTAACTTTCTTCGTACCTACACTTATATTCTTTGCCTGTTTGACTTTATCATAAGACATAAGGCACCCCCTTCAAAGAAAGGAAAGAATATCAACTTAGGCACACTCCGATATATTAGCACTTTGAACTTCTGCTGTCAAGGAATAACTTCTAATATTTTATTATTCTTACTAGAATAGTAAAAGTATATCAAAAGGGACAGCACACTTTATTATAAAGTGGCTATCCCTCATGATTACATAGCAAATCTATTCAACAGTGACAGTCTCTTTTTCAAGATCTTCATCTTGTACAAGCACTTCGTTCGGATCCGTAATACGGATATTCCGGTAACGAGGCATACCCGTACCTGCAGGAATAAGCTTACCGATAATAACGTTCTCCTTAAGACCAAGTAATTGGTCAACCTTGCCTTTAATAGCTGCATCCGTCAAGACACGTGTCGTTTCTTGGAAAGACGCTGCAGATAGGAAGGAATCAGTCTCTAGGGACGCTTTCGTAATACCGAGCAAGATAGGTCTTGCAACAGCAGGCTCGCTACCAGCGAACAAGGCAACTCTGTTGGCTGCTTCATATTCATGAATGTCTACGAAGGAACCAGGAAGAAGCGTTGTATCTCCAGCGTCAACAATACGGATTTTCCGCAACATTTGGCGAACCATAACTTCGATATGTTTATCGTTAATTTCTACCCCTTGGTTACGATATACGCGTTGTACTTCTTGCAGAATGTAGTTCTGCACGCCGCGAATACCTTTGATGCGGAGCATCTCTTTCGGATCGATAGATCCGTCTGTCAGCTCATCTCCAGCCTCGACTTGTTGATTCAGTGAGACACGGACACGTGATCCGTAAGGAACCGCATAAACCTTGGATTCCGCTTCCCCTTGGACTTCGATCTCACGACGGTCCTTAGCTTCACGGATTTCTTTGACAGTACCATCAATTTCGGAAATGATCGCTTGACCTTTCGGATTCCGAGCTTCGAAGAGCTCTTGAATACGCGGCAAACCTTGCGTAATATCATCTCCGGCAACACCACCGGTATGGAACGTACGCATCGTCAACTGTGTTCCTGGCTCACCAATGGATTGAGCAGCGATAATACCAACTGCTTCACCAACCTCAACAAACTGGCCAGTAGCTAAGTTACGACCGTAACATTTCTTACATACACCATGATTGGTGCGGCAGCTAAGAACGGAACGAATTTGAAGTTTCTCGATACCTGCTTCAATAATTGTATCCGCAATACCCGATTCGATAAGTTCATTGCGTTGAACAATGACTTCACCAGTTTTCGGATGACGAAGGGTTTCATAAGCATAACGACCTTCAATACGGTCATAGAGATCTTCAATAACCTCTTTACCATCTTGAATTTTGCTAACCATGAAGCCTTTATCTGTTCCACAATCATCTTCGCGAACAATAACATCTTGTGCAACGTCAACGAGACGACGAGTCAGGTAACCGGAGTCAGCTGTACGTAGCGCTGTATCGGCAAGACCTTTACGCGCTCCGTGCGTGGAAATAAAGTACTCCAAGATTGTCAAGCCTTCACGGAAGTTCGATTTAATTGGCAACTCCATAATTTTACCGGATGGATTCGCCATCAAACCACGCATACCGCCAAGCTGTGTAATCTGAGATTTATTACCCCGGGCTTTGGATTCAACCATCATGCTAATAGAGTTGTATTTATCAAGGGATTTCATCAAAATATCTGTGATTTCATCCTTCGCTTTACTCCAGATCGCAATAACACGGTCATAACGCTCTTCATCTGTAATCAAACCACGGCGATATTGGTTCGTAACTACACGTACTTTCTCTTCACATTCTTTGAGGATTGCTACTTTTTCAGTAGGAACGACAACGTCAGAGACAGCTACGGTAATACCCGCTTTGGTGGAGTACGTGAATCCAAGCTCTTTAATTTTATCAAGGATCATGGACGTTTGAGTTGTGTGGTATTTACGGAAACACTCAGCAATGATCGAACCGAGATATTCTTTACCTACCGCTTTGTTCTCTTCACGTTCCAACATAATAGCTCTAAGATCAGCACCTTTTTCGAAAACAAAGTGAGCATCAGGAATTCCGCTCAATAGGTTCGTCTTCGTTGGTTCATTAATGAATGGGAAGTCGCTAGGGAAAATCTCATTCATAATGATTTTACCGATCGTCGTGATCAAAATTGCATTTTGCTGTTTCTCAGTGAAACTAACTTTGTTCAATGCTTTTGCAGGAATAGCAACCCGTGCGTGCAGGGCCATTTTGCCCGATTGGTAGGAAGAAACTGCTTCATGCACTGTTCTAATAATAGAACCAGCACCTTTAGCGAATTTGTTGTCTGTTGTTAAATAGAAGCTCCCCAGAACCATATCCTGTGAAGGCGTAACAACAGGCTTACCGTCTTTCGGATTCAAGATGTTACCTGACGCCAGCATGAGCAAGCGAGCTTCGGCTTGAGCTTCAGAAGACAATGGTACGTGAACGGCCATTTGGTCACCGTCGAAGTCAGCGTTGTAAGCTGTACAAACGAGCGGATGAAGCTTAATAGCGCGGCCTTCAACCAGAATCGGTTCAAAAGCTTGAATACCAAGTCTATGCAGCGTAGGGGCACGGTTCAGAAGAACCGGGTGCTCCTTAATTACTTCTTCAAGAACATCCCAAACATCTGGACTTACGCGCTCAACTTTACGCTTTGCACTCTTGATGTTATGGGCTAAACCTTTATTTACAAGCTCTTTCATCACGAAAGGCTTGAACAACTCAAGTGCCATTTCCTTCGGAAGACCACATTGGTACATCTTCAGGTTAGGACCTACAACGATAACGGAACGACCGGAATAGTCAACACGTTTACCGAGCAAGTTTTGACGGAAACGTCCTTGTTTACCTTTCAGCATGTGGCTGAGGGATTTCAAAGGACGGTTACCAGGGCCTGTTACCGGACGACCGCGACGACCGTTGTCGATAAGAGCATCAACCGCCTCTTGCAGCATCCGTTTCTCATTTTGAACAATGATATCTGGAGCGCCCAGGTCGAGCAATCTTTTTAAACGGTTGTTACGGTTGATAACGCGGCGATACAGATCATTCAAGTCAGAAGTCGCGAAGCGGCCACCATCAAGCTGTACCATCGGACGAAGCTCCGGAGGGATGACAGGAAGTACATCCAGTACCATCCAACCCGGTAAATTTTTCGAGTTACGGAAAGCTTCCATAACTTCCAAACGCTTAATCGCACGATTACGACGTTGACCTTGCGCTGTTTTGAGTTCTTCTTTGAGTGTATCTACTTCACGCTCGATATCAATGTCGATTAGAAGCTTTTTAACGGCTTCCGCACCCATACCCGCTTGGAAAGCATAACCGTACTTCTCGCGATAGCTCCGGTATTCCTTCTCGGAAAGCAGTTGTTTCTTCTCCAAAGGTGTATCCCCTGGATCAGTTACCACATAGGAAGCGAAGTAGATAATTTCCTCCAACGATCTTGGAGACATATCTAGTGCAAGCCCCATACGGCTTGGAATGCCTTTGAAGTACCAAATGTGAGATACCGGAGCGGCAAGTTCAATATGACCCATGCGCTCACGACGTACCTTTTGACGTGTTACTTCAACGCCACAACGGTCACAAACAACGCCTTTATAACGAACTCGTTTGTATTTACCGCAATGACATTCCCAATCTTTGGTAGGTCCGAAGATCTTTTCGCAGAAAAGACCTTCTTTCTCAGGCTTTAAGGTTCTGTAGTTAATCGTTTCCGGCTTCTTTACTTCCCCACGGGACCAAGAGCGAATTTTATCGGGTGATGCCAAGCCGATTTTCATAAACTCGAAGTTGTTAACGTCCATCAAGGAGCAACCCTCCTTTAAGAATTTAAACCCACTATGCAGTGAATCGTTCTCGATCTATTGTGGTGTTCTTTATTCGTTGACTCCTAATTCAGAGCCCTCTAAGTTTAGGTTTAATTTATCGCTAGTGACTTCGTCGTCATCGTCGGCTTCTCTCATTTCGATCTCTTCTTCGTCGCCGGACAGGATTTTAACATCCATACCTAAACTTTGAAGCTCTTTGATCAAAACTTTGAATGATTCAGGAACACCTGGCTCTGGAACATTCTCGCCTTTAACGATAGACTCATATGTTTTCACACGGCCTACAACGTCATCGGACTTCACTGTAAGAATTTCCTGCAGTGTATAAGCAGCTCCATAAGCCTCGAGTGCCCATACCTCCATCTCCCCGAAACGTTGTCCACCGAACTGCGCTTTACCACCCAGCGGCTGCTGAGTAACAAGGGAGTAAGGTCCTGTGGAACGGGCATGGATTTTATCATCAACCATGTGCGCCAGTTTAATCATGTACATGACGCCTACAGTAACTTCGCGTTCGAACGATTCGCCTGTACGACCATCGTACAGAATCGTTTTACCGCTACGCTGCATACCTGCTTCTTCCATCGCATCGAACACGTCATACTCACGCGCTCCATCGAATACTGGCGTTGCAGCATGGATACCCAGGTATTTGGAAGCCATACCTAAGTGAACTTCAAGCACTTGACCGATGTTCATCCGTGAAGGAACCCCTAGTGGATTCAATACAACTTCAACCGGTGTACCATCTGGAAGGAAAGGCATATCTTCTTCCGGAAGAATACGTGCAACTACCCCTTTGTTACCGTGACGTCCTGCCATTTTATCGCCTTCGGAAATTTTCCGTTTTTGTGCGATATAGACACGAACGAGTTGGTTCACACCAGGAGGCAGCTCATCGCCGTTCTCACGAGTAAATACTTTCACGTCTACAACAATACCGTCTGTACCATGCGGTACGCGAAGGGATGTATCACGAACCTCACGGGCCTTCTCACCGAAGATCGCATGCAGCAATCTTTCTTCCGCTGTCAGTTCTGTTACACCTTTAGGTGTTACTTTACCAACAAGGATATCGCCTGCGCCGATTTCGGCACCGACACGGATAATACCACGCTCGTCAAGATTTTTCAGTGCATCTTCCCCAACGTTCGGGATATCACGTGTGATTTCTTCCGGTCCCAGCTTCGTATCACGAGCTTCGGACTCGTATTCCTCGATGTGAATAGAAGTGTATACATCTTCTTTCACAAGCTTTTGGCTAAGCAAGATCGCATCCTCGTAGTTGTAACCTTCCCAAGTCATGAAGGCTACGACAACGTTACGTCCAAGCGCCAATTCACCTTGTTCTGTTGAAGGTCCGTCTGCAAGAATATCGCCTGCTTTAACCAATTGGCCTTTTTTGACAATCGGACGTTGATTGATGCACGTTCCTTGGTTAGAACGCATGAATTTGTGAAGTTTATATTTGACGATGTTGCCGCTAACTAGCTTACCATCGACCAATTCTTGGCGACGCAGCCAAATTTCATTCGCAGCAGCTTTCTCAATAATTCCATCGAATTTGGAGACAATACATACTCCTGAGTCTTTAGCGACCTTATGCTCCATACCTGTTCCTACAAGAGGTGCTTTCGGGATCAAAAGCGGAACCGCTTGACGCTGCATGTTTGAACCCATAAGCGCACGGTTGGAGTCATCATTTTCAAGGAACGGAATTAACGCCGTTGCCACGGAAACAACTTGCTTCGGAGAAACGTCCATGTAATCGACACGTTCAACCGGAAGTGTTAAGTTGTCATCCTTATAACGAACGATAATTGCGTCTTCAACGAATCTATTATCTTCCGTCAATTGTGCATTCGCCTGAGCAATAACATAGTTATCCTCTTCGTCTGCTGTCAGGTAAGCGATTTGGTCAGTTACAAGTCCTGACTTCGGATCTACCCAACGATATGGCGCCTCAATGAAGCCATACTCATTAATACGAGCAAACGTAGACAATGAGTTGATCAAACCAATGTTCGGTCCCTCTGGCGTCTCAATTGGACACATACGGCCATAGTGAGAGTGATGCACGTCACGAACTTCCATACCTGCGCGCTCTCTCGTCAAACCGCCGGGTCCGAGTGCAGACAGACGTCTTTTGTGCGTCAATTCAGCAAGTGGATTCGTTTGGTCCATAAACTGAGAAAGTTGTGAGCTACCGAAGAACTCTTTGATCGATGCGATAACAGGTCGAATGTTGATTAACGCTTGTGGCGTTATCACATTCGCGTCTTGAATCGACATACGCTCACGAACAACACGTTCCATACGGGAAAGACCAATACGGAATTGATTTTGCAGCAATTCACCTACAGAACGAAGTCTACGGTTACCTAAGTGGTCAATATCATCCGTATTTCCGATACCGTGAAGCAAATTGATGAAATAGTTAATGGATGAAATAATATCGGCAGGCGTGATGTTTTTGACAGTTTTATCAATAACACCGTTAGAAATAACTTTAACGACCTTGCCCTCTTCTGTTGGTGAATAAACGTTGATGCACTGAACTGGAATCGTATCCGCGCCCGTTACACCTTTAGGAATCGTAAATTCTTTATACCCTGCACCTTTTTCAATAAAAGGAAGGATTTCATCTAAAACACGACGATCAAGCAATTGCCCTGCTTCAGCAATGATTTCTCCAGTCTCGGAGTCTACCAATGTTTCAGCCAAACGTTGATTGAACAATCTGTTTTTGATGTGAAGTTTTTTGTTAATTTTGTAACGACCTACATTGGCCAAATCGTAACGCTTCGGATCAAAGAAACGAGCAACGATCAAGCTTCTAGCATTATCTAGTGTAGGAGGCTCGCCCGGACGAAGACGCTCATAGATTTCGATTAACGCTTTTTCCGTAGAATCCGTGTTATCTTTATCGAGCGTATTACGGATGTATTCATTGTCACCCAGCAAATCCAAAATCTCAGCATCTGTACCAAATCCTAATGAACGAAGAAGGACAGTTACTGGAATTTTACGCGTACGATCGATACGAACATAGATGATATCTTTCGCATCAGTCTCAAGTTCCAACCAGGCTCCACGGTTCGGAATGACGGTTGCGGTATATGTTTTTTTGCCGTTTTTATCCACTTTCGTGCTATAATAAACACTGGGTGAACGAACGAGCTGGGAGACGATTACACGCTCCGCACCGTTAATAATGAACGTTCCCGTGTCAGTCATGATAGGGAAATCCCCCATGAACACTTCTTGTTCTTTGACCTCACCGGTTTCCTTATTAATCAAACGGACTTTGACTCTTAACGGCGCCGCATAGGTTACGTCGCGTTCTTTGGATTCATCAACTGAATACTTAGGCTCTCCTAAGCTATAGTCAATAAACTCCAGTACTAGGTTACCTGTAAAATCCTGGATCGGAGAGATATCCTGAAACATCTCGCGAAGTCCTTCTTCCAAAAACCACTCATACGATTTTTGCTGGATTTCAATCAGGTTTGGAATGCCCAGCACCTCATTAATTCGTGCATAAGTCCTGCGTTTACGTCGTCCAAATTGAACAAGATGTCCCGCCAACTTTCATTCACCCCTCAACTCTACTCAATAAATAAAAAGAAGAAGAAAAACTTCTACCGACGTACACTCAGGACGCCTCCGTTAGTGGAGCCCGTCCGAATTAAGCGACTGTATGAAGGAAGGTTTTTCCCTGTAATCAATAAGACTTTTCCAAATATTTCTTCCCATCCTGTTAGAGTTTCCTAAAATTCAAACATTATACGTTACAAGTTCAAATTTTATTCATCCAGGAAGAAAAAAACACTTGACATTTTTGTTAACTAAAGACATGTGTCCCATCTTAATACTGACATTTTTTAATAATACCACATGTGAAATGTCAAGTCAAACAAATTCCCTCGATTGTCAACAAAGACTTCATCCCACTTCAATAAGCTTTCGATTACTTCGTGGCTTTGAGAATTTTGTACCCTTTATCTTTGGATACCTCTGTAACTTCACTGTACAAAGACTCGAGTTTTTTCATGGCCGATGGAGCACCCTGCTTTTTCTGAATAACAACCCAGATAGACCCGCCGTCAACTAAGCAATCATAAGCATCCGTAAAGATGCGATGAACGACTTCCTTGCCGGCACGAATCGGCGGATTGGTTAAAATCGCGTCAAATCGCTGCCCCTTCACTTGTTCCAAGAGATCACTTTGGAGGATGGTCACATTCGTAATTCCGTTACGCTTCGCATTATCAGCTGAAAGCTCGATTGCTCTCTCATTGATGTCGACCATTGTCACATGCCCTTTCGGACACATGACAGCAGCGCTTAGCCCAATAGGACCATACCCACACCCTACATCAAGAACCTTAGCATCCTCGCGCAGCTCCATAGTTTCAATTAAATGCTTACTACCATAATCGACACCTTTTTTTGAAAAGACACCCGCATCCGTCAGGAACGTATATGTTTTACCACGCAGCACTTCCTGCGTAGTGTGGACATCTCGTTTAACCGTCGGTCGCTCCGTATAGTAATGCTCTGACACGTTATGAATTCCTCCTTCACTTTTACCTTTAGGAAAATCAAATAACGAGAGCGTTCCTAAGGCTTTCCTAAGGGTAAAAACCTAAACTTATAACGGTTAAAAAAACCTCTTGAAGTCAAGCTTCAAGAGGTTTCCTATTGAAAGATTACTTAACTTCTACGGAAGCGCCAGCTTCAGTAAGCTTAGCTTTAACAGCTTCTGCTTCTTCGGAGCTAACTTTTTCTTTAACTGCTTTAGGAGCTCCATCAACCAAGTCTTTCGCTTCTTTCAGGCCAAGACCTGTGATTTCACGAACTACTTTAATTACGTTGATTTTGGATGCGCCAGCGCTAGTCAAGATAACATCAAACTCAGTTTGAGCTTCTTCAACTGCTACTGCTGCGCCACCGCCAGCTGCTACTGGAGCTGCTGCTGTTACGCCAAACTCTTCTTCAATTGCTTTAACCAGGTCGTTCAATTCCAAGATTGTCATGCCTTTGATTGCTTCTAGGATCGTTGCATTGTTGCTCATGGTTAAACCTCCATTATCATTCATATATTTTGTGGTTGTTGTTGTAAAACAAAATTAAGCTTGACCTTCAGCTTCTTTTTTCTCAGCAACTGCTTTAACAGCAAGTGCAAAGTTACGAACTGGAGCTTGAAGAACGCTAAGCAACATGGAGAGAAGACCATCTCTGGATGGAAGTTCAGCAAGTGCTTTGATTTGATCGTATCCAACTACGCGGCCTTCGACCACGCCGCCTTTTACGCTCAATTGTTCATTCTTTTTCGCAAATTCAGTCAAGATTTTCGCTGGAGCGACTAGATCGTCATTGCTGAAAGCAATAGCAGTTGGACCTGTTAGGTACTCATCCAATGCGCTTAAATCAGCATTTGCCGATGCGCGTCTAGCCAACGAGTTCTTGAGAACTACGAATTCAATACCAGCTTCGCGCAAGGTTTTGCGCAGCTGCGTTACTTGAGCTACGTTCAAACCGCGGTAGTCTGCTATGATTGTAGAAGCACTAGCTTTAAACTTTTCAGTTACTTCAGCTACTGCCTGTTCTTTCTGTGCAAGAATTTTCGCGTTTGCCATAGTACACCTCACTTCTTATGCATTTATCTTTCAAGATCGCAAACAGTAGGAGCATCAGCATTCCTTATCTAAAATAAGAAATGCCTTCGTAGACGCTACGAAGGCATGATGTGTTCACTTTTTCCCTGATGTACAAAGAAATCGCTATATATATCATAACACCTCGGTAGGAAATTAAGCACGTTGGCACCTACTGTCTACGGTTTGCATATTCATTTTTATGACCTTTGATAGAGTATCACGCCCAGCAACCGAAGTCAACTGGAAGCTTTTACTTATCTAAAGGATTGCAGGTTAACACGAACGCTTGGACCCATTGTGGAGGATACAGCAATGTTTTTCAGGTAAACACCTTTAGCAGCTGCTGGTTTCGCTCTTACAAGTGCATCAACCAATGCTTTGAAGTTTTCGTTCAACTTATCAGCATCGAAAGATACTTTGCCAAGTGGAGCATGGATTTGGCCTGCTTTGTCAAGACGGTACTCGATTTTACCTGCTTTGATCTCTTGAACAGCTTTGGTAACGTCGAAAGTAACTGTTCCTGCTTTAGGGTTTGGCATTAAACCTTTACCCCCGAGGATACGACCCAGTTTACCAACTTCGCTCATCATGTCCGGAGTAGCTACGCAAACGTCAAATTCGAACCAACCTTGTTGAATTTTGTTGATCATGTCAGCATCACCAACAAAATCTGCACCAGCTGCTTCAGCTTCTTTCGCTTTCTCGCCTTTAGCAAATACAAGTACACGTTTCGTTTTACCAGTTCCGTGTGGTAGTACAACGACACCACGAACAGCCTGATCTTGTTTTCTTGGGTCAACACCCAGACGAACTGCAACATCTACAGTTTCATCAAATTTAGCAGTAGCTGTTTTCTTAACAAGCTCGATTGCTTCTGACGGATCATACAAAGCTTCAGCATTTACAAGCTGAGATACTTCGCGGTATTTTTTACCGTGTTTAGGCATTTTAAATATCCTCCTTAGTGGTATTAGCGGATAATCCTCCCACCGAGCGGCTGAAGAGTTTTCTCGAAGAAAACCCACTTCGACAGCTTGCGCTTATCGTTTAACCGCATTCCTTGCGGAATTAATCTTCGATGACGATTCCCATGCTGCGAGCAGTACCTTCAACCATACGCATTGCAGCCTCAACGGATGCAGCATTTAAGTCAGGCATTTTTTGTTCAGCGATTTCGCGAACTTTAGCGCGTTTCACAGTTGCAACTTTCTTTTTGTTTGGTTCACCGGATCCTTTTTCGATACCAGCAACGACGCGAAGAAGAACTGCAGCCGGAGGCGTTTTAGTGATGAATGTAAAAGAGCGATCCTCGAATACTGTGATTTCAACCGGAATGATAAGACCAACTTGATCAGCAGTACGAGCGTTAAACTCTTTACAGAAAGCCATGATGTTCACACCTGCTTGACCCAATGCTGGACCGATCGGTGGTGCTGGATTTGCTTTCGCAGCTTGAACTTGAAGCTTCACGATTTTAATAACCTTTTTTGCCATGATAGACACCTCCTTGCTTTTAATATGGGATCTCTTTGCCATCCCACTAACGAAGGTCTATCCCGAGGAATAGACCTGGTAGAAACCCTTGGTTGTCTTGTTTTATAGCTTTTCCACTTGGTCGAAATCGAGCTCAAGCGGGGTTTCTCTACCAAACATGTTGACATGTACCTTAAGTTTACCCTTGTCAGCAATAATTTCTTCAACAGAGCCGACAAAGTTTGCGAAAGGCCCCACCTTGACGCGTACGGTTTCTTTGAGTTCGAAGTCGATTTTCTCCTTCGGTTCTTCCATACCCATATGCTTCAAGATAGATTCAACTTCCTCAGGTAATAATGCAGTCGGTTTAGAGCCGGATCCTGTAGAACCTACAAATCCAGTTACTCCTGGCGTATTACGCACGACATACCAAGAGTCATCCGTCTGAATCATTTCTACGAGGACATAACCTGGATAAACTTTACGCATGACGACTTTTTTCTTGCCGTCTTTGTTTACCAGTTCTTCTTCCATAGGCACAAGCACACGGAAGATCTTGTCCGTCATTTCCATAGATTCAACACGTTTCTCTAGGTTGGCTTTCACTTTGTTCTCATACCCTGAATAGGTATGTACGACGTACCATCTTTTTTCCATGAATAAATTCACCTATAGTCCTGTTTATTTAAAAACAAGGCGCAGCAACTCAGAAATTCCTAGATCCAGCACAAAAAAATAGATGGCAACAAAAGTTACGGTACCAATAACGACAAGCGTATAGGTAATCATCTCTTTGCGACTTGGCCACTTGACCTTTTTGAGTTCTGACCAACTGTCGGTGAAGAAGGAAAAAGTGGATCCGAAGCTTTGTCTCATTCTAGCCAAGAACGCCACAAACTACACCTCCAAAGAACTACCTAGTCTCGCGATGAGCAGTATGTTCATTGCAAAATTTGCAATATTTCTTCAACTCAATACGGTCGGGATTGTTGCGCTTATTTTTAGTGGATGCATAGTTTCTTTGTTTGCAATTTGTGCACGCTAATGTGATGATGACCCGCATGATGTACACCTCCTACAGACACTTTCTAATTAAAGCCCTTCTAAGCGCGTCAAAAAGAAAGCGACTTTTAGGGCTACCTGAAATACTTTATCACAACCCGCAATAGGGTGTCAAGACAGAAGTCTCATAAATACGAGAGTATCACCAGTATAGACTCTCTAGACAATTGTTAAACATTCTCCCAAAGAAAAACACCCGCACAGCTTAAGCGGCGCGGGTACTTCCTACAAATCTCGGACTTCTAGATAACGTTCAAGCTTGCGTTTAACACGTTGAAGAGCATTATCAATAGACTTCACATGACGATCGAGATCAACGGCAATTTCTTGATACGATCTGCCATCGAGATAGAGCATCAGTACCCTGCGCTCTAGGTCACTTAATATCTCTCCCATTTTATCTTCAAGGCCCGTAAACTCTTCTTGATTGATTACAAGCTCCTCAGGATCTGTAACCCGGGAACCGCTAATAACGTCAAGCAGCGTACGATCAGAATCTTCATCATAGATAGGCTTGTCCAGTGACACGTAGGAATTAAGAGGAATGTGCTTCTGACGCGTTGCTGTTTTGATCGCCGTGATGATCTGTCGCGTGATGCACAGTTCAGCAAAGGCTTTGAATGAAGCAAGCTTGTCTCCTCGGAAGTCGCGAATAGATTTATATAAACCTATCATACCTTCCTGCACAATGTCTTCTCGGTCTGCACCTATCAAAAAATAAGAACGTGCTTTGGCACGTACGAAATTCTTATATTTATTGATAAGGTATTCCAACGCTTCGCTACTGCCTTCACGGACTGCTTCGACAATGTCTTCATCTGGCTTGAGGTCATAATCATACATTCTCAGTTCTTTGAGGTCGACACTCACCAACAATCCCTCCGGCCTGCAGGACTACCCAGATTCACAATAAAAGTTTAGGTTAAGTATACATGAAGAAAACTCACAACGTCAACGGGGAACCGCACCATTTCTAGCATTTGGAGGATTCACTCTCCTCTTCGCCACCGTTCAAACTGCTCTTTGAGCTCATTGCTCAGTTTACCTTCGAACGGATTACGCTTAGATGAAGATTCAGGATGAATACGTTCTCGCACTTCTTTGCGATTCTGTTTGATTTTGACTAGCAGTTCACCAGCGGGCATTCGAAGAGCTCCTTTACCGAAAATGACATGCTGCTCTATCATATCCGAGGTGGCTACGTAAATTTGCTTGCGCCTTCCCATCAGATTCGTGACCAGGCGTTCGATCCGTTCATCTGCCGTTTCCTTCTCTTTGGTATAAAGTACAGTTAGCTTGCTCTGCACATACTTCTTACCAAGTCCAGGTACCATATAGGCATCGAAAACAAGGTATACCTTCATACCCGAGTAGGATTGATATTCCGCCAGCATATGAATCAACTGATCCCGAGCGCCCTCCAGATCCGTGTCCTTCAGCTTACTCAGCTCCGGCCAAGCGCCAATAATATTGTAGCCATCAACAATCAGAAACTGTTCCATGCATTTAACTCTTATTTCGCTGTCTAACCACTTCATACATCAATACACCCGCGGCAACGGACGCATTCAAAGAATTCACATGTCCCGCCATCGGAAGCTTTACTAAGAAGTCACATTTCTCTTTAATTAATCGACCAACACCTTTACCTTCATTCCCGATAACAAGAGCTATTGGAATACTAAAGTTGGCTTTATACACATCTTGAGCAGCAGTTACATCCGTTCCAGCGACCCAAACTCCTTGCTCTTTCAATTTCTCAATCGTCTGCGCAATATTCGTCACTCGTGCAACGGGAACATATTCAACGGCGCCAGCTGAAGTCTTCGAAACCGTAGCCGTAAGTCCAACGGAACGGCGCTTAGGGATAATGACGCCATGGACACCTGTGCAATCTGCTGTTCGCAGGATCGAACCTAGATTATGCGGATCCTCGATCTCATCAAGAATCAGAATAAAGGGTTCTTGCCCAAGCTCTTTAGCCTTAGCTAGAATATCTTCTACTTCGACATACTCATAGGCAGCAACTTGCGCTACAACCCCTTGGTGTTGTAGTCCTTCAGCCATTTGGTCCAGCTTGCGCTTGTCCGTAAACTGAACGATGATGCCTACATTTTTGGCTTCCGCTACAATAGGACCTGCGAATTGCTTCTGAGCACTCTCTGCGATCCATATTTTATTAATCGTCCGACCTGCACGAAGCGCCTCCAGAACGGAGTGCTTCCCGCCGATATATTCTTCATCCATTCCTGTTCCTCCTAAAAGTATACAATCCTCGTTAGTTAAAGCTACTTGTTCTGCTTGTAAGCAATTGCAAAGTCTAATATTTCCTTCAATCTCTCAAATGATTGTTTATAGTACAAATATCCAATTAAGCACTCAAACGCGGTGCTGTGCCGGTATTCCAGCACTTCCGCGTTTTTGGCTGTAGTACCTGATTTGGCATTGCGTCCCCGCTTTACCATGTCTACTTCTTCTTCCGATAGCATCGGCATCAAAGCTTCCAACAATTTGGATTGCGCTTTGGCTGAGACGTATCCCGTCGATGCTTTGTGCAAATGGTTCGGCCGATGGTTAAGTCCTGAAATGACATATTGCCTGATGTACACTTCATATACAGCATCCCCTATATAAGCCAATACAAGCGGATTCAGTAAATGGGGACTTTTAGATGGCGGGAAAATAAAAAGGTTGGCAGCATCATGGATGGACTCGCTCATTTACGGCGCCAGCGTATTCCCTGTGGTGTATCCTCAAGGAATATCCCTTTCTCTGTGAGCAGGTCACGAATTTCATCCGCGCGGGCCCAGTTCTTCGACTTACGCGATTCAGTCCGTTCGATAATTAGCTGCTCAATCTCTTCATCTAACAGCTCATCCGTTTGCTGCGAAAGAATCCCTAAGGTTTGATCGAACGCTTGCAGTTGATCTAAGAAAAGCTGCAGCGCGACAGCATTTACCCGCTCCTGTTGCAAGTACAGGTTCGCTTCAGCAACAAGGTCAAATACCGCCGTAATAGCATCCGGAGTATTGAAATCATCGTTCATCTTGTCATCAAACTGGTTCGCAATCGCAGCTAGTCGATCTGTTAATACTGATTCTATTTCACTAGTCGCAGAAGCAGTAGCAAGTCGATGCTTCAAGTTGTCATAAGCATTCTGGATACGTTCTAACGCATTGGAGGCTTGTTTCAAACTCTCATCGCTGAAATTCAGCGGATTGCGATAGTGCGCTGACAACATGAAGAAACGGAATACTTGCGGTTTGATTTGTTTAACTAGATCACGAATAAGTATCCCGTTGCCAAGTGACTTGGACATCTTCTCATTGTCAATGTTTAGGAAGGCATTGTGCAGCCAATAATTAGCCATCGGATGCCCCGTTACAGCTTCCGTCTGAGCGATTTCACATTCATGATGCGGGAATGTCAAATCTTGGCCCCCACCGTGTATATCAATGGTTTCACCCAAATATTTGCGCACCATGGCGGAGCATTCGATATGCCAGCCTGGACGGCCTTGACCCCATGGGCTATCCCAATAGATTTCTCCCGGTTTAGCCGCTTTCCACAGAACAAAATCCTGAGGACTCTCTTTACGATCGTCTACTTCAATACGAATACCGTATTGGAGCTCTTCCAGATTCTGATTGGATAACTTGCCATACTCTGTAAATTTGCTTGTTCGATAATAAACGTCACCGCGGGCCTCGTAGGCGAAATCTTTCTCAACGAGAGCAGCAATGAAATCGATAATTTCCTGGATGTTCTCCGTCACACGCGGATTCAAAGTAGCATCGTGAACGCCTAGCGTTTTGACATCGTCCAAAAAAGCTTGAATGAATGTTTTTGCAAGCTCTGGAACGGTAACAGCCAACTCCTCGGCTTTACGAATCATTTTATCATCCACATCGGTAAAGTTCGTAATATAGGTCACTTCATATTTCTGAGTCTCCAAATAGCGACGGACTACATCGAAGAAAATAACCGGCCTGCCGTTGCCAATATGAATATAGTTATACACAGTAGGCCCGCAAACGTACATCTTCACTTTGCCTGGTTCAATTGGAACGAATTCTTCTTTTTTCCGCGTTAGCGTATTATACACTCTGAGTGTCATGTTCTCTCGTTTCTCCATTCTTAAGGCGTTCTTGTTCAAGTTGCTGTTTTAAATTGTTAATCTGCTGCTGTAATTCCTGAAATATATCAACAATGGGATCAGGTAAGTTCCCGTGGTCCAAGCGATTGACACGAACCCCGTCCCGCTTCACAAGTTTAGCAGGGATAGTCACGACGGTGCTATTTGAAGGAACTTCCTGAATGACTACCGCATTAGAACCAATACGTGAATTTTCGCCTACAAGGAAAGAACCGAGAATTTTGGCACCCGAGCCAATAACTACATTATTGCCAATAGTTGGATGTCTCTTACCTTTTTCTTTACCCGTACCCCCTAAGGTTACGCCTTGGTATAAGATGACATCGTCACCAATCTCACAGGTTTCCCCGATAACAACACCCATGCCATGATCAATAAACAGTCTTTTCCCTATCGTTGCACCCGGATGAATCTCAATCCCTGTCATGAATCGGCTCCACTGCGAAACGATACGAGCGAGGGTATACATCCTCCGCTTGTAAAACCAATGGCCGATTCGATGGGACCAAATCGCATGAAGCCCAGAATACGTAAAAACAACCTCAAACCAGCTGCGTGCAGCCGGGTCGTTATCGAATACGGCGGATATATCAGATTTGATCGTTGCCCACATGTTCTCACCTTCTTCGTAGAAAATCATACAAGTATTCTTATCAACTAAAAAAAGCCCCTGCAGCCATATGGCTGCAGAGGCGTAGTTATCGCGGTTCCACTCTGCTTGGTGACTCGGAAGTCTCCCAACTTAAGATCCCGTAACGTGGGTATTCCGGCTGCGCCTACCTTACTCTTGTGAGTATTCGGCGCGGCAGCTCCTAGGTGCATTTCCGATTACAGGAATTGGATAACTCACAGCCAAAGCCTCACGGCTTCGATTATCCTCTCTGATAAATCCCTAGTTAAACGTACTCTCCTGATCATTGCATTCGATATTGAACTAAGTATAGCGAAAAGAAACCCGTTTTACAATAAGTTCCTTAGACGTGATGCGACTTTTTCTTTGCCAAGTAAGTAAAGGGACACATTTAAGTCTGGTCCGTGTACTTGTCCCGTTAGCGCAGAACGAATCGACATGAACAGTTGTTTCCCTTTGAAGCCCGTATCCTTCTGCACTTGTTTCAGCAAACCAGGGATGGCTTCTACGGTGAAAGCTTCCGCTTGCTCGACTTGCGTCAGGAAGCTAGCTAGCACAACAGGCACATGCTCCTCTTTCAATACAGCAGAAGCTTCCTCATCGATAACCAGCTCTTCTTTGAAGAAAATACTCGATAGCTCGACGATCTCTGCCGCGAAACGCATTCTTTCTTGATTGAGGCCTACGAGTGCCGTTACCCACTCTTGCCCTGCTGCATCCAAATCACCTTGGATGTATCCAGCTTTTTGCAGATGAGGCACACTTAGCTCGACCACACGGGAGAGCGGGGCCTTTTTCAAATAAGCATTGTTCATCCAATTCAATTTATCCATATCAAACACAGCCGGACTTTTGGATACTCGATCCAAATCAAACTGGGCAATAAGTTCTTCCTTCGTGAACATTTCTTCTTCGCCGCCAGGAGACCAACCGAGCAGGGCAATGAAGTTAACGACAGCCTCCGGCAAATAGCCTAGCTCCCTGTACTGTTCAATAAATTGGATGATGGACTCATCGCGTTTACTCATTTTTTTGCGATCTGGATTCAAGATAAGCGCCAAATGAGCAAAGTTAGGTACAGGAAGTCCCAGTGCTTCGTACATGAGAATTTGTCTTGGTGTATTGGACAGATGTTCCTCACCGCGAATAACCAGATTGATTTTCATCAAATGATCATCGACAATGACAGCAAAATTATAGGTTGGAATGCCATCGGCACGCGCAATGATGAAATCGCCAATCCCATTGGATTCAAATTCAACATACTCACGCACCTTGTCCTTAAAGCCGATAATCCGGTCTTCCGGAACACGGAAACGAGTCGAAGGGATACGTCCCTCAGCTTGATAAGCAGCAACCTGCTCAGCGCTCAAATTACGGCATTTGCCAGAGTAACCGCCTATCTCACCACGCGCCTCTTGCTCTGCCCGCTCCTGCTCCAAATCCGCTTCCGAGCAATAGCAATGGTAAGCATGGCCGCTCTGAACCAATTGATCGAGATACGTCTTATAAATATCCAGTCGTTCCATCTGACGATAAGGACCGTACGGCCCCCCGATATCAACGCTCTCATCCCACTCTAAACCAAGCCATCTTAGACCATTCAGCTGATCTTCAATTCCCGACTCTTTGTGACGCGTTTGATCCGTATCTTCAAAACGAACAACGAACGCACCGCCATGACGACGCGCCAATAAATAATCAAACAGTGCTGTACGAGCACCGCCAATATGTAAATGTCCAGTCGGACTAGGTGCATAACGCACACGTAAAGGCTGATTCATGTGTGTACCCTCTTCTCCCCAATATTACCTGCTATTCTAGCACATCTCGAATTAAACAAACAACCGATTGCGCAGCAATACCTTCGCCTCGACCCGTGAAACCAAGCTGTTCCGTCGTCGTAGCTTTCACATTGACTTGATCCGGCTTAGCATCTAGCGCAGCGGCAATAATTTCTACCATCTGCGGGATGTACGGCGCCATTTTGGGCTTCTGTGCAATGATGGTAGAGTCCGTATTCCCAAGGTGATAACCTTTGTCCTTAGCCAACTGCCAAACCTGCTTCAACAATTCCAGACTGTCCGCATCCTTGAACTCTGCAGCCGTATCCGGGAAATGCTTTCCGATATCGCCTAACCCTAGCGCGCCCAGAATAGCATCACTAATAGCGTGCAGCAGTACGTCGGCATCGGAATGACCGAGCAGCCCTTTTTCATAAGGAATTGTCACGCCTCCAATAATGCACTTGCGGCCTTCCACCAACTGATGAACATCAAATCCTTGTCCTACGCGAATCATAGCTGTCCCTCTCCCCTTACGTTGTGTAGTATCCACTCTGCCCATGGCAAATCTTCCGGTGTCGTAATCTTAATATTATAATAGTCCCCTTCGACCACATGCACCGTCGTTCCTATTCGTTCCACTAACATCGCATCGTCCGTCCCCATGAAATCATCCTGAAGAGCCCGTTCATGCGCTTCCTGTAGAAGGGAAAACCGAAAAGCTTGCGGCGTTTGGATCGCCCACAAGCTTCGTCTATCAGGTGTAGATTGAATTCGTTTCTCGGTATCTACGATTTTGATCGTATCCTTAACAGGAACAGCCAGCACAGCTGCATCCTGTTCTTGCGCTTTCACTAGGCAATCGAACACATGTTCTTTTTTCACGAAAGGCCTAACACCGTCATGAACGAGCACCCACGCTGTATCCCTCTGTAAGGAGTCCAGCCCCCGTCTAACGGAATCTTGACGTTCGGCGCCTCCTGCTAGCACATGAGTGACCTTGGAAAGAGCATGGTCCTGTACAAAGCCTCTACAGCGATCTACATCAGTTCCCCCAACAACGAGAATGATTTCATCCACTTCATGTATGTTTTGAAATAATTGCAAGGTATGTACCAGAATTGGCTTGTGTCCCAGTTGTAAGTATTGTTTACTTTCAGCCGTTCCCATTCGCGAGCCCTTGCCCGCTGCCACGATGATAACTCCTAGCTTCCCCATATGACCTCCAACTAAGTGCTTTCTGATAGAAAGCTTTCTCGTAAGCATAGGCCCAAGGATAAACGACTCCGTCGTCCTTTTAGGACGAGCGGTTTGTCAAGGTTGATGCAAAGCAAAAGTATAAAACTTATACTTTCCCATCAACTAGTAAGAGCTATGTTACATCTCCTTATCATACTGGTTTTACTGTGCTTTTTCCAATAGTTTCGGTTTAGCGAAAATCATACGTCCCGCCGATGTCTGAAGGACACTTGTGACCATCACTTCGAGCGTCATCCCGATGAATTCGCGCCCGCCTTCCACCACGATCATCGTACCGTCGTCCAGATAAGCTACACCTTGTCCATGCTCCTTGCCATCCTTAATGACTTGAACTATAATTTCTTCACCAGGCAGGACAACAGGCTTCACTGCATTCGCGAGGTCGTTGATATTGAGCACCGAAACACCTTGCAGTTCACATACTTTGTTTAGATTGAAATCATTCGTAATCACTTTGCCTTGCAGTACTTTTGCAAGCCGGACTAGCTTACTATCTACTTCAGATATTTCCTCGAAATCTCCTTCGTAAATGAGCACTTTCACTTCAAGTTCCTTTTGGATTTTGTTCAAAATGTCCAGACCGCGTCGACCGCGATTCCGCTTGAGTAAATCCGATGAATCGGCAATGTGCTGCAGCTCTTCCAAGACAAATTCCGGAATAACGAGGGTTCCCTCGATAAAGCCTGTTTTGCAAATATCAGCGATCCTGCCATCAATAATGACACTAGTATCGAGAATCTTATGCTCCTCATAAGGACGGTGTGTCTGCTTCTCCGGCCCTGTGGATCGGCTCTTTGCAATGATCTGAACCAGCTCTTCCCGCTTGCTGTAACCGATACGGAACCCCATTACAGCTAGTACTGCAGATACAATGAACGGTAAAAAAGGACCTGCCCACTTCGCCTGCTCTAAAACAGGGAACACCAATACCGATATAAGCAGTCCAATGACTAATCCTAATGTACCTGAGAGTAAATCGGATACCGGGATATCCGCTACATTCTTTTCGCCTCTCATAAGCAGCTTCATTCCCTGACTAGCAACCCATGACGAAAGGAAGAACATACCTACTGCGCATAAACTATTAATCCAGATAACTTGTCCTGCTTCACTCATTAACGCTGTCTTTCGAAGGATTGAATCACTCCAACTATAACCTAAACTACCACCCATGATGGCCAAAATGATTTGTACCCATTTCCTCATCACAGATTCACCCCCTAAATCAAACTTGTTTTAAGCCTTATTACAATTATGTTCCAATTTCTCCAACGTTAATCACTTCTTTACATGGAAAATTGAAATATTAGAGGGCTTCCTTTATAATGAAATTGGAAGTTACCAACACACCCGAGGTGGATGGAATGAGCTCCTTGACTTTAAAGCAGTTTCAGGATCAAGTGTCCGAATTGTTACTCCGTCACCGAAGTCTGCTTGACGTCTTATCCAAGTTTCAACAGTCTGGCGCAGCTACTAATCGTTCCGTGGTCAAATCTATTACGGAATGTGGATGTATTCAGGTTCATGCAGCCAAGCAAGAGTATCATCCAGAGATGACTTTGGATGAGGCCAAGGATGTACTCGGTACTCATGTATCTGGTCACTTATGTGAACAATGCATTGAGGTCGTAAGTACGGAGCTGGGTAGAAATCTCTTCTATATGTCCGCACTTAGTAACATCCTAGACGTTAATTTGGAGCAAGTCGTTGAGAACGAATCGAAGAAATGCACAACACTGGGACTATTCAACATGTCATGAAGACGAAAAAAAAGCATTTATTTTCTCTCTGAATCATCAGAAGAAAATAAATGCTTTTTATTTTCGAAACCTGTGTTAAACGTCCGATTTCACTGAATTCGTGTCGTCCATGCCGCGTCTTTTGTTCTTTCTCCGGAGACGGATGAAGAACCCATCAACGTTTTTTTTTAGGCCATATAGCGCGTACGCTAATAGAGGTACGAAAATCATTTTAGAAATTGATTCCGGCCATTTGATAGCAATCAAAATAGCTACAGCAACGATAATTGGCGTAATCCAGATCGCTGCTTTCGGAATTCCAGCTTTTTTGAAGTTCGGATACTTCACTGTACTTACCATTAAGTAAGACAATAGAATTGTACTGACCAACAGAACATACACGTTAATTTCGTTCACGAACAATGCTAGTGTACAAAGTACACCGCCTGCAGCTGGAATTGGCAAACCGATGAAATAACCAGGCGTACCGGCAACTACATTGAAACGAGCTAGACGAAGAGCTCCACAAATCGGGAAGATTGCGGTAACAATCCAAGCAAATGCAGGACTAATCACATTCGGATCATTAAATGCAACCACATACATGATAAATGCTGGTGCTACACCGAACGAAATGACATCGGACAGCGAATCTAACTCTTTACCAAACTCACTTTGTGCGTTCAAAGCTCTGGCTACACGTCCGTCAAGTCCATCAAGCAACATAGCGACAATGACGAGTACTGCTGCAATTCCATGCTCACCACTGAAAGCGAGAATAATTGACAGTACACCTAGGAATAAGTTCCCTACTGTAAAAAGACTGGGAATTGATTTCGTTAACATATGTTTTTGTCCACCTCTGGATTTACTATACCCTAATCTCGACTTAATAAAACCTCGACTGCATAAAACTGCCTCACCTTAACAAAACCTCAACAATGATACTTTATGATTGTATCTAGTTTAAATATGTCTGTCAATGAACACTTGTTCCTGAATTCTTTTGAGACCTTCCTTAATGGCGCGGGCTCTCACCTCTCCGATTCCGTCAACTTCATCCAATTCTTCAATAGTCGCCATCATCATGTGAGGCAGATAACCAAACTTTTCGACCAGATTGGCAATAATGATAGACGGCAGCCGCGGAATTTTCCCTAGAATTCGGAACCCTCGAGGGGACACCGGTTCTTCGGCAATAGAATTCGTATGCGGATATCCAAGCAATCGGATGATTTGGTGCGGCTCCAGCAGTTCATCCGAGGATAAACGCTTTAAGCCTGCTTGCATTTCTTTGACGCGGTCTTCCGATAAATCACGTACATAATCTTTTACGATCAAACGCGCTTCAAGTTCCGCATTTCCAACAAGTTCTTCAAGCTGCATGCTAATGAGGCGGCCTTCATTCCCTAACTCATTAATGTATCGATTAATCTCGGCCTTAATGCGCAGTACCATCTCAAACCTTGCAATGACATTGGTAACATCGTGCAATGTAACCAACTCCTCAAACTCGGATGCGCTTAGATTAGTCAGCGACTGATCCAGTACGACTTTGTAACGCTCCAATGTCTGGATCGCTTGATTCGCTTTAGTCAGGATAACACCAATATCTTTCAGCGCGTAACGCAAATTACCTTGGTAAAGTGTTATGACATTACGCCGCTGTGAAATCGAAACAACCAACTTATTTGTTTGCTTCGCAACACGTTCGGCTGTCCTATGCCTGATTCCCGTCTCCGATGATGAGATAGAGGAATCTGGGATTAATTGCGTGTTCGCATATAGGATGCGTTTGATGTCCTCACTGAGGATAATCGCGCCATCCATTTTGGCAAGTTCATATAAATAATTGGGGGAAAAATCACAATCTATGGAAAAACCGCCATCCACGATTTCCGTTACTTCTGTACTATATCCAACGACAATAAGTCCACCCGTTTTGGCGCGTAGGACATTCTCTAACCCATCACGGAACGGTGTACCAGGTGCTACCATTTGCAGCAGTTGGCTCATGACGTCTCGCTTTATCTCTTCTTTGCTCATCATTTTCCTCCTGAAGGCTTGCAGGTTGAATGACCACGAGTTAACCCAGCGCCGCTTTCAATGCCTCTGCTACCGTGTTCACTCCGATAATCTCCATACCGGACGGATGAGTCCATCCTTTCAAACTTTTCTCCGGCATAATTAATCTACGGAATCCGAGCTTTTCCGCTTCCTTCACACGTTGATCAATCCGGGATACACCGCTTACTTCCCCGGTCAACCAAATCGATTCTTGACTGCACGCCCAATTCTCAAAAAAATTCTTTTACACGATATAATAGACGATTGGATTAGACAGCATCCCAACCAATGCTCATAACATTTGAAAAAACCATTTGAAGTATATCAAATGAGTCCCGTCTATAATATTCTTCTTAAAACAATCCCTCTACATATATAATACATTTCACATTCGAAAATCATGCTGCTTTGATCCAACCTAACACTCTTAATCCGAACTGTACTACTGGATGTAGTCCAGTTGCTAAATCCTTACAACTAAGTATAACGGAAAATTCATTCCTTTAAAAGAAGTTGTAAATAATGAAAGAATAGTTCTAATTTTCTTACAATAACCAGTTTAGTTTATAGCAGTTCGAAACTTTATCATTCAATTTAATGGTTCAAATTGGCAGGAGTCGATATGTGTAACTTCTTTATGTAGGTCACTCACCGTTTAACTTGAAGTCTTTTACGCTCAACAATAGCCGTTGACTAATTATCTTCCTCATCCCAAGGTGCTTTCTCCTCTTTGCCTTTAGAAGAAGTGCCAAATACAGAGTGGATGACTTGGCTCAATGTCTTACATGGGATTACCTTTATTGTAGAAAACGTAGTTGTGCTTTTCAATCCATTGAGCGCAACATAGACACGTTTGAAACCCATTCTTTCAAGTTCTCTAATTCTTAGTTCTAAAGTAGGTACTTTTTTTAATTCGCCCGTTAATCCAATATCTGCGATAAATACAGTATCATTTGGTATACCTTGATTCTTGCAGGAAGATACAATGCTCATTATCGCGGCTAAATTTGATGATTGTTCTTTTAAACGGATACCGCCTGTCGTTTTAACAACCACGTTCTTATCATGAAGAGGGATATTGGCTCTTTGCTCCATGATGCTGATAAGTGTATTCACATGGTCCTTTTTTAAACACTCAGCAATCCGGCTTGGGTATGGCATGAACGTGGTTGATACCAAACTTTCTATTTCCAAAATGATAGGTCTTGTGCCTTCTTTAACGACTGTCAATGCACTTCCACTAACTACATCATTCTCGTCTCTTTGTGTCATAAAGAACTCTGAGGGATTATCAATAGGTGTCAATCCTTGCTCACCCATTGTGAAAAATCCAAGCTCTCCTGTGCTGGCGTAGCGATTTTTAGTCGAAAATAGCTGTTTTAGCTCCTCGCCTTCCTCCCCCTCGAGAACAAGAACAGCATCTACCAAGTGTTCTAATGCTCTTAATCCAGCTAATTCGTTATCTTTGGTCATCTGCCCAACCATTATAATGGCTCTTGGTCTTTGTGCATCTTTTGCGACCTTTAAGAGAGTATTCGCGCATTCCATCGTCTGCGTGGGTGAACCAGGTCTTTGCGGATATTCTTCTAATACAAAAGTTTGAATACTATCAATAATAATGAGGTCAGGGTCTACTTGGTCAATACAACCTAAGACATTATTCAAACTATTATCAGAATAAACCCAAACGTTTTTATGAATATCTTGCAAGACTCGTTCTGCTCTTCTCTTTATCTGACTATCACTTTCTTCACCTGAAGCATACAGCACTTTCAATCCTTGCTTTGCCACATCATCTGATATTTGCAATAAGAGTGTGGATTTTCCAGCACCTGGAACAGCCGTAATAATCGTAACAGAATCTTTAACGATTCCTCCTCCCATTACACGATTAAATTCATTGTACTTGGTAACAATCCTATCACTGTTTTGGGATACGGTATCTGTAAGACGGTTTATGATAACATTCTTCTTTTTGTTTATGCCCTTCTGACCTCCACTAGGAGCGTTTATAACATCATCTTCTTCAAGGGTATTCCACTCACGACAACTACTGCACGAACCTTGCCATTTTGGATGCTCTTGACCACAACTGGTACATTTATATATGGTTTTCTTTTTCATAGTTAAGATTCACTTCCCCAATTAATCAAATAGTTTTATAAACTCTTCCAATAATTTAATTTTTTTCCAAAGGTTTCATTCTTTTCTCTTTGTTCTTTATTCTTACTTTTATACTCAGCCAACTAGGTGATAACTGTTTGTTTATTTCTGCATCCACGTTCTATCATACATTTTTTTATGCATTTCTTACATATTTATCAACATGGTTAATGCCGTTTGAGATACATTATTTATTTTAACAAACTTTATTACGTTCAAAATAGCAAAGAGCTATTATCTGCTACATATTCAATGCCGCCGATAGACCGCTCTTCTTTGGCAAAACGGCAAGTTCTGTAAAAGATATTTCCCAATTTAGTCTCTTATCAGATTCAAAATATTTATGAATAATGTCAAACAGCTCAATTGATGAGGGCTGTGATAAATAAAAAGCATTTTGCTACATCCTAGGTAGGATGGAGCAAAATGCTTCTTTGCTTTCATTATTTTACGGTTACGCCTTCGCCCTTCAGGACAACAAGTTCGCCATCTTTCTCATCAATGGTTAAGGAGTCGCCTTTGGCAATGTTGCCTCTGAGCAGTTCCTCCGATAAGCGATCCTCAATATGCTTCTGGATGGCTCTGCGCAGCGGTCTCGCTCCGTAAGTCGGATCGAATCCTTCTTTGGCAAGGAACATCTTCGCTTTGTCTGTTAACAAGAAATCAACCTCTTGCTCCTTCAGACGTTTGCGAAGATCATCGGCCATCAGGGTGACAATTTGGGCAATATGTGCTTCATCCAAGGAGTGGAACACGATAATTTCATCAATGCGGTTAAGAAACTCAGGACGGAAGCTTTTCTTGAGCTCGCCCATTACTTTATCCTTCATATTGGTGTAATCTCTACCTGCATCAACAGCAGCAGTAAAGCCAAGCGAAGAATTTTTCTTAATCATATCCGCGCCAACATTGGATGTCATAATAATCAATGTGTTACGGAAATCTACTGTGCGTCCTTTGGAATCAGTTAATCGACCATCTTCCAGCACTTGCAATAGAATATTGAACACTTCTGGATGTGCTTTCTCGATCTCATCGAGCAGTACAACCGAGTATGGCTTACGGCGTACTTTCTCCGTGAGTTGACCACCCTCTTCGTATCCAACGTAACCCGGAGGCGCCCCTACTAATCTAGAAGTCGAGTGCTTCTCCATGTATTCCGACATATCAATTCGGACTACCGCATTATCATCACCGAATAGTGATTCTGCTAATGCGCGTGCTAATTCGGTTTTACCAACACCCGTTGGTCCGAGGAATATGAAGGAGCCCATTGGACGCTTCGGATCTTTCAGACCTGCTCTAGCGCGGCGAATGGCACGGCTTACCGCTTTAACAGCTTCTTCTTGGCCAATGACACGCTCATGAAGAATATCTTCCATTTTGAGCAGACGCTCTGTTTCTTCTTCAGCAAGTTTACTTACCGGAATTCCTGTCCAGCTCGCCACAATTTGTGCGATATCATCTGGCGTTACTTCTGTGTCCAAACGACCTTGCTTCTCTTTCCAATCATTCTTCGTTGTATCCAGCTCTTCGCGAAGCTTCTGCTCCGTATCACGAAGTCCAGCTGCTTTCTCGAATTCTTGACTTTGAACCGCTGCATCTTTCTCCTTACGGATGTTATCTAGCTTGCTCTCAAGCTGTTTCAATGAAGGCGGTGTTGTGTAAGAACGTAGTCTTACTTTGGAGCTTGCCTCATCGATCAAATCGATTGCTTTATCCGGTAAGAAACGGTCCGTAATGTAACGATCGGAAAGTTTTACAGCTTCTTGGATCGCAGCATCCGTAATTTTCACACGGTGATGAGCTTCATAACGATCACGCAACCCATAAAGGATTTGAATAGCTTCTTCAGGAGATGGTTGATCTACTGTGATTGGTTGGAAACGACGCTCTAAAGCCGCATCTTTTTCAATATACTTGCGATATTCATCCAACGTTGTAGCACCAATACATTGCAGCTCGCCTCTAGCAAGCGCCGGTTTCAGGATGTTGGAGGCATCAATTGCACCTTCCGCTCCGCCAGCGCCAATCAAGGTGTGAAGCTCATCAATGAATAGTACGATGTTGCCCGCTTGACGAATTTCGTCCATGATCTTTTTGAGACGATCTTCGAACTCACCGCGATATTTGGTACCTGCTACAACAGAGCCCATATCGAGCGTCATTACCCTTTTATCCTTCAACGTTTCCGGAATTTCATTGTTAATAATTTTCTGTGCGAGGCCTTCAGCAATCGCTGTTTTACCAACGCCTGGTTCACCGATCAGCACCGGATTGTTTTTCGTTCTGCGGCTTAACACTTGAATGACACGCTCAATTTCTTTGCTGCGACCAATCACAGGATCCAGATGACCCTCTTTGGCATACGCCGTCAAATCTCTCGCTAAACCATCCAAAGTAGGTGTGTTCACATTCGGATTACTACCATGGCTTGGTGACACAGATTCGCTGCTTCCAAGCAATTGAAGGACTTGTTGACGTGCTTTATTCAAAGAGACACCTAAGTTATTAAGGACTCTTGCAGCAACACCTTCTCCTTCGCGAATAAGCCCGAGTAGAATATGTTCAGTCCCCACATACGTGTGACCTAATTTTCTCGCTTCATCCATCGAAAGTTCAATAACCTTCTTCGCTCTAGGTGTATACGCAATGTTGGTAGGCTGTTCTTGTCCTCTGCCAATCAACGACTCAACTTCGTCTTGGATTTTCTCAAGACCTAAGCCCAAAGCAACGAGCGCTTTAGCGGCAATACCTTCTCCTTCACGAATAAGACCAAGTAGAATGTGCTCTGTACCAATATTGTTATGCCCTAAACGAACAGCTTCCTCTTGAGCAAGAGAGAGCACCTTTTGCGCACGTTCCGTAAATCTTCCAAACATCATAGAGAACACCTCCAAAATTAGTATATCTATAGAAATCCTAAAGGATGAATCTTATCTTTCTTAAACCCTACCAAATCTTTCGCGAATCAACTCAGCCCTGCGTATATCTCGCTCTTCGGCATTTAATTTCTCACCGGCATATTGTTGAAGAAAACCAGGCTGCGTCATCACCAACAGTTCATTCAAAACATTCGATGAAACGTTGTTGATAATTCCAAGGTCAATACCAAGTCTCACATCTGATAAACGCTGCGCGGCTTCTTTCGAATCCATGATTCCTGCATATGACAGAATACCTAATGAACGGTTCACACGATCTATTATCCGCATTCGGGACTCTTGAATCAGCTTATGTCTCGCAGCACGTTCATGCTCTATAATTTGCCTTGCAACACTGTGTAAATTATCAATAATCTCATCTTCGGACTGGCCCAGCGTAATTTGATTCGATATTTGAAACAGATTTCCTAATGCTTCGCTGCCTTCCCCGTATAATCCTCTAACCGTCAACCCAACTTGCGTAACAGCTGATAAAATCCGATTGATTTGTTGGCTTAGCACTAGCGCCGGTAAATGCATCATCACCGAAGCGCGGATCCCGGTACCGACATTCGTAGGGCAGCTTGTTAAGTAGCCCCTCTTTTCGTCATACCCGTAATCCAGCTGTGTTTCAAAGATATCATCGATTTGGTTCGCCAAATCCCATACTTCTTTAATCTGAAAACCCGGACATAAACATTGTATGCGAAGATGATCCTCTTCGTTGATCATAATACTGATGGATTCATTTTCGCTTAAAATAACGGCGCCATTTCTGGACTCGTTAGCTAAATTAGGACTAATTAAATGCTTTTCTACCAGAACCATTCGCTCAAGCTCATTCAAATCCGATAGAGGAATGAGTGAAAAATTGCTTATCGTCTCCAACTCATCATTTTCAAGCACACCGGACAAATGTTCCAGTACTTCTTGTGATTGTTGATTAGTCGCTAGCATTGGATAGGGGTAGTCCCTAAGGTTACGAGCAATGCGGATCCGACTACTGATGACGATATCCGACTCAGGTCCTTCACCTTTCATCCACTCGCTCAATGCATCTGCTGTAAACCGCTGTAATGTCACTGGATTCACACCTCCTTACAAACTCACATACCCGCAATTTTCTTCTCAATTTCACGAATTTGATCACGAATCTTTGCAGCCTGTTCGAACTCTTCTTGTTCGATACAAGTCATCATATCCTTCTTGAGCGTATCAATTTCCCGCTTACATTGGATGATGCCGCCACTTCGCTTAGGCACTTTCCCAACGTGAACGATATTTCCATGCACCCTTTTAAAGAGAGGATCTAACTTTTCTGAAAAGCTTTGATAGCATGATCCGCAACCAAAACGTCCTAATTTACTAAATTGAGAATACGTAAGGCCACAGCTCTCACAACGGATCGCCTGAGACTTTGCAGCGGATAGAGATGACGGTTCGAAATCAAGTAATCCTGATAACAGATTGTGAATCGAAAATCCGTTGGAAGTTCCGGGAATCATTTCACCCTTCTCACGAGCGCAATTCTCACAAATGTGGAACTCGTTCTTGTCTCCATTCACAATCTTTGTAAAATGAAGAGTCGCCGGTCGTTTACCGCATTCCTGACAAATCATTTCATATGCCTCCTCATCTGCTAAGCAAGGATATCAGCATTGCTTTAAGAATCTTGGCCCGAATTTCATCGCGCAGCGGGAGCTTGAAGGTCAACACATCTCTCGAAATTGCTGCCCGAATCAGGTTAGCTTCTCGTGTTGAAATATAGTGGCCTTCCTGCAGTTGGTATACGAGTCCTTCTGAAGTAACTTGATCAATGTGTGTATGAATCGTGCGAAAAATGTGGTCTAAAATGGACCCGTGACTCTTGAGCTCGATTTTTTGGATACGAATGTATCCACCACCGCCGCGCTTGCTTTCCACAATGTAACCTTTTTCCAAGGTAAACCTTGTACTGATCACATAATTGATTTGGGAAGGCACACATTGGAACTGATCAGCTAAATCATTGCGTTGAATCTCAATGGCCCCTTCGGAACTCTGCTGCAGGACATGTTTTAAATACTGTTCAATAATTTCTGATACGTTGCGCATCAATTCGTCCTCCCAGATTGCCAGAAGTAAATTGACTTTGACTTTCTTTGACCTTAACTAGATTATAATCATTTCCTTTCTTTTTGACAAGTACTGCTCTAAAATCCAATCCTTAATAATCCGACAACCAAAAGTGAACCTTACTATTGTTGACCTTACCTACAGTTTTATTCGAAATAAAAACAAAAAAGCCTTCTTGAGATTTCTCTCAAAAAGGCTTTATCTTTTGCTTGGCAACGTTCTACTCTCCCAGAACCCTGCGGTTCAAGTACCATCGACGCTGGAGGGCTTAACGGTCGTGTTCGAGATGGGAACGCGTGGGTCCCCTCCGCCATCATCACCAAACAGTCAAAGCGTGTTTGCGCCTTGAAAACTAGATACGAAACTTGCGTAAAGTAAGATTACTTAGGAATTTTGGTTAAGCCCTCGACCGATTAGTATTCGTCAGCTGCATGCATTGCTGCACTTCCACCTCGAACCTATCAACCTCGTCGTCTACAAGGGGTCTTACATACTGGGAAATCTCATCTTGAGGGGGGCTTCGCGCTTAGATGCTTTCAGCGCTTATCCCCTCCGTACATAGCTACCCAGCGATGCCTCTGGCGAGACAACTGGTACACCAGCGGTACGTCCATCCCGGTCCTCTCGTACTAAGGACAGCTCCTCTCAAATTTCCTACGCCCGCGACAGATAGGGACCGAACTGTCTCACGACGTTCTGAACCCAGCTCGCGTACCGCTTTAATGGGCGAACAGCCCAACCCTTGGGACCTACTTCAGCCCCAGGATGCGATGAGCCGACATCGAGGTGCCAAACCTCCCCGTCGATGTGGACTCTTGGGGGAGATAAGCCTGTTATCCCCAGGGTAGCTTTTATCCGTTGAGCGATGGCCCTTCCATTCGGTACCACCGGATCACTAAGTCCGACTTTCGTCCCTGCTCGACTTGTAGGTCTCGCAGTCAAGCTCCCTTATGCCTTTGCACTCTGCGAATGATTTCCAACCATTCTGAGGGAACCTTTAAACGCCTCCGTTACATTTTAGGAGGCGACCGCCCCAGTCAAACTGCCCACCTGACACTGTCCCCATACCGGATTACGGTACCAGGTTAGAACTCCGATACGATCAGGGTGGTATCCCAACGATGCCTCCACCCAAGCTGGCGCTCAGGCTTCAAAGGCTCCCACCTATCCTGTACAGATCGTACCAAAGTCCAATATCAAGCTGCAGTAAAGCTCCATGGGGTCTTTCCGTCTTGTCGCGGGTAACCTGCATCTTCACAGGTATTAAAATTTCACCGGATCTCTCGTTGAGACAGCGCCCAAGTCGTTACGCCATTCGTGCGGGTCAGAATTTACCTGACAAGGAATTTCGCTACCTTAGGACCGTTATAGTTACGGCCGCCGTTTACTGGGGCTTCAATTCATAGCTTCGGGCTTGCGCCCTAACCACTCCTCTTAACCTTCCAGCACCGGGCAGGCGTCAGCCCGTATACTTCGCCTTGCGGCTTCGCACAGACCTGTGTTTTTGCTAAACAGTCGCTTGGGCCTTTTCACTGCGGCCCCCTCGGGCTATTCACCCTACCGAGGCACCCCTTCTCCCGAAGTTACGGGGTCATTTTGCCGAGTTCCTTAACGAGAGTTCTTCCGCGCGCCTTAGAATTCTCTTCTCACCCACCTGTGTCGGTTTGCGGTACGGGCACCTTCGCCTGGCTAGAAGCTTTTCTTGGCAGTGTGAACTCATGACCTTCGGTACTTAAATTTCCCTCCCCATCACAGCCCAGCCTTACGATGTGCGGATTTGCCTACACATCAGCCTCACTGCTTGGACGAGCATCCATCAGCTCGCGTCACTATCCTTCTGCGTCACTCCATCGCTCATAA
>NZ_JAUSZD010000001.1 GCF_030817275.1 Paenibacillus sp. V4I7 | reverse complement strand
AGCGCAATAAAACATACCATGACGAGGCTACCGCGATGATCGGCAGCCTCGTTAAGCTATTGGGCAGAAGAGCGTGGTGAAATATTCAAAAAAAAGGAGCTGTAAAAGCAGCTCGTAATTAAAGTATTTGTTTGGCTGATGAAATCTTTCGACCAGTCTCTGCATCAAAAACAGCATATTGAGAAAAAAGTTTTTTATTTACGTATTTGGCGGAAAAAAAGACGTACACTTGTCTTTTGGGATTATATCCAACACCGTCACCTACTCCAGATGTTGTATTCAATTGTTTAGGGACATTGGAGAACACTTTGTTAATATCCTTGTACAAAACCTTCTCCCTGAGTTTAAATACGGAATCTGGATATTCAGTATATTCACTACGATTCACTTGCTGATAATAATCGTCAGCTCCAAGGAAATTTTTTTCCGCATTACTAGGATACTTTTCAAGTTCGTTCGCCTGAGCAAATGGCATCGTAAACGCTAGTATTAGAAAGCTCATTATTATTACTTTTTTCACCTTTCCACCTCCTGCCAATTATTATATCCAATGTTAGTTTCAGCATTCATGGGTAAGGTGTTTAAAATGTGCCCAAAAGTTTTTGGTATTTAAATAAAGACAATTGAACTAACGCAGAATGATAGTTCAAACAACTAACAAGACGCGGCTGCCGATATTTAACGGCAGCCGCGTTAAGCTAAGGGCAGAAGAACGCAATCAGTCAAAACTTTATTGAGGATGATTTTTAGAATGTCTACGAGTGACATTGATACTATCTTGGATACGCCAATCTTCACCAAATACTTCAACTACAAAATGGTCGTGTATTGTATCGTCTTTATCATATTTCCAAACACAAATCCAATCAGTTTTGAAGCCTGATTCTTCACAAATGAGTTTTCGATTTACCCATTGTTGCGTTCCAGTTGGAACTCTCCACACTTTTATTTTCTTTGCATAAGAGGTTGTAACATGAATTTTCATTTCCCCGCTACCCTCTGGAATATATGTCCAGTTACCTTCAGGAACAGGTGTGGTTTCAATTTTCATTAATGGTGACGCTTGTGCAAATGTTGTAAAAAAACAAAACAGGATAAGTAAGCTGAGTATCTTTCCAAACATGTAATTTTCACCCCCAAATAATATGCCCCATGACGATGTTTTTCTTCACAGCATTTTGCCTTGTCCAAAAGTTGAAAAAGGTATTACGCTAACGGGCAGTAAAGCGTGGTGGATGCTTGCAATGAATAAGCCGTTAAGTGGTTGACTTAACTTCCTACGGAAGTAGCACTGAAAATATAAAACCACACACGTATTGAATGTACATTCCAAGTCATAAGTATAAATCAATAGGATTATGTGGAAACAGTTTTATACCGAGCTTTAATAAAGTCCGTATAGAAAGGAAATGAGACGGTGTAGATGAGCAATAAATTTAAACAAGGACTGAATACAATTGAAATTCCATATGAAAAAAGTAAAATAGGGGTAACCGAAGCAAAATTAGAGATGAGAAATTTTAAACGTAGGTGGTTATTTGTTATTGTCACTATAATAGCTGCTTCTTTTGCTTTAGCGATTTTTGCACCTAACTACTTTACAAACAATCACCCGGAAAATCCTGTTGTCAGAACAATCGCATCATCCAACTCTTTTGATGTAACCGATACACGCAGACTTGTCGGGTGGGCAGATAATGTATTTGTCGGTAAAGTTATAAAAAAGGATGGTACTAAATCATTAGATAGAGCTCCTGAAACTCAATTTAAAGTGGAAGTTTCTGATAATGTAAAAGGTATATTTAACGGTACAGTAATCGTAAATCAACAAGGTGGATTCAAAAGAAATGAATTAATACTAATTGAAAATGACCAATTACTTCACGAGGGACAATCATATTTATTTGTAACGAAACATTTGAAGGAAGAGAATTGGAATACCTTAGTACCTGTATACGGCGACATTCTAATTGCCAATGAAGAAGCAAAAAAAGAACTAATTAAGAAATACACAAAAGCTTATAAAAATGAAATCCCATTTAATATGAGCAAGTCATTAAACTAACGGAACTTTTAGCTGAATAAAACACCCTCGAGGCTGCCACGTGAATGATAGGGCAGTCTCGTTACGCTATCGGGCAGAATTGCACAATAAGAGCAATTGCATTATATTACATAAAAAGGAAATTCAATATTTCTCACGAATTAGTACTTTAACAAGTTGGGTTTTTGCTGTGTTCGCAAACAATACGTTTATATACAATTTGCCTTAGACCCGTATTAAAAAGCAATTTTTATGGGGAATTTGAGAGATGTAAAACTTCATTACTGAATTACCAATTACCAATTAAATGAGGCGGTGATTCAAATGTCATGTTTTATATGTGACAAGCATTTAGGTAATATAAACCAACCACCTGGTGGGTACATTTACGAAGATGAGCACTGGATGGTTTGCCATTTTCCTGCACAACAATCTGTTTTAGGGCGAATAGTTTTAGAATCCAAGCGTCACTTTCTCGACTTTTCCGATATGTCAGAAGAAGAAGCTGGATCGTACGGAGTATTGATTAAGAAGTTGTATTCTGCCCTCAAACAAGTCACTGAAGCAGAACGTGTGTACTCACTAGTAACGATTGATGGTGTCCCACATTTTCATGTACATTTTATTCCTCGAAGAAGCGATAGCCCAACAAAAGGGATGGATTTCATTAAACAAGATTGGTCTTGCAGTGAAATAGATGCCTTTAATGTCGCACGGAAACTGTATCTTATTCTCAACTCGACCGATAAGATAAAGATTTAGACTGATGGGTGTGCCCATTGAGCTAACGGGACACGATAGTTAAACGCAGGGACCCCTAACACTATGGCGGATGTCGAAGTGCTAGCGACTATCTAATTGTTTGCGCCAGTTGTTCCCTGTTTTTTACATACTTATTCGTATTGCTGGAGAAACTATCTCTGAGGTGATGTCGGTTGAGTTCGTTTAAGATTAATTTAATTATCTTAACTAGTTCACTATTTGTTCTTGGGGCAGCTACCGTATATGCTGAGCCGCGAGAAGAATCTCTTGAGCAAGCTTTATTACAGCAATTGCATCCAGTTGTGTATTCTTCTCTGCAAAGCATTTATCACGAACAATACACGCAGTACAAATGCATACGTATTGTCTCGATTAATGAACGAGTAACCGCTTCGAGAAAGCGAGCAAAAGAGCTGCCAGTCGATGCCATACATGGTCAAAAGTATTTTGAGATAACGGTTGGAATCCTTAGAAGCACTGGTGAGTACGTTGAGTTAAATTTAAAAAACGATACGGTGTCAGCTCTATATTATCTTGTAAATTACAAGAAGGATGTACGCCCGGCTGATTTTAAATGCATCCCAAGTTTATGAAAAACCAATTGAAGGGGCGCTAAATGGCGTCTTCTTTTTTCGTTTCGCGAAGAATTTCCTTATTAAGCTAAAGGGCAGGATAATGTAGGGACTGTCTTGAATAAATTATGTATAAAAAACTAAAACAAATTCAATAGGTATTCAGATTATGAAGAAAAAGACAAGAAAAATTATTATAGGTGAAAAGGAATACTTATATGTGATTAACCAAGAGTATAAACAAAATTTAAGCATTATTTCACTAAAGATATCTTTAATGGGCTAAAGGAGTGATAATATGAAAAAATTACTGAACATGAAGAAGAAATTTTTAACTGTTTCTGCAGGTGTATTACTTCTCTCTGCATTGAATGCAGTCCCCACATTGGCTGATAAAGTAGGAGCTTCAAAAGTTACTCTGACGGATATTGGAAATCACTGGGGGAAAACAGCAATTGAAACAGCGATATCAAAGGGCTATGTGGAGGGTTACGAAGATAACTCTTTTCGGCCTGAACGTCAAGTAAGCCGCGCTGAATTCATCAAAATGATTTCAGTCGCAATCGGTCTTAAGAGCGATCCTGTTAAAAGTGATAATTGGTATGATGTTTATATCAAGAACATGAAGGACGCAGGAATCTTATGGGGTAGCTTCAATACTAACAAGATGAATGATGCTATCACACGTTCAGAAATGGCTTCCATTTCAGTTCATGCGGTAGATATCAATTCACCAAGAGCAACAATGTTAGAGGCTACAACCATGGGATTGATTCAAGGTAGGTCTGACGGTGCTTTGGATGAGGATGGTACAACTACTAGGGCTGAATCGGTGACGATTGTAGAACGTGTCCTGACGAAGCGTAGCGGTAATCCATTGCCAATAGACAAGGATGCTGTTGCTAAAGCAGAGGTCATGTCTACGGGAACAAACATTAAGTCGGTGTTGGGTCTCAAACCGATGGGTTTAGGAGAGAGGGTTGCTATTGCTCAGGGTGTGAGCGCAAAAATTGAGAAGGTTATTATTATTGACCCTTCTAATTTAGCCGACCCTTATATGAATTTGATTGATCTTGCTATTAAACCACCATTCAGTAAGTTAGAAGACAATTATGTTGTATCAGTTCAATTAAGAGTTCTGGTGGATTCGACTGCAAATAAGGATTCATCTATATCTGTTATGCAGAATTTCAGTCTTCAAGATGCTAGTGGATTGGTTGTGTCAACCAACCCTTTACGTAGCCCTATACTTTTTAAACAATCGGCTGAGTATATAGGATGGGTTTCAGCTTACTATCCCAAAAATAATATCAAAAATGGGATAGGTTTCGATATATCTGGTCATCAAGTAATTTTGGGGTCGCCTAACTAAAAAGGGGGCAATGCCTTGAAAAAGAAACATAGCGTGTTTCTTACTAGGTTCCTCTTGTGCTTAATGATCTTTGAGTTAGTAGTTCCGTTCTTATCTGACGAAGTAGATGCTTCCACCCAAACTACGACGAGGGTATATGTAGATTTCTCCAACCCTTCTAATGCGGGTAGCACAACGACTGTTTCGCCTCAGTATTCATCTTCTAGTACAAAATCATTGGACGTAGATTTATCTAGATATGAGGGACAATAACATACTGCTTATCATAGATTCCGCCACATCAACTATGAGTTCATACGGAAAACCAGAAGGCACAGCCAACATATATCCGCTTGGGACAAATCGCTGGATCGACGCCATGCATGTGCTCGTTTATCTGGACGATGACACGACTTGGATCGCAAAAATAAGAGAATGAATTAGAGGCTGTTTTTGAGATGATATGTTAGGCAGGAATGTGAAAACAGATATAATAGAGAAAAAACTAAAAATTACCCAAATTTAACGGATACTATAGTTGAACAAAACAAGGAGCAGATCTGCTGGTGCAGCTGATTCTTGTTTTTATTGAGGGACGGGCAGTTTAATGCAACTTTGTATATGGTGGACCGATGGTCCACCATCGGTTTGTTTCAGGAAAAAGTCCAGTCCGCAAGGGATAACTTGAAAGCGATAGTCGTTCAACTAACGGATAACTATACCTACATAACTTAAAGCTGGCCATTGCGAAAGCCGGCTTTTTCTTATTACAAAAAAAATGTTTCGTCTCCCGAGTGAGAGTTTTCGCTAATATTGCTCGTCTATATAGTATAGAACTCCAAGGAGGCTTAGCAGTGGAGGAATGTTTAGAGCGAAATGAGAAAAATAGTGAAATACAATGGATTAGCAGTGTACTTGATGGCCGTAAAGAGGATTACGCCTTTGTGGTGAACCGATACAGAAATAAAATATACGGCCTACTGAGGGGAATGGGGGCGGATCACCAGGATGCCCAAGACCTGACTCAGGAGACCTTTATTAAGGCATACCGAAAACTGGCTTCGCACAACACAAATAAAAGTTTTGCTGCATGGTTATATACCATAGCGGCTAACCTGCTGAAAGACATGCGGAGAAGATCACATCACACGGAGTGGCTAGCGGATCCACCTCCCGATCATCCGCCTTGTGAAAATCCGGAAATGGTTCTGCTTCAGGAGGAGCAGCGCACGGAGGTTCAGGTCTTGATCCAGCAGTTGCCACTCAATTACCGGATCGTGCTACTGCTACGCTATACGAACGATTTGAGTTACGTGGAAATGAGTGAAGTTCTGGATGTACCAATAAACAAAGTCCAAAATGATCTTTATCGGGCCAAAAAGAGATTAAAACAAATGATGACTGTCGAGGAGGTGAGGACCGATGGAATGCTTAAGCCCCGTTGAGATGGAAGAATACGTCCTGGAAGATCCTTCGTCCCATAAACAACAAATGGCCGAGCATATCGCCACCTGCCCGAGGTGCCGTTCCCTTTACCATGACAAACTCGAACAGCAAGCAAGATGGTCACAAAGGTTGTTCTCGGAAGCCTTACCTGATTCGTTTACTACCAAAGTGATGGCAGCGCTGGAGCAAGTAGATCTGGAGACATATACAATGAAAGAATCGCTGCCAGCAACAATGACGACGATCGTAGGCTCACATGAGCCCGAGACCATCAACGAAACTCCACCTACAGATGCTGGAAAAAGCTTGTTCAAGCAAAGAGGCGCAAACTTTTGGAAGCTATCGATCGGAGTGGCTTCGCTATTGATTCTTTTTAGTACCGTAATTTTGTATTCCGGTCCAACACTGGCGGAGACGCTCCGTTCCCTATTTACGCGTGATAACGTCGACATCGGGCTACTTCGGGCGCAAGAGTTTGGTCTGGTGGAGCATCCGAACATTAAGGTTAAAGATAAAGGTTACACTTTCAAAATTGATGAAGCGGTAGCAGACCCTACCAGAGTTATCCTGGCACTACAGTTGTTCGGGCCAGATGGAAAACATGACAGAGAAAGGCTTGTTTTGACT
Source organism: Paenibacillus sp. V4I7 (assembly GCF_030817275.1). Taxonomy (NCBI): domain Bacteria; kingdom Bacillati; phylum Bacillota; class Bacilli; order Caryophanales; family Paenibacillaceae; genus Paenibacillus; species Paenibacillus sp. V4I7. The sequence continues at coordinate 254,558 of NZ_JAUSZD010000001.1, read as the reverse complement.
CCGGAAAACAGCATTAAGATTAGGGACGATAAGGGACAAATCGTTGGAAATATGTATGACATGGGAATGACGAATGATTATTACTATCTGGTCGCCAACTTTCCAAAACCTCTTCAAACAGAAAGGATTACGATAGAAGGTCGTATTACCCAGTTAGGCAACGAAATCCAAAATGTCCCTTATCTTAAAGGACAATGGAACTTCAATTTTTCAATCGATATGAAAGAAGCTAATAAAAAAACGACCGTTACTCCATTGAAGGGAAGTTATACAGCTCCGGGCGGTATGACGGTTCGCTTGAAGAGCTTGACCCGGATGGTGCAGGGTATCCGGTTAGAGCTCGATACCGAACTCGATGAGGAAGCACGAGTCCGCTCACCTGGTGAATTATGGAAGCAACAAGGCTTGAAGTTTCATTTCGAGGATATGCAGGGAGCCGAGATTCATAGTGTCAACACGAGAAAGGGGTGGCATAGAGACAGTTTGATGACGGAGTCCCACCTCCCCGGCGACAAGCCTGGATTGATGCATTGGAGCTATACGTTCAAATATTTGCCGCAAGACACCCCCTATACTTTCGTGTTAGATGGTTATTTTGTCTCAGAACGTGATGGTGCATCGGTCCAGTTTGAACCTACCAATTTAAAAGATCAACCAGTTCCTTTCCGATTTGACGGTGATAATCTCATGTTAGTAGATTTCACAGTAGAGTCCCCACCGAATACAAATGGAAAAGAAGCCGAGGGTGCCTTACATCTGAGCGGAAGATTACGGAATGAAGATAGCTACAGCCAATGGATATTAAGACTTCCTAATAACAACAAAGATTATATGATCACTAAACGCGGTGCCTCGACCACGGAAGCATCAGGGTGGAAAAATGGTTATATAATACTGGGCGGAGCACAACTAGGAGGGGCATTCGATTTCCGTGCCGAAGGCCTAACCGCAATACCAGATCGGCTCCAGCTGATTCGCACGGTAGTGGATCGACTTTATACCAACGTAGATTGGTCCATAACGATGAAGGAAGAAGTCAAGCGACAGTAAATGCACTTTTGGGGTAACTAAATTCAATCACGACATAACGGCAGCCGGCACACGATCGGCTGCCGTTGTCTGTTGAAGTAGAGGGCAGAATACTTACAATAAATTCCCACAGGATAAACAAAGGATTTTCTATTTTCCAACCGAATAAGTGATGAATTGCAACTAAGAAGAGGGTATGATTGCATGAAAGTAAAATTTGGAATACTTTTTTTGTAATTCTAATTACTCTATAATCTATCGACAGCTTAGAGGGGAAACAATATGAATAAACTAATAAAATGGATTTTACCGATAGTTTTTGTATTTTTAACTGCTGATTGTGGTGAGAAAGCGGTAGTTAATGAACAATTAGCTGAAAAGGTAAGTGAAAAACCAGTTAATTTTTTGAAATTGGACGACTTTAAACAAGTAATGCAAGAAGAAGGTACATTTCTTGCATCAAAAGGAGAGGGGACTCACGAGATGTTTATTCTCTCGGGGGTAAAGCCTTCAATATTTACAGCATCATTAATGTTCCATGAAGAAGTGAACCCAAAGAAAAACCTCTACGTTTATGAATTTAAATCAGATGAGGAACGGAAAATAGGACTCGAAGCTTTTGATCAAATTAAGGATATAGTCAAGTTCTCTGCGCAACCTCAAGTCACTTTTCAAAAGAATTTGGCGGTTATATATTGGAGCGATGCACAAGACTTAGAGCCTAATGATAATGTAACCGATCCTGTTGGGGAAAATGTCCTCTATGCAATGGATCGGTTGGGTGAACCTGGAATTGAAGGTTATATTGTTGATAAGAAAGCAGGAGAAATACTTGTTGTAAGTAGTGTAGCTGTTGATTACAGTCACGGCAAGGGTCAAGAGTTTTACAATGCAATCTGGTTCTCAAATGTTTCAGATACACTAGTCATTGGCGATAAAGTTAAAGTATGGGCAGAGCGTGGAAATTACACACTGCCTTACCCAGGCAGGGAAATTGCCCACAAAGTGATAGAACAAACAACGGTTCGTCCTAAAGAAGCCGATCGTACAGAGGAATATATGCTACAAAAGGCACTTCAAGAAGAAAAATTAAAGACGGACATGCACAAGATTATTGCAGTGAAATCTGTTAATTATAATGCGAAGGAAGACACGTGGTATTTACATTTTAAAGATACGATAATGCTAGAAGACTTTTACTTTAAGTTAGATGATAAATAAGAACTTATGTTATCTCATTAAGCTAACGCAGAACTATAGTTAAGGGGCTTGCTTCGCGGCAGTTCTTCTTTTGTTTTTATTAAAGTAACAGGTTAATGCAACTATGATAATTCCTATTGCGTCTAATATTCTATACTGGTTAAGTTAAATTAGATGATAGGAGTGACAAGATAACATTGAAATATAAAATTGGGGCTATCTTATGTGTGATATTTCTCGCATTGATCTTAGGGCTTGCATTATTTCAAGATGGTCAAAAAAGAAAGCAAAACACGGTAGAGTTCCCTACTATTGAAGATGTTATTTCGGCAGAAATAGATATTGGTGGACCACCAGGTCCAAATAAAGAACCAATTCAGATGGACTTAAATAATAACATGCAAAAGATAACAGTTGCCAAAATTACTTATTGGCTTTCACATGCTGAATTTGTAAGTTCTGCACGTAATCAATCTGTATCCTTTGGCGGCGGACCAAATCAGTTTGTAATGAAGACACGAGATGGAAAATCAATAGGGATTGTAGATGCTTTTGATTCCATTTCGATAGAAGTCCCAAACGGGTGGATGGCAACAGAAGTATCAGTAAGTGATCAGGTGACCATTTCATTTGAAAATAAAGTCTTTAGATTAAGATCGCCCGATTTAAAGCGATGGATCGAAACTGATATGAATAAAATAATTAATGATCGTTTAAAAGAACCACAGAAGCAATGACATTTATAAATATCATTTTGCTTATTAGATTAAGCTAACGGAAACGTTAGTTAAAGACTTGGGACAGTTCGCCGCGGCTAGCAACTGTTCCTTTTTTGTTGAAGTAACGGGATTATCTTGAATTAATAAAATAATTTTGTTTAGTATTAACATGGAAAGAATATGCTTATTGTAAGAGAACTTAATAATTCGGTAAGTAAAAAATTGATTGGCGGTGGTTCTGTGATTTGCCATAAATTAAAAGTTATTGAAACGATGTCCGAAGGGAATGGACTATCTAATGTATATGATGACCTCATAATTCAAGGTGTTTCCATTGATTCTAGAACAATACAGAAACATAATTTATTTATTCCAATTATAAGACAATTGGACGGTCACGATTACGTGGAGGAAGCAATATCTAAAGGAGCGATAGCCTCTTTATGGCAAAAGGATCATCCCAACCCACCTGTTCATGTACCGCTAATTTATGTTGATGATTGTTTGAAAGCACTTCAAATTCTGGCTGCTAATTATCGAAGGGAATTATCAATAAAAGTAATTGGTGTTACTGGTAGCAATGGTAAGACAACCACAAAAGATATGATAAATTCCGTGGTGCAGACAAAATACCGAGTTCATAAAACTGTGGGGAATTTAAATAGCCAAATTGGAGTTCCCTTGACCATATTAGATATAGATAAGAACGCAGAAGTTGCAGTAATTGAAATGGGGATGAGTGAGAGTGGTCAAATCGATCGACTCTCCCGAATAGCTCAGCCAGATGTTGCTGTCATAACTATGATTGGTGTGTCTCACTTATCGAGTCTTGGATCAAGGGAAGAAATTGCTGCCGCAAAATTAGAGATTGTCAATGGCTTGCAAGATAATGGAGTTCTAATCTACAACGGAGATGAGCCATTGTTAACCAATGGACTTAATATAATTAGAGTCAAGAAACCGATCTCTGCTATTTGCTTTGGTGAAGGCGACACTAATGACTACTGTGTCGGAACCACTCTAACAAACTCAGAAGGATCCTTTTTTACAGTCGGTGACGATAAGTTTTACATACCTCTGCTGGGTACACATAATGTGTCAAACGCACTAGCGACAATTGCTGTCGCGTCAATACTAGGTATAGGTCCCGCCGAAATGGATGCGGGTTTTAGAAATTTGAAAATAACTGGTATGAGAATGGAGAAGGTAGTCTCACCCTTTGGATTTACCATAATTAATGATGCATGGAATGCTAGCCCCAATTCTATGACCGCTGCAATAAAAACCTTTGAAGAATTAACCGGTTATGCAAGAAAGTTTTTAGTCTTAGGAGACATGCTTGAACTAGGTGAACAAGAGCAAGAATTTCATCGGGACATAGGGAGGAATATTGATCCGACTAAAATTGATTTTATTTATACGGTCGGCACTCTCGGTAAGCATATCGCATTAGAAGCAGAAAAAAGATTTCACAACGGTTGTGTCCAGGCATTTCCGGACAAAAAAGAGTTAACTAAGAAATTAAGGAACATGGTAAAGCAAGACGATGTAATCCTGCTGAAGGGATCGAGGGGTATGCAATTGGAGACGATATTGCAGAATTTATTATAATACAAAGCGAGTGCTTTATTGTGCTAACGGTTAACGATAGTTCAGTATTGGAGGGCGCCATCGATCAGGCAAAAACTTAATAGTATTCTGTTCAATGGGGATAATAATCAAAAAAGGTAGGTGTTGTTCTAATGAAAAAATGGATAATCTTCCTTCTTCTCTTTTTTGCATTTTCATCATCAATACAAGCTGATACAGAATCGCCAAATGCTAAGGGGCTACAAAAAGAGATCCTTCATGATGCACTTATTCATGAACTGTTACCAAGTATATCTCAAGTCCTTGATAAACAATTTGGCGTAGGTCATGGTTTGGGGATTCAATGCCAAAAAATTTTAGAAATTAAGAGATTAGAGCAAGGTCAATTTTACTTTGAGGTAACATTGGAAGCGATGACTTTCAAAGGTGCACATAACCCGCCTAACGACATTGTCACAGTAAAAATATCCAATTATCCCACGGGAAATTGGGTTATTAAAGAGTACTCAATCAACGAAGACAAACCAGCAAATTACGTATGTGGAAACCCAGACTATAGGAGGTAGCAGGCGCGTCGAGGATTACTATGGAATTGAAGGGCGCTCAATGGCGCCCTCTTTTTCGTTTCGTGAAGAATTTCCTTTTTAAGCTAACAGGCAGAAGAGCGTGGTGAAATATTCAAAAAAAAGGAGCTGCAAAAGCAGCTCGTAATTAAAGTATTTGTTTGGCTGATGAAATCTTTCGACCAGTCTCTGCATCATAAACAGCATATTGAGAAAAAAGTTTTTTATTTACGTATTTGGCAGAAAAAAAGACGTACACTTGTCTTTTGGGATTATATCCAACACCGTCACCTACTCCAGATGTTGTATTGAATTGTTTAGGGACATTGGAGAACACTTTGTTAATATCCTTGTACAAAACCTTCTCCCTGAGTTTAAATACGGAATCTGGATATTCAGTATATTCACTACGATTCACTTGATGATAATAATCGTCAGCTCCAAGGAAATTTTTTTCCGCATTACTAGGATACTTTTCAAGTTCGTTCGCCTGAGCAAATGGCATCGTAAACGCTAGTATTAGAAAGCTCATTATTATTACTTTTTTCACCTTTCCACCTCCTGCCAATTATTATATCCAATGTTAGTTTCAGCATTCATGGGTAAGGTGTTTAAAATGTGCCCAAAAGTTTTTGGTATTTAAATAAAGACAATTGAACTAACGCAGAATGATAGCTCAAACAACTAACAAGACGCGGCTGCCGATATTTAACGGCAGCCGCGTTAAGCTAAGGGCAGAAGAACGCAATCAGTCAAAACTTTATTGAGGATGATTTTTAGAATGTCTACGAGTGACATTGATACTATCTTGGATACGCCAATCTTCACCAAATACTTCAACTACAAAATGGTCGTGTATTGTATCGTCTTTATCATATTTCCAAACACAAATCCAATCAGTTTTGAAGCCTGATTCTTCACAAATGAGTTTTCGATTTACCCATTGTTGCGTTCCAGTTGGAACTCTCCACACTTTTATTTTCTTTGCATAAGAGGTTGTAACATGAATTTTCATTTCCCCGCTACCATCTGGAATATATGTCCAGTTACCTTCAGGAACAGGTATGGTTTCAATTTTCATTAATGGTGACGCTTGTGCAAATGTTGTAAAAAAACAAAACAGGATAAGTAAGCTGAGTATCTTTCCAAACATGTAATTTTCACCCCCAAATAATATGCCCCATGACGATGTTTTTCTTCACAGCATTTTGCCTTGTCCAAAAGTTGAAAAAGGTATTACGCTAACGGTCAGACTAGTTTAACAATTTCCCGAAAAAGCTTTTGTAACTTTTGGCTAATAGATTTCGTTCATATATTAATACAGGAGGTGGGATTTAATGGGTAGATCGATTTTAATTTTGATCTTTTCAATGATGCTTATATGTGTAGGCTGCCAAAGCAAACAGCAGATAAACAATGACAAGTTGGTAGTTCTCAAACGCTCCGGAACAGAAAACAAACACGAAAAACACAAAGAGGTTACAGATAAGAATACAGTTCTAGCCATCAAATCGGTGTTAAAAAAAGGGGATTGGAAAAAATCGAAGATTAGCATGACTATACCGCCCGATTATAAAATTTATTTCGAACCTACTGATGGTAGTGAAGCATTATCTGTTTGGTATGATGTTTGGTTTACGAATGAATTCGCGGAAGTTTATATTGAGGCTCAAAATTTGTACAGAAAGCTTTCAGTAGAAGATTCTCTTGCACTCCGTGACGTAATTCAATAACTGGAGGAATTAAGCTAACGAGGAACTATAGTTAAGGGGCTTGCTTCGCGGCAGCTCCCTTTTGCACGAGTAAGCGGAAGACTTTGAAAGAAGGGTTGTTTTCTATGAAAAAATGGAAGTCATTTGAGGGTGACTAACATCGATACATATGGCGACTTACTTATTTTCCTGTTCATTGGGATTGCTGGTGTTTAAAAAAAGCATGACAACAAAACACCTGCAATATTATTTGGCTTAGTTTCATATATTGATAGGAATATGAATACACCTAGCATAATAATACTTGTTTTGGGGTGATAGTTTAATGAAGTATCTTATTCAAACATTGCTTACTTGTTTGTCATTTTCAGTCATTACTGCTTGCACATCGCAATCTCCAGTAGCTTTAAAAACCACTGAAAATCCAGTGACAGTTCAATTAGTAGTAAGCACTAATGAGAGGCCAAAACCAATTCAACAATTTTTAAATGCGGGTGATGTTAATTCGTTACAAGTAGCAGGTGGTTTACCGAGTAATGAGAAGCCGAACCCATTTTGGAATGAGGAAGCGAAAGGAACAAAGGTTATATCCAAAGTTATGGGTTGGCTAAATTCATCAGAGATAGTTAATGGAGAAACTAATTGGGGAAAACACGGTTATCCCAATATTTTGAATTTCTATTTGAATAGTGGGCAAATAGCTGTTGTTGAGCCTGCATACAATTGTGACACGACAAAGGATGCTAAAGGTTATGTTACAAAAAGATGCACAACTGCTAATGGCGAGATTGTCTTCAACTATGAGTCAAAGCATATTCGTTTAAAGTCTCCAGAACTTTATGATTGGCTTCAAGGTGGTTGGAAGAATGAAAATTAACATATTATTATGGAAATTAAAAAGTTCAGCTTTAATGATTCTTTGCTACCTTTTGTGGAATTTGTAATTCTTGAAGGTTGAAACATATAGCAAACTAGGATCGAGAGTTCAATGATCAGGGACAGTTTGCCGCGATAGCAGCTCCTTGGTTCATTAAACTAATGGGCAGTTTAGTGATATTACTTGAGTGTAAGAACGGTATAAATGGAAACTTTTTACTTGTTAGCTTCGTCTAATTCATTAGAAATTAATATCGGGAGTGATGAATTTGAAGAAGTTCGTTTTAGGTCTAATTTGCGGAATTGGTTTAACAGCGACAACTGCCGTGTATGCCTCTGACACAATTCAAGCGTACTTATTTCCAGTTAGATACGAGTTTAACGGTCAAACTAAACAATTAGACAGTGAATACACCACATTAAATTATAATGGTCATGCTTATGTACCTATTCGATTTGTTGCCGAGAGTCTTGGGGTAGGTATAAGGTATCTAGATAAAGATAAGGTTATTTCCATCATGAATGAACCTACAAACATCGACGGATTTGCAAAAAAGGTATGGCTAATCCATTTTCGTTTGAATGTAGGTAATGATCAAAGATATGTTAAAGAACTTATTGGTGAGCCAGTAGTAGAAAGAACAAATGAAGATAATCAGCAAGCAGTATGGAGATATGATTACATGGCAACTCAAGACTATCAATATGGTGATTTAAGTAATATTGATTTTGAAGGTCTCGGTCAAGGAAAGATACGGGGACAATTATTGATTAATTGGTCTAACGAAGGCAAATTAGAAAAGATTCAATTCTGGTACACTAGTTCGGTTACTGATGTAGATAGGAAAACTTATTCGTACATTCTTAATCAAGATGGTTCGACATCTGAAGCCATGTATGAATAATCAGCAGTAAACATATGAACGGGGACCGTCTGTGAAGGAGATTATTATACTTGATACTTCCCTTATGTTTATTAAGCTCCCTAGGAAAACTATAGTTCTGAGCTGCATTGAAGCGGCTCCTTTTTGATTTCTTTGAATTAAAAGGCAGTAGAACGTGTTGGAAACTTGAGTTCAAGCTACTGTATGAGAGGTTAACGCAACTATCAATATATTTGCATCGTCTAAACAATTGGTATTATTTGTTATTTAAGCAGGAGGAGTGATGATTTATGCTCATTGAAGAAGAGAACATTTTTTCCCGATGGTTACTTTTTGCCTTCTACTAAGTGAGGATGTTGAGAAGATCAGATATAGACATATTGATATGGGGAGGGAAGTTCAATTGAAGCATAGGTGGTCTTTACTCACAATAATAATTTTTTTATTGGTGGTAGGTTGCAATGTAAAGAATAATGATACGGCTACACAAGACGGACCTATAATAAAAGAGTCAAATCCAAATTTATTGACCTATGCTGAACCCAATAATCCGGGTCAAATCGGTGAGACAAAAGAACGAGTTAGTGATATCTCAGCAATTATCAATAAACTCCTGGATGTGAATCATAAATACTCAGCTTTAGAAGGAAAGATCATAAAAACATTTGAGCCTACTGGAGAAAAGGAGCTAATTGAACTTGCTATCGAACAGCCTAGCCGATTCTACGTGAAGCACATATTAGATTCTAAAACTCCGGATCTATTTGAAGAGTCAATATTTGATGGAACAAATTTTCAAATTAAAGGATCTGATGGTGAAATAAGTCAATTATCCCCAGCAGATATTAATGGACTTGGAGTACTTCTACCTATCGGTGGTGTAAACGAATTATTGTATCCAAAAATGTTTATTCACAATGCCATTAGTAGTGGTCAATCCACGTTAAAGGTTGAAGAAAAGTTCCTTGATCGTGATTCTACAGTTATAGTTATAGACCGTAAAGAGGGGAAACTGGGAAATAGGCTAACTATTTGGTTTGATAACCAAGCTGGAATTATCCTAAAGATTATTTCTTCAGATGGTGATAAGCCTGTACAAACTATTGCATTTGATCAGATAAAATTTACCGACAAAGCTAATGAGGAAAAATTTAAGAAAATAAAGTGAAAAGCGCGTTCAACTAACGGCGAACTTTAGCTGAGGAGCTTGCTACGTTGTAGCTGCTCCTTTTTCGGTTATTGAAGTAACGGGCAGGAATGTGGAATACCTGCGTGCAAGTGGATTGAATAAAAATTGAATAAATGGTGATACTTACCACTTGTTCGCTCCGTCTATAAATTATAGTAGTAAACAAGGGGAGTGATGAATTTTGAAAAAGTTTGTTTTAGGTCTGATTTGCGGAGTTGGTTTAACAGCTACGACTGCTGTATATGGCGCAGACACTATTCGAGCATACTTGTTTCCTGCGAAATTCGAAGTGAATGGACAAAACAAAGAAATCGGCAGTGAATATACGGTATTGAACTATAACGGTCATGCTTATGTACCTGTACGTTTTGTAGCAGAAAGCTTGGGGCTTGGAATAAGGTATGCAGACAAAGATAATGTGATTTCGATTATGAATGAGCCAACTAACGTTGATGAAGTAACAAAAAAGGTTTGGCTGGTCCAATACCGCATAACTAACGGAGTGGACAGAAATTATGTAAAAGGTCTTTTAGGCGAACCGAGCGTAGAACGAACGAATGATGATTCAGAACAAGCGGTTTGGAGATATGATATATCGCCGATTCAAGGATATAAATACGATGATTTAAACAAAATTGACGTTAAGGGTCTTGAACAAGGAGATATTAAAGCTCAGATTTTCATTCATTGGTCTAATGAAGGCAAAGTTGAAAGAATTGCATTGTGGTACACAAAAGATAAATGGATTCACGTGAACTATTTATACGAAGACGGCTCAATCACAGATGCTATATACGAATAAAGCTGAAAAAGCATCATTAAAGATGGGGCTTTATCACTACGCTAACGGGTAACGAGAGTTAAGTAATTGTAACAAAAATGATATCTTATATTCATGTGGCATTAATGAATCAAGCCTATAATTAAACTCGACCCCCTTTTAAATACACATACTCAGACCCTCAGCCCGTTGCTGTGGGTCTCTATTTTAATGTTCAATTAAAAGGCTGAATAATGGAACTTACCTGAGCTTTACTTCGTCTATTGAAATATGTCATTAGCTATAAAGAAATTGGCCGTGCAGTGAAAGAAAACGTGTATTGAAGGGGGAGCTAATGAGAAAAATCGTTGTTGTTCCATTTATCGTTTTGATTACAATTGTCATGTCTGCTTGTAACCCTAATTTAAATGCTTCAAATAGGCAGTTGCTTAAGGCAGAAGATATATCGTCAATACAGGTTGTCGGGGGCTTGCCAGGAACGAAACATTCCCCTTTATTTCAAAACACTGATGGAGCTGGGAAAACCACCATTTCAAAAATTATTGGGTGGATAAACACTTCAAAACCTATCAGTGGTCAAACGGAATATGGAAAGCATGGCTACCCAATGGTAATAAGCATAAAGACGGATGATGGCAAGATGATAACTGTTGAACCTGCGTATGACTGTGTTTCACAAACAAATGTTGACGGCAGTGGTTCAAAGACCTGCACCCCAGCTAAAAGTGAAATCGTACTAAGAAATGATTCGAACAAGATTCGAGCCGAATCACCTGAACTGTATAAATGGATAAATGAAGGTTGGGAAGAAGAAAAATAAGAACATCTAGATGCTCGCCTGCAACATTGTCTACGCTAACAGGTAACGCTAGCATAAAAATAAGCATTAAGATTAAACCCTCCAAATTCTAGCAAAGCTAGAGATAACTTATACTTGGGAGGGTTTTTATTATGACATTGAAGGAGTTATGGATGCTGTATGAAGCTGACAAACGTATCCTGGGGTTCAGCTCACATACAATGAAAGCATACTTTCTACAACTCAACATGTTGATTCGTGAACTGGGTAATATGGAGATTGAAGAAATATCTTTAAATTTGTTAAAAGATTACTTTGCAAGGGTATCAGAGCGATTAAAACCGAGTAGCTTAGGTCATCGAATTCGATTTGTACGATCTCTTTTTCGCTTTGCATTTGAAGAAGGTCATATGACACGGAATCCTTCTCTCAAGCTGAGAGAGCCTAAGATGGACAAACGTATTCCGAAATTCCTAGTTGAGGAGGATGTTATTCATCTTAAGATTACCTGTCATTCTCACCGTGAGCATGCTCTGTTGGAATTTTTGTACTGCACAGGCTGCCGCGTAGGAGAAGTTCAGAAAATAAACATTGAAGACGTTAACTGGGAGAACTGTTCAGCAATTGTGAATGGTAAGGGTTCTAAACAAAGAGAGGTTTATTTTACTACCGAGTGTAAGGTTTGGTTAAAAAGATACTTAGAGAGCCGTGGAGATACTTGTAAAGCATTGTTTGTTACCGAAACGAATCCAACCCGACGATTGACGATTCCAACAATACGTTGGTCATTAAAAAAGCTGGCAAAACGCGGAAAAATTAATGCCAATGTATATCCTCATCGATTCCGTCACACATATGCCTGTCAATTGCTAGATAACGGTGCACCGCTAGAATTTATTCAGGGTATGCTTGGGCATGAAAAAGCGTCTACTACACAGATTTATGCTCAGCTGCGCGGAGAGCGTAGGAGAGAATTATATCGTCGATACTTTTAGGTATTTCATCGGTTACCCCCTAGAGGTTTACTTGACCTCATAATACGATAGGGCAGATTAGCACAATAAATGTTATTCTTGCAAATACCAGTTTATGGTATAATCTGCATAACTGAAGACAGTTATAACAAAATACTTAAGAAAAGGTGTGATCAAATGACCTTTGGTTATTTCATACTTTCAGTATTTGTTTCAATTATTCTCTTCTTTATAATTGGTATTACAATTAAGCCAAGTGCCAATGATGGAGGTATGGTTTTTATAATTGGAATTGTTCTTTCACTACAGCTTTCATTAATAACAGCAATTTTACTAAATAAAAAAACGGAAAGCTAAATACGAATCTTCGTTCAATAAGGGCTGTAAGAAAAAGGTGGTTACCTTTTTCTTACGCTCTAATGGGAAACTATTAGATCAATAACAACAGGCTGCCAGCCAGGTTACTTGGTAGTCTGTTGAAGTAACGGGCAGTTTAGTGATATTGCTTGAGAGTAAGAAAGATATAAATGGAAACTTTTTACTTGTTCGCTTCGTCTAATTCATTAGAAATTAATATCGGGAGTGATGAATTTGAAAAAGTTCTTTTTAGGTCTAATTTGCGGAATTGGTTTAACAGCGACAACTGCCGTGTATGCCTCTGACACAATTCAAGCGTACTTATTTCCAGTTAGATACGAGTTTAACGGTCAAACTAAACAATTAGACAGTGAATACACCACATTAAATTATAATGGTCATGCTTATGTACCTATTCGATTTGTTGCTGAGAGTCTTGGGGTAGGTATAAGGTATCTAGATAAAGATAAGGTTGTTTCCATCATGAATGAACCTACAAACATCGACGAATTTGCAAAAAAGGTATGGCTAATCCATTTTCGTTTGAATGTAGGTAATGATCAAAGATATGTTAAAGAACTTATTGGTGAGCCAGTAGTAGAAAGACCAAATGAAGATAATCAGCAAGCAGTATGGAGATATGATTACATGGCAACTCAAGACTATCAATATGGTGATTTAAGTAATATTGATTTTGAAAGTCTCGGACAAGGAAAGATACGGGGACAATTATTGATTAATTGGTCTAACGAAGGCAAATTAGAAAAGATTCAATTCTGGTACACTAGTTCGGTTACTGATGTAGATAGGAAAACTTATTCGTACATTCTTAATCAAGATGGTTCGACATCTGAAGCCATGTATGAATAATCAGCAGTAAACATATGAACGGGGACCATCTGTGAAGGAGATTATTATACTTGATACTTCCCTTATGTTTATTAAGCTCCCTAGGAAAACTATAGTTCTGAGCTGCATTGAAGCGGCTCCTTTTTGATTTCTTTGAACTAAAAGGCAGTAGAACGTGTTGGAAACTTGAGTTTAAGCTACCACTTTTTTCAACTGTATGGGAGGTTAACGCAACTATCAGTGTATTTGCATCGTCTAAACAATTGGTATTATTTGTTATTTAAGCAGGGGGTGATGATTTATGCTCATTGAAGAAGAGAACATTTTTTCCCGATGGTTACTTTTTGCCTTCTACTAAGTGAGGATGTTGAGAAGATCAGATATAGACATATTGATATGGGGAGGGAAGTTCAATTGAAGCATAGGTGGTCTTTACTCACAATAATAATTTTTTTATTGGTGGTAGGTTGCAATGTAAAGAATAATGATACGGCTACACAAGACGGACCTATAATACAAGAGTCAAATCCAAATTTATTGACTTCTGCTGAACCCAATAATTCGGGTCAAATTGGTGAAACAAAAGAACAAGTTAGTGATATCTCAGCAATTATCAATAAACTCCTGGATGTGAATCATAAATACTCAGCTTTAGAAGGAAAGATTATAAAAACACTTGAGTCTACTGGAGAAAAGGAACTAGTTGAACTTGTTATCGAACAACCAAGCCGATTCTACGTGAAGCACATATTAGATTCTAAAACACCGGATCGATTTGAAGAGTCAATAAATGACGGAACAAATGTTCAAATTAAAGGATCTGATGGTGAAATAAGTAAATTAACCCCAGCAGATATTAATGGACTTGGAGTACTTCTACCTATCGGTGGTGTAAACGAATTATTGTATCCAAAAATGTTTATTCACAATGCCATTAGTAGTGGTCAATCCACGTTAAAGGTTGAAGAAAAGTTCCTTGATCGTGATTCTACAGTTATAGTTATAAACCGTAAAGTGGGGATTGAGAAACTAGGGAATAAGCTAACTATTTGGTTTGATAACCAAGCTGGAATTATCCTGAAGATTGTTTCTTCGGATGGTGATAAGCCTGTACAAACTATTGCTTTTGATCAGATAAAATTTACTGAAAAAGCTAATGAAGAAAAATTTAAGAACATAAAGTGAAAAGCGTGTTCAACTAACGAAGAACGATAGCACAGAAATAAAACAGGCTGCCTGCATACTGGAGGCCACTGAAAAAGTTCAAATCATATAAATAGGGTACCTTATAACAATTCTGAGGAAAGGTACCCTGTTTTCCTGTATAATTTAGTTAACTAATTTCAGGTGGTGTCTCGGATGATTTCAAACCAACAATCCCTTATTCTTAGTCCATTTATGGCCATTTACGATATCGTAGTACCTAACGATAATATGTTACGTCAAATTAATGACCTCGTAGACTTTTCATTTGTCCATGAAGAATTACAGAATAAATACTGCCTCGACAATGGCCGAAATGCTGTTCCACCTATTCGAATGTTCAAGTATTTACTACTAAAATCAATCTTCGATTTATCAGATATAGATGTCGTGGAACGTTCGAAATATGACATGTCTCTCAAGTATTTCTTAGATATGGCACCAGAAGACAGGGTTATCGATCCCAGTTCACTTACGAAGTTTCGCAAACTTCGCTTGAAAGATATGAACCTTCTCGACATGCTGATTCAAAAAACAGTGGCAATAGCTTTGGAAAAAGAAATCATTAAGAGCCGCTCAATAATTGTGGATGCTACTCACACGAAATCACGATTCAATCAGCAATCACCAATAGAGATATTGAAGGAGAAGTCCAAACTGTTACGGAAATCAGTGTACCAGATCGATGAAAACATGAAGTACAAGTTCCCGCCAAAAACAACGTCTAACGAATTAGCAGATGAACTGGACTATTGTCAAAAAGTAATTGATTCCGTTGAAAAAGAAGAAGCTCTCCGCGAATATCCAAAGGTAAAAGAAAAGCTGAATTACTTGAAAGAAATGGTGGAAGATCACATAGAGCACCTTCAACTCTCGAATGATCCTGACGCACGTGTGGGTCACAAGACGGCAGACTCCTCTTTCTTTGGCTATAAAACACATATTGCCATGAATGAAGAACGTATTATTACAGCTGCCATCATTACAACAGGAGAGAAAAGTGATGGGAAACAATTACAATCCTTGATCGAGAAAAGTCGCAAAACAGGCATGGAAATCGATACGGTCATTGGAGATACTGCCTATTCTGAGAAAGAGAATATCCAATATGCCAATGAAAATGAATTGCAATTAGTATCAAAATTACATCCCTTAATTACACAAGGAAATCGTAAAAAAGAAGATGAATTTGAGTTTAATAAAGATGCAGGGCTGTACGTTTGCAAAGCGGGACATATGGCGATTCGCAGGGCGCGCACGGGAACAAAAAATATGGGTGAAAACCAAAGAGACTCCTATTACTTTGATATCGAAAAATGTAAAAAATGCCCTTTAAAAGAAGGTTGTTATAAAGAAGGGGCGAAAACAAAAGCCTATTCGATCAGCATCAAATCAGCGGAGCATAGCGAACAGCTAGCCTTCCAGGAAGGTGAACATTTCAAAGAGAAAGCAAAAGAGCGCTACAAAATTGAAGTGAAAAATAGTGAACTAAAACACAGACACGGGTATGATGTGGCATCTTCCTCGGGTCTCATTGGCATGCACATACAAGGAGCAATGGCTATATTCACTGTCAATCTCAAAAGAATATTGACGCTACTAAAGTAAAAAGCATGAAGAAAACCATAATAAAGGCGAATTCTCATTAAGATATTGAATGGAAATTCGCCTTTATCTATTTAGGTCCTCTTCACAAAATTAAAAACAGATGTTTTTCAGCGGCCTCTGCATACTGGGTAGCCTGTTCAAAAAATGGGCAGGATTACATAATAATTGGCGTTAAAGGAAAACTAAGTATGGGTGAATATAATGAAAACAAAGCTTATACTGATTTTAGTTCTTTTCTTTGGAGTTTCAATCCCTTCGGCGATTGCAAAATCAAATTATCCAAAGATAGATTTTCGTACACTAACCAAAATTAAGAACAAGGCGAATTTTAAAATGTTCGTCCCACATGAATTACCACCAAAGTGGACTCTAGAAGTCAAAATTCCTTATCCGTTGGATATCACAAAACCAATAAACGATATCAGACTACATTATTTTAGTCAAGATGATGAGTATATGGTAGGTATCCAACAGTTTAAAGAAACAAGAAACACCATTCTTGAGAAAGAATCAGTGAGTCCTGATTACATTGTAGAAAAGATTTTTGTCAATAATCATGAGGGGCGATTTAGTCCATGGTGGAAAACTAGAGGAGAGAATGGTGGGTACTTATCTTGGGTGCAAGACGGTACTTATATCACGATGGATAGCTTTAATTTAACAAAAGATGAAATGATGAAATTAGCTAAATTAATGGAGTGAGATTGCAACTGACTTTTCCATGTGAGTCAATGTTAATTGTTACGCTAACGAAAAGAGAAGTTCTATAAAGAAACCACTCCAATGTTAGGAGTGGTTTTGTCTTATATGGAATCATAAATTTTGTGGTTAAATGATACTTTGTGTTTAGATACACTACGGTGAACCGTACCATAGACGACAGGTCAGGTCATTAAGCTCCCTCGATATGATTTAATTTTCTCACGAAAGCTCGTGAATTCGCAGGATTTCATCCCATTTAGAATAGGTTGACGAATGAAAAGAGTAAGGATTGCTAGGCTAATCTGTTAGAAGGCGTGCGGGAACAGAGGTGGAAGTAGCCTCACCCAAATTGTTCCAAATACTGCACGTATTCTCCACGTAGCCCTTAGTGGTTGTCGCTCCCATGTCTCAACGGGTCAAAGCCCTTTCCTCTTCTTTTTTTCTAGTCTTCGGTTGTTGAGTTGGAACAAGCTATTCGTATTTTATGGTAGAAAGGATAATATCCAATCCTATATTTCTCAATAAATAGATGATTCAGAAATAGTACAAAATTAATTTTTGGAGGAATTCCCGGTGCATAAAAAAAAAATTATTTCATCAACATTGGTAACAACTACTATTGTCGTGTTATCTACTTCGTTAGGGGTTTTTGCAGGGAGTAATTTACAAGAGATCAAGGCATATTTAAACGGAGATATTAAGTTTGAAGTAAAAGGTTCTGCATGGGCACCAAAAGATTTGGAAGGAAATATGATATTGCCAATCACTTATAATGGTACTACCTATGTTCCTCTCCGAGCAATATCTGATGCATTAAATACTTCTATTGAGTATGATTCAAATCGGAATATGGTTATCGTTGGTGATAACGAAAAAAAGAATCCAACTAATGTTAATACTACTACCAAAACAAATGAGATAAATAAAATTGATGTTGTATTAAAAGCATTCCGTGACGATGGGTTTACTGTAGGTGAGAAAGAGGAACAATTTTATCAATTGATTGGAGCTGTGGACGGAGTAGGGGTAAATATTAATGGAATAGGAATAGAATTATATCTATACGATTCTAAAGATATTGAGAAGGTAGAAGAGGAAATGTTGAATGAATCGGCAATATTAAATGGCAACGTCATGCTTGTATTTCCAACACCTATCGAACATCCTGATAAAAATCGTATTATAGAGGTTTTTAAATCAGTTAAAGGAACTGGAAATTAAATGCCCCGTTTGTCCATTTGCACTTTATAGGCTAAAGGTAGAAATCCGTTAGAAGGTATGGATAAATATAAGGTGTTTCTGCTTTGCTGCATTTATAGTCTCTTATCATTGTATTTAATGTGGAGCTAATGCAGTATAATTGATCGTCGTTAAACACGTTGACGATAAATAGCTCCTTAACGTATAATGGGAACAAGACATTTCGGCACAAAGCCAGTTTACGCAAGCACGAGCTCCCTATGGGATGCTATTATCCCTTTTCTTGGGTGAGGTGCGCGCGTAACTGGCTTTTTTTGTTTTTTTACGCCGAAATTTTATGTTTGGAAGAAGCGCTTGTTAAGCAGAAATACTGCTTACAGGCGTTTTTTTATACAATCCGCCTCCCACTAGGGCGAACAAATGTCAGTGGCACGAGACAATAAACGATCGTGCCATTGGCACCCGTTTGTTTTCTCGTGGAAGAAGGAGGTCCATATGGACTTGAATGTACTTAATGAAAAAGTGGGAACTTGGTACGACACAATTCCCGGAGGTAGGTTAACCGTATTTTTGGTGCTTGTTGTATGTATTGTGAGCTTTATGATGACCGTTTACTTTGTAGATCGGCGCATCGAGAAGGCAAGGGCAGGACGTGCTAAACGATTCCAGGAGCAAAAGCAACTAAAACCCGCTCCGTATGAGATGGTGATCCGCAAATGGCAAGATTAGCATCGGAATCCAAAGCAGGTTACTATGCCACTCCGCCTGAAGAGATGGAACTGCTTCTAAGAGCGCTGCATGTTCCAGAAGTTGCAGCAGCTGAGAAGCCAATCTATATTTATGATCCGTGTTGCGGCGAAGGGGAGGCCCTCTCGATGCTTACTCAAGCATTCCATGAGAAGGGTGCAGTCAATACCCGCTCCTATGGAAGCGAAATCGAAGATGGTCGCTATGAGGTGGCTGCAGAAGTTCTTGACCATGTATTGCATGAAGGATATCAATTCGTTCGGACGGAACCGAAGTTTAGCTTATTATGGCTGAACCCACCGTATCAAGACGGTTTTTCCGAAAGAACAGAGCTGACGTTCCTTCGTGCCCTCACTGGTTCGAAGCAAGGTGTCCTTCAAAAAGGAGGCATCCTGCTATTTTGCATTCCACAATATGTGGTCAAGGATACGGCTGGCGTTTTGAGCGGCCGCTTCCTTGATCTGAAGGTCTTCAGGTTCACAGATGCGAACTATGACGTCTTTAAGCAAGTAGTCGTCGTAGGGAGGCTCGGTAAAGCGCCTGCAGCGGATCAGAAGAAGGCTTACAAAACTCTTGTCGCTATTGGCGAAGGGGAGCGGGATATGTTGCCCACCCTGGAGGATATGGAGCCTTTTGATATCCCTCCGTGTGATACGGACGGGGAGCCACTGTTTCGTGCAGGCCCGCTTCATCCCGAGGAAATGGCAAAAGATTTCGAAAGTTCTGCCGTTTTGGGGGATATACGAAGTCGATTAGCGCAGCTAAGCAGTGCGGCCACTATGAAGCGGCCCATGCTTCCCTTGAAGCCTGGCCACCTCGGCATTTCGATCGCATCTGGAGCCGTAGGCGGTAATATGGGAAACCATATTATTGCTGGCGTCACCAAAAAGCGAACGGATGACGAAGCCATGCACGATGATGATGGAAACTATGTAGGAACTCGCAGAATTCATCATTTCGCGAGCATCATTCGGGTTTTTACCCCGGATGGTGTGATCGATTTGAAGTAATGCAGTTTCAAGGTAAGCAGGTTGGGGCGTATGCTTCGGCCTGCTTTTTATTATGTTAAGGGAGGGAGCCCGATAGGCAGGATATACCTGCAGGGCGAACATATATGTCTATTAGGTATAAGTGGAGCATTATTGGTCTTGAGATGGAAAAAACAGTGAACTTGGATGAACTTCGGAAGTATCTTCGTTGGGAGTTCGAAGGGCGCATCGAGTTTTTAGCCATCGGAGGTCGATCAAATGAGAAGAAGTGAACAAGTCCTGCGCGTTCAAGCTGCAGACCGATCGTTTAGTGTGGTTCCCCATATTTTAATATGGGATCATGGGAAGGGCCGTAACCGGGAACTATTGTTTGCTTCATATGTAGGCGTTCCGGAAGAAGTCAAAGCGGTATCAGCGAGCATCTTAGAAGGTAGGGAAGTCTCCTATAACTCTCGTTCTTATGTACGCAGCATTATGGACACCTACCGACGAGTTGAGAAGGAAATCGGCACCGACGGTAGGTTAGCGCATGGTGTCGTGTATAACTCACTCTTTGAGATCGCAGAGACTCAGCAGGACAGCCAAGAGGAGAAGAACAATCGGGCTTACATCTTTGCTCCGGATGGCGATCTTCATGGAGCTATCGTTGAGCATGCGATGTCCCGATTTGGTTTACCGCAGGAGTGGAGACATGAATACATCCGAATTTTGGATGACTTCTTCACATCATTAGCTGTGGAAGTAAACCCTGAACTCCCTGAGTGGCAAAATGCGAAAGCTGCCTTCTTTTATGGAACGGAGGAAGGCATTCTAAGCGCGATCTCCGATGCTCTCCAGGCTGGGAAGCTACGGATACCTACAAGCTCCGTAGAAGGTACATTCGATCCTTCATGGAGCATGTCCGAGTATCTTCGAAATAATGCTTCACAGTTAGCAAAGCAACTCGAAGAAAAGCAGCCACAGCATACCTTTGATGATATGGTTGACCCGTCCATTGCTGACTTGAAGCGGATACCATTTCCGGTTCAAGCGCATATGGCACAGGCAATCGTTAACACGCTTGAGAATAGAGAACGAGTGTTCTGTGGAGGGGACATGGGCAGCGGTAAGTCAATCATTGCCTGTGCCGTTTCACACATTTTGCACTCTCGAAAGCGGAGGAGAAATGCCAAACATCAAGGCATGCCAGTTTTATTATCCGCACCGGGAATTACATTGCCCAAATGGAAAGCCAAAGAAATCGAAGGCACCATTGCGGGAGCAAAAGTAAACATCATCCGGAGTGGAATTGAAGCACTGCAGCTGCTTAGGAAAGTTCGGAGCGGGTACAAACCGACGGGTTTAGAATTTACACTCGTTGGGATTGACCGAGCAAAGCTTGGCTCGGAGACGTACTTCGGGGGCATATGGAAGCCAATCTTTGGTGAGAAGGATCATGGCGGTGAGTCCGTATATGCGTGGCATTGCTGTGATTGCGGCAAGCCGATCATGGTATTTCCTGATGGAAAGAGTAAAGGAGACAAAGTGCCGGCGACTTGGGACGTTTTCGCGGAAGGATTACCTCCGACACCGGATTCGATCCAAGAAGCCAAAACGAAGCGCGAACTGCTCCCAAATGGAATTCCGAAGAGATACCCGCTCAAGTGGGTGCGTAAAGCGGGACTTCTAACGAAATGTGATAATGTTGTTTCCCTCGTTGGGTGCCGTACTGATGATGGTATGGATGAAAAACAGCGAAAGGCAGCATTGAAGGAGCGACAGCACAACTTTCCTGATAGGGAGTGCGGCAATTGCTTCTACCGACCTGCATTAAAGTCACGCGGAGAGACGAAGAACAAGCCACGGGTAAATATCTCCCAGGTGCTAAAGCGTACAAAGCGGTACTTTGATCTGTATATTTGTGATGAAGCCCATCAGTGCAAGGCTGGTGACTCAGGGCGTGGAGATGCATTTGCTCAAATGGTGAAGTCGGCTCGTAGGACTCTAATGTTGACTGGGACCCCTACGAACGGTAAGAGTACTTCGATAAAGGAGCTTCTCTGGCGGACCGATCCGAAGTCACTTCTGGATGCGGGCATTAACTTCGACAGCGGTGATGTTGAGTGGGCTAAACGGTATGGGAAGATTGAGGAAATTATCCGCGATGAGGGTGGTGATGAGGGTGTCGTTACGAGACGGAAGAAAAAGTCTGTCACGACAAAGGAAGCTCCCGGCATAGCGCCACAGCTCACTGCCCAATTCCTACTTCATAAGGCCGCTTTCATAGAATTGCCTGACATGGGCCTTCCTTTAGTTAAATTGGAAGAATTACCCATTTTCATCAATATGGATTCGGAGCATAGGACCAGTTACTCAGCTTTCCATGATAACCTATATGAGGTATGTGCTAGAGCATCATCTGTAAGTGGTAGCGCCGGCGTATGGAGTAAGTTTAATCCTGCGACGCTCGTCTACGCGGACCGGCCTGATCTTGGTATGTCGGTAACGATCGGAGATGAAACTGTTTTTGCGGAACCGATTGGTGATGGCAGCGAGCTTCACGCGAAGGAACGCTGGCTGGTGGAAACTGTAAAGCAGGAAATCGCCGAAAATAGGCGTGTAACGATCTATAACTCGTATACCGGCCGATATGGAATGAATGAGAGACTTCGGGATATTTTGTCTCGAAACGGGATAAGGTGTCAGATCCTTGATGAGCCGAATACGGAGTTAAGGTCTGAACGGATTGCTGAATATGAAGAAAATGGAATACCTGTAATTATATGTAATCAGAAACTAGTGGAAGTAGGATTGGACCTCTTATTCTGGCCAACGATCATTTTCTATCAACTCTCTAATGAAGTTCCGACGGTACGTCAGAGTTCTCGTCGAGCATGGCGTGTAGGTCAAGACAGGCTCTGTAAAGTATACTACCCGGTCTACCAGGGTACACAAGCGATGCAACAATTCATTCGAATTATGAACGCAAGGGGACATTCCCTTCAAACTGAGGGTAGAATCGACAAGAGCGAGCTTGCTCAGTATTCACGAGACACGCAGTCGTCCCTAGCGAGGGATTTGGCTTCCTGTTTCGCATCTGCGGATGTGGCGCAGGCTTGGCAAAAACTTGCGGCGAAGGAGCTCGAGGGCATCGAAATGATTGCCGAGGATAACTTCAAAGAAGTGCTGAAGCAGCGTATGAAGGAACTTGCGGATGACACCATACGTCTTTGCGGGATGGATCCGGAAGTATGGCGTGCGGCTCGTGAGAATGCACAGCAGCAGGAAGAGGAACAAGTCCTTACTCCGGCTGCGGCTTATCAGAGCGAGGATGAGGTTATGGATGTCGATGTGGAGGTTCTGGA
Organism: Paenibacillus sp. V4I7; assembly: GCF_030817275.1. Lineage (NCBI taxonomy): Bacteria > Bacillati > Bacillota > Bacilli > Caryophanales > Paenibacillaceae > Paenibacillus > Paenibacillus sp. V4I7. The sequence continues at coordinate 231,243 of NZ_JAUSZD010000001.1, read as the reverse complement.
TCTTTTCGATATTTTCGGGACCAAAACTGCAGAGACAGTCATTACCGAAGTGGCTACGTCAAAGCAGAAGCAGGAGATCGAAACGATTCAGCTTCTTACATTTGCGGAGCTCGCAACTGCTTCTGGAAAGAAAAAAGTCAAGCGGCCAGCGAAGATTATGGAAAATCAATTGCTGCTCTCGTTTGGATAACACTATGTACAAAGAAGAGGCTTGCAAAACGTGCGGCCTCTTTTTCTATTTATTCTAAAAGAGGAGTGTTATAATATGAATAACGTACTTCAGCAAGCACCGGTTAAGATTGATCGTTTTCTTCCCTATCCAAAGGAATTACCACCATTGGATTCGTTCGATGAAATTCATTGTAATGTCAGTGGTGGGAACGACTCAACGGCAGCGCTGCTCTATATGCTTTACGGTTACAATGTCCCGAAGGAGAAGGTAATACTTTTCCACAGTAGGGTCGACGGTCCTCCAGAGAACGAAGTATTTTTTGATTGGCCGGAGTTCACCGAATCACATCTCGATTACCTAAGTCGACACTTCGATTTACCGTTAGTAACTGCTTGGGATGAAAAAGGGTTCTTAAGGCGAATTGAGGATCGTGGGATGTTTCCGGACAGTTCAGCGAGATTTTGCACTTCGTACCTCAAGAGGGATGTGTACTTAAAATATGCTAGAACCAGAAGCGGGAACATCTTGTGCGTCACGGGTGAGAGGCACGAAGAGAGCTCCCGTCGCGCGGGGTACCCTTCCTGGTCAATAAGTAGCGCGACTGCCGAAACAAAGGGTAGGTATGTGTACAATTTCCGCCCGATCTTGCACCTTAAGAAATTTGAAGTTAGGGCATTGTTAAAAGAGGCTGGAGTAAAGGAACATATGGCTTATAATTATGTTTCTAGGGTAAGCTGTCGGTGGTGTATCTTTGCTTCACCGGACGAGATGAAAGCTGTAGCTGAACTTTATCCTGCCGCTTGGCAGAAGCTCAAAACCTTAGAAGCATCACTTGGCGGACACACCATGAAGTATCAAAAAGGGAAGCGAATACCCCTTTGTGATTTTATCCATGAAGATTCTGAGTTTGAACAATTATTGTTAAGATAAATTATAGGGCAGAGCAGCGGGTTAGTCCCACTTCTCTGCCTTTTTCGTTTGTCAGGAGCTCGCACGATCACTATCCCACAGATGCTTAATATGGCAGTAATAATCCTCAAGTTGCTTGAAATGAAGCAGGAAATAGCTACGTCAAAGAGAAACCTTATAACTTCATCAACAGTTTATGTCATTTCATATTACAAAAAATACGGAAAGTGTCATTCTAAATTACAGACAATCGGGTTTGTGTCATTTTTAGTTACAGAAATTAAGCTGATTTGGATTTCATTTTGACACCGGTTGTAACTTCATTTGTCACTGATTTTGAAGCTGCTCTGTCACTACTTTCACATACTCATAAGAGAGAGGTTTGATCATTTATTATATTCACACATGTGTTAAAATGGAAGGATATGGGGCGAACATCCCTTTACTGGACTTGTACAGCTGAGATTAGTTGAAGTACATGACCGCTATACTTTCTACTATGGAGATGATACATTTTGACAAAGATTTTTATTAGCCACGCTACAGCCGATAACAAAATGGTAACAAAACTTATGGATATGCTTCAAACCCAATTCAATCTAACTAGGGATAACTTCTTCTATACTTCCGATGAAGAACTTACATTCGGAGGTAACTGGATCGAAGAAATCCGAAAAGGGATGATAGATGCAACTTTGATTCTGCCGATAATTACTCCACGGTATTTGGAAAGCCAATTTTGCCTCTGCGAGTTAGGTGCTGCGTGGGTAAACCAGCAAGCTTTGGTACCAATTATTATTCCTCCATTAGATCATAATGCATTGTCTGCAACCCCATACCGTACTTGGGTGCAGGCTCTTACCTTAACTACGACAACTGATCTTCAGCGCTTGGGTGATGCCTTCACCAAAAGACAAATAGGAACAGCTGCTCAAATGGTTCGTTTTACAAGCAGAGCACAGGATTTCTATAATGAAACACTCACTCCGTTTATAGAAGAAATGAAAAAGAGAGAGACAATTACGCCAGCCATAGTGAAAACGTTACGCGATCAAAATGCTGCGCTGAACGAGGCATTTAAGATGACCGAGGACGAAGTGAGGGCGCTACAATCAGAAAACGAGAAGCTCCGTAGTATGAAAGATGCCGAGCAAGTGAAAGCGATGGATCATTCCCAAATGAGCGAATGGGATACGTTTTTGCAGGCTGTAGAAACCGCTAAGAAAACCTTATCCAACTTCAACCGTCTAGCAACAAGTGTTCTTTATCATAACTACAAAGGATCGCCTTATGGTGGATTTGTAGGTGCTGACGAAGACAGATATCAACTTAATGTTCTGGAGAACGAAGGCCTAATCGTATTTGATGAGGGGTGGCAACCAGACTTTAAGCACCCTCTAGTGGATCAGGCTCAACAAGCATTATCCAAATTGGATAATGTAATACGGACATATGGAGATATTATTCAGGATCGTTTTTTTAAAGATTTTGGCACTGTTCGACTTGGACTTGCTTTTTCACCTTTCTGGGAAAGAGTTCTTGAACAAAGAATTGATCACTCCACGAGATGATTTCATATCTACGATAGCGGGTGTTTGCTTTTTTGAAGCTTCGGCTGCGATTAAGGAGCTTCCTGCAAAACCTTTGATTTGCTGGTTTCTTGCACTTCAAAACTTATTTGTCACCCTAAAATTAAATTTATTATTATATATAATTTAAATAAACTCAAAGGACACAACATTCTTACTATCTGTAGTCAGTAATTACTCCACCCGGATTCCCCCCTATGCAGGCAAATTTACGAGAAGAATTATAAGAGTCGTAACCAGTAAAAAGAGTCGTGAACCAGTAAAAAGAATCATGAACCAGTAAAAAATGTCATGAACCAATGTACATAGGCGATAACCATTTGTAAGGGATGAAAAATGTAAGGACGGTAGTGTGGAAGTTATTTACATCCCATATTTTAATATGATAGTATGTAAGTAATCTTCAATCTTTAACCTTGTTCAAGTCTACCGCCCTATGGGTTGGATCTATGCTCCTAGAATACGTCTATCCATTTTTGGATATTTGTTATTCTAGAAGAATGAGACCATCCTATGGGCGGTTTTTTGCATTTCTAAAATATGTCAGGAGGAATGAGTATGTTTTTTATGTTTAAGACGAAGAAACCCCAAAAAGTTGCAATTATCCAGGAAGGAACCCTTTTATATAAAGCTCACTGCTTATATTCAAAGATTCTTCGCATGGAGGCAACAACGGGTAAAAGGATTATTCCAAGTCTGCACAAGAACTTCATAGCTGCGCACCATGATTATTTCTATGACGAGCACTACGCTGCAGCTGTTCTAAAAGTGCTGAAATGGAATAAGAAGAAAGTCATTAATGCGGGATTCATTCTGCCCTAATGACGCTTATGTACAAATGATACGTATCTATTTATGAAATAAGAAGGTGTTACCTCCAACAACGGGGTAACACCTTTTTATTTGAAAGGAGGTGGTGCCATTGCAGGTAACGGGTTAGTCAATTACTGGGAACATGGCAATCAGACAATGCATCAAACTATGTACATTTAGTAGGAGGGAACTACCTATGATCAAAGCCAGTGCTATGGAACCCAAAGGCAGCTTGCCAGCCGAGGTTCAAGAGTTGTGTCGCAAATTAAATATGAACCCCGAGGAAACGATTTCTCATGCGTTGTCGCTGCTTAATGTAAGCCTTCAATTGCAAGAGCAGGGATACCAAATTCAGGCACGCCGAAAAATCGGATTCTGGATACGGGAGGTTAGAAACATTTTATTAATTAGGAGGTGAGCTCTATGACTGAAATCAAATGGGATGAAGTCAAAGTAGAACAGTTGAGCTCCGACCAAAAGGGCAAAATGAAAGTGGGTGACCAAGAAAAAATAGTCATCGATGAAGTAAAGACGGAACGTTCGTTTTTGCTAAAAACGATGCTATGTTTCTTTGGTATTATGGTCACTTTTATCCTCTTGGTCGTTATATATCAACTGCTTGTCAAAGGAGATGTCGATAAATCGATCGAGGTTCTGAAGTTAATCTTTGGTGCTATCAGTCCACTTATTGGCACGTTCCTTGGATTTTATTTTGGCAAGCAAAGTAAATAATATGATTGAAGTTCCCAGAATTAATTGGATATCATTTGCTGTGGCAAAAAGATCAATTAATAAACGGATAAGGTCAAGAACGATCTTACTAACAAAGGGATTTCAAAAAAGGAGAGTATAATACATGAAGATTGATATATTATTGGGAATTCTTTTAGCACTGTCAGTGTATTTTTTGGTAAAGAGGAAAATCCCGATGACTTACAGTTTTTCAGCTATTATCTTATTTGCAATTTTTATATTCATTAATCACGTAGAGATACCGTTTTACAAAACTATTTTTGGTCAATAAACAATTAGTAGCAAAAGCAAATAAAAAGCCGGCAATTAGAATTCTAATTGCCGGCTTTTTTATGCGAATATGGTCAATGTGTCTCCTATTCAAGGATAATGTAAATCCATTGAATCACTTTGGACTATTATGATTAAAGACATTAAATTGCATTTCTTAAATACGAACTAAACATCTCTTCGTCCAGTAACGGTATATTCTTACTAAACCGACTCTTGCAATAGGACAACGAATTTTTTTGAGAATTCCTTCGCTTCAGTCTCGGTATCAAACAAATCAATAAAATGGCGAAGAGGAGTGTTCACATCTTCAAATAGTTTATAGACCAAATATACGTAGAATTTTCCGTCTTGATTTTGAACAACCATATTAGCTTCCAGTCCAATAACCTCCTTTAGTAGGTCAATTGTCTAATTTCTTAAAGCAGATGTTTTTCTCATTTCACCTAACGAATCAAATTCAAAGAGATCATTCGATATTCCCGCTCTCCAAAGATCCCCTTTTCCTTGTATCCGCCAATTTCATATCCTTTTTCCTGCAGCTCTATGCACATATGGAGCAAAGAAAGAGAGACGGAGACCAAGTCAGTATCCGTAGAAATGTTAAGCTTTTCTTTCATCCATTCCATCTTTTGTAAAGTATCCTGATTTTTAATCGTAGCACGCTTTGGGGGGATTGTTTCAGGAACAGATTGATCGTGGTCAGTCATAGGTATGCCCCTTCCAGTTTTTTCTTTTAATGATAACACATTGGTCGATTCGTGGTCAATTTATGGATGTATTATGTACATAATTAGATCATTAAATGCACTTTGAAAATGGAGGAAGGAATATATGTAAATACGATATAGACAGGGTATAAACACGATGGTAAAATATGAATATGAATTTTTTGCCTTAAGTGGCCTTTACGCAAGTTCTCAAGCCCTATGTTGGCTGTTGTCTATCACAGGAAAATTTCTGTTTTCTTGTGTAAAGAGCAGTTAGTATGGGGTTTTTCTGTTGCAAAGAAAGCGGTGTTCGAGCGATATATTTCGCTTGTACAGCGCTTTTTTTCATATAAAACAAAGGAGGCAAGAATGTGGGTACTATGGTGATCAACGAAATGTTTTGGGCTGGTATTAAATCCGATGCTTTAAATTCGGAGTATGTTAAGCGATTTGAAATGGAACAGATACTGCTTCATGCCATTGCTTACCGACCCGGTGCAATTGTGAAGGATGTTCTCGATGTTCTGAAGTCAATGGATGTACAAAAACTAAAGAACTTGTACGAGGAGCTCTACCATTATGTAGCAGCCGACTATGGTTCCGAAGACTTCGACCAGGAGAATTCACATCAAACCATTATGGAAATCAATCGAACCGTGGGGATCAGCGATATGATTAGGGCTCTGCCAATTGATCGAAGAAGGAGGTTGCTCTAATGAGCCACTTTCTCGGTCTTACAACAGATGTCCAATCGGAATATTTGCAAGGTCTCAATATGTTAGTCACGGTTCGTATGATGATGGAAAAAGGGTTGCCGATTTATGAAGACTGGAAAATCGGCGAAAATATCCTGGAGCAAGTGCTTACGACACTCTTTGGTTGGGAACGCATTGAGGAAATAGAGAATGAAGGCTATTTTATCAAAGTGGAGCTTTCCGAAGATAACATCGATCGTGTGAACGGCTGCCTTGGGGAGCTTGGAGATGAGAATGAGAGCCTGCCTTACGAAGTGCATGAGGAAGGTATATCGCTTGAGTTCTTTAATTGCAGTGTCCCATTGTTTGAGATATTTGATGAGCTACTTAGCCTTTCTGAGCTAATCGTCAGTATAGCGAACAGCACAATGTCGGCAGAAGCCCTCACCGAGCGTGTTACAGAATCGCCAACTCTTTCGAAAAGGAGGATTAGGCGCGGTGTCACAGCTCGTAAAGCGCGTATGAGTCAAAAGATTATGCGGAATTAGCACCGCACTATGTGAAATGGAGGAATGAACTATGGAAACGTTGGTAAAGCCTACACTGATGCAAACTCGTATTACCATCGATGAGGAAGGTATCCAGAAGCCAATCGTTGAGCGAATAATGGGTGGTGTTGTCGTTCAGGAAGTCAGGGTGAATGCTGTGGATCTACAAAAGCACATGATCCATAGCGCAGATACGTGGATGCTATATACCGCCATTCTTGACGACCCTAAAGCGTTTATTAGTGAACTTTTCCGCTACGAGGCTGAAGTTGGGGCGAGCGGTGATCGCGACGATATCCTAAATGCGATTATCGAAGAACTCTCAGACGGTTATAGGAAATCGGATGATGAACTCATGCGTAAACTTCTGGCAGTATTGCTGGAGAATGCGAATATCCCAAAAGTGGATAACGCTGCCTATAACAATCTCGTGAAAGCAATGACGGAAAAGCTATCTAAGATCGAAGACCCAAATGATCTGCGGCGGATGTTTGAGCTGCTGCTTGATAAGGCTCATGTCTTCGACACACCAGATCGTGAAACGATCAAAACCATCTTGGATGCAACTGTGAGGCATGTGAAGGAATTTGAGTCAGAAGACGCTATAAACGACCTGTGGGCTCACCTTGCAAAAAGAGTCAAGAAAGACGTCGTACTCGAATTTGCTAAGGAGCATCTCGATGATTTGGAGCTAACGACCCCGATTCTTCCACGAAATTGCTTGTATTTTAAGCAGTCGAAGAAACGGACGGTTATTGCTTTAGAGGTGGAGCGGGCACGCTGGGACGTGAATTTGAGAGGGCAAATGATCGAGCAGGTTGGGCATCCGAAACTCATTTTCATCTTTGAATTAAGCGATCGGCGAATCAATGCAAAGGTTGCGGCAGTCAAAGATGAGGTAGTTACAGAAAAATCCAAATTGTATCGGTATCCATTCTCTCATGTTAGCGGAAATATGGTTTGCTGCTGGAATTACTTCCCGGCACTTAAGGAATTCAGAAATATCGAGTCGTATCCGTATATTTTCCTTCAAGGGGAACGGAACTTCGACTTATATGTAGGGGAAAAGAACTATCGCGAGCTTCTGGCTGAATTAGCCGGCCAAGACTTTGACGATAAGCATCTCGTTGAAACCGACAAGGTTTTGGCAGACATTCTATGATATCGTCGGGTGTGACGACCCGTTCGAATAAAAGGTCCATCACATTTGCTGTGATGAAATAACTTATGTACAAGGGAGGAAGTTCCGCGGACGAATGAGCTGCGGGGCGATTAAACATGGACTTACTTACGATGCTTGGTATTGACGCAGGGGCTGCAGCACCAGTTGTAGAAACGGGCAAGAATGCTTCTAAGAAGAAGCAGCAGACGAATGATAAGGGAACAGCTAAAAGTGATACCAAAGGTGCTAAATCTAAGGTAAAGCCGAAGCCGACCATTAGGCGGTACGAAACACAAGCCGATATCCGTAAAATGCTTGTCGGGCTTGATTGGACCGTACATTACGCTATGCATTCATTCTCTGTTTCCGACCTTAGTAGGCGCCTTGTGGAAATGAATGATCAGGATATCGAAGAAGTGAAGACTGCTCTATGGGGTATGGTTCCTCAGGAAGTAAAGGAAGACCTCGATAAAGCTCGTCAGGCCAAAGCGGAAGCTGAAGCAGCCATTGCTGCAGGCGGTAATGTGGAAGGCACTGGCGAAGGGGCGAGAGATTCCGAAATGGAAGACGAGGAAGAAGATGATCTGGAAGTTGATGAGGATAATGACGAAGTTGTTGTAAAGAAACCACAACCTCAGACATCAACAGAAACGAAAATCCCGGAAGTCCAAGAGGGCGAACTAACCGTTGATATGCTACGACTTGCGCTAGCGCTTGACTATTTCGAGTTTGCTAACGAAGAAGCCGTTGCGTGGCGCGTCGATAAAGAAAACAAGCGACTGACTCCTTCCATCAGTGCTGGCAAAATGGGCAATAGTTTTCCCGCTTATCAAGCATTTCACTGGAAGCTTAGCGAGTTTGAAAAGGCTCCATCAAAGCCTATCAATTACGTCGCGGGAAGAGACGGCCGTCTCTATGAAGTTCGGGAGAACAAGCACCTTAAGGTTACGGTAGCCGCACAAGTTGTTCCAACGCTGGAGAATGTCACTGAAGGGGTTTCGTTTAAAATGAACAAGATCCCGGGAGTTTTTCTGAAACAGACGCTTGATTTCTTCAAGCACTTTGTTCTAGAGAAACGTGAGGCACTCGTCTATGTGGCCTGGAACCGAACGACCGAAGCTTATGAGCTGCATTGTCCCGAGCAATGGGCAAATGTTGTTAATGTTGAAGCTGATTATCCTGATGATCCGGAGCGAGATATTGTTCTGATCATGCACTCGCATCATGTGATGCCGGCTGTTTTTTCCGCAGTAGATGACCGTAACGATAAAGCACTTTGCGTCTACGGTGTCTTCGGGAACTTAGATAAGCAGACGATTGATCACAGATTTCGTGCAGGGTTCAATGGGCAGCATCTATATGTGAACATAGCAGATGTTTTTGACGTTGAATCTACCTATTCGGCATGCACGTTCCCGCCTGAATGGGTTGATCGCGTACATCAGTATGTATAAAAGTAGGAGGCACCCGCAAAAGCGGAGGCCTCTATTTTTTAATATGAAGAGGAGGAGATTCCATGCCAGGAATCATTCAATTTGATAAACGCATTAATCTTCAGATTGTAATTATCGGATTAGGGGCGAACGGCTCCCATTTCTACAGGGGGCTCTGCCAAGATCTTCGAACACATTTTAATGCTTTCCAGCATAATCGATATAAACGACCATTTTTCTTGGAACATATTATGCTGGTTGATGGAGACCGGGTTGAAAAGAAGAATTTGGGTAATCAAATTTTTGAGCCGGAAGAGGTCGACCAATTTAAGGTACAAGCGCTTGCCGAGCGTTACGGTGATTTTTACGGAATTGAAACGTTCCGCCGTACCGAGTATATTGCGGATGTGTCTGATCTAGGCAGTCTGCTGGCAGATCCAGGAAAGGATAGCAGCACCATTTTTCTTCCCGTTCTTATTGGCATGGTGGACAACCATGCGACGAGGCAGATCATGGATGCCTATTTCCGATCCGAGGAAGCGCGCACACTGCTGTATATCGATGCGGGAGTTCACGGTGTAACACTCAATCGGTTGAATGAGGCTAAGCCTGAGACTGGCAACGGCGGTCAAATTGTGGTTGGGCTAAAGTATAACGGACGGAAAATTTTAGAGCCGGCTGGTAGCCTATATCCGGAGATTTTAACGGATACCGAGTCTCGGATTCCGGGATGCGGTGAAGTAATCCAATCAGCACCACAGCGCTGCGCAACAAATAAAATGGCTGCACAGCTCGCAAACAATATCATAAACACCTTGCTCACAGAGAAAGCGATCCTTGTTCATCAAGCCATCTTCGACTCTCGGATGTCTGGGGTACGGCCAGAATTTGTAAGTATGGCCCAGCAGGAACTGTTTAAGGATACGCTGAAAGAAATGGCGTCCCTTAAACAAACTGTTGATAGGCCAAGCGTTGCAAAGCGACCTGCAAAACAGGATGATGGCTCTAATCCCGATCCTGATGAACACGAATTGGATGATGAGGAATTCGATGAAGATGAACTAGATATTGATGACTGGGACGATGAGTGCGAGGAGGAAGACCAATGACTTCCATTCACGCAAGCTGGTTATCTCGCGAGGAACGAGTTGAGGTTGTCAAATGCCCGGTAACTACGCGGCCTAAGACATTACACTCTTCTGCCTATCGTGCTAAACGTCAAGATGGTAGTGTCGTATTTATTGAGCGCAAGGATATCCTTTTAGAAGACGAGGAAACACTTATTGAAGAATTAGCTCGTATTTTAAAGACTTATAACAACCCACAGCGTTCCGACAGGTACAGTCTTATTCTGAGGCAGCTTATGAAGAATGAAGTTCCTTTCTATCGGCCGCTTGAACAAAGAATGTCCGAATCAAATAATGAACAATTGCTTTTACGCTTAAAGTAGGCAGGGATTCGTTTTAAGAATGGATAGAGTTTTCAGATTACATCTGAGGCTCTATCCATTTTTATGTTCTTTTACAATAACGTTATGACTTGGTAAAAAAAGTATTAGTGAATTGAACTATCGTTCTGCGTTTGTTTAATGTATGAACGTAAGTACTGTATTAATAAGAGGATTGGTATTTATACTGACACATTTGCAGTCTTTAGTTTGCTCATCCTTTTTTATTCCCAAAATCTTCAATCCTATGCTATGATCATTACCAGAAACGTTCTTTTCATTTACGCAAGCCTGAAGCCCTAGTGGCAGAATCTATCAAGGCAGAGGTATGTCCTCAGCTTAAAGGATTCTCCACTCTGGGCTTTTTTTCGTGGAATTTGAATCGTTTACTATGATGTTTAAAGGAGGTTTGTGCATATGCACGAACAAATGATGATTGATGAGACTCTGGAGCGGGAAAAGCGAATTCTTGTGGAAACAGAAGAGAGCAGAAGGCAACTGATGTCGGAAGTCATTGTAAATAGGTCCCTTGAATCCGAGATTTCCCTTTGCAGGGAGATTCAAAATGGTGTTTTCAAATCGGTATTTACAGTTGAACGTTTGCAAGGGTTGGATTTTCAGTTTGACCAGCGACTTCAACGGATCAGCGGATTTGAAGAGGAACCGGTTAGTAAAAAGCTCTTCACTAATGGACTGATTGATGTAGTCTTTAATGTAGAGGATGACGGAACCGCAAAGTTTTTGTTCATCAAAGAATCGATTATGAATGAGATGTCGATTGATCTATTGTACAGGGAAGGATTTCGCCTTCGGCAGGATATTGCTGACAGCTATGCCGAATTACATGAGGGATGGGAAACTATCTTTGAGTGTGGTGATGTTTTCTCGCGCTTTTATCGACGTCCGAATGAGCGCTTTATGTATGTCGGTCCTTACCTCCATAGCGAAGTAGAACGACAAAAGTATGAACGATTCGTTCAGGCAGCGAACCTCATGGAAAGTGAATGTCCTCCGGAGGGTACAGTTATCGAATCGTTGAAGAATTATGTTTGGATACTTGAGGATAATGTCCTGCAATTAGCCAATCAGAAAAATGCCATAATCTACACAGTCCTAGAAGAGCCCCCAAAGCTTCGGATAAGAAAGGGGTTTTGGGTCTTACGGGCATGGGGTTATTTGATGGCTAAAGAGCCGGTGGACATCGGAGATGGTTTCCTGGTGCATTCTCCAGAGGTTTGCACACTAGACCGAAAATGAATCATCCTTATTGAGCAAAGGAGAAAAAGAAGATGCAAACTCAACCAAATATGGAACAAGTGACAGAACAAGGATACTACCCGTCGTATAATCCTAAAAAGGGATACAAACGAAGGATGGTAATCGCTGGAATTATGGCATTGGTTCTTACATGTGTAACACTGTATGGTATTGACGCAGCGGTAGACGGAGCTGTGCCCCAAATAATTGTGTTGATTTATAATGGAATTAACACCGTTTGTACCTTCCTGTTTGTTTCAAACGGGACATTCAATAATAAGACCCTTTTTATTGTTTTAATGTTTTTGGTTTTCGCGTGGATCGGAATGTACAGAGTGCTCGGTGGTTGGGCCTTATGGCTTTGTAGCCGGGATAAAGAGCGAGGGCAATTATATTCCTGGTTTCCTAATCTCTTACATCATGAATATGCGGTAGAACAGTATAAGCAAGTTGGGAAAGATGAAGAAATTAAGAAGTTGCAACAAAGAATAACTGAGTTGGAAGCACTAAACGCAGCTCATACTATTGTGTTTGATGAACTCAATGTGACAGTGAAAGATACATTGCGTGAACGTAGACTTGTAATGAACCTTGATCATTTAATAGGAAAATGTTACAACTTGGCTGCAAAATCGTTTACTTTGAGAGACAAGGAACCGTATCGTCTAAACTTATTTCTGAGTTCAATTTGTGCCGAAATCTGTAGCACTACAATTGACAGCACAAACAACAAACATGCTTACATTTTTTTGAGGAATATCCCCGAAGAGAGCATGGTACTTGTTGGGGAATGCAGAAGTGGAAGTTCTATTGACGGAAGTTTGAAGTTTTCAAAGGGAGAAGGATTTGTGGGTCAAGTGTGGGAAGAGAACCGAAGGATTCTCTATACTGACATTTCTTCACAGGCAGCACATATCATTGTCAAGCAAGGCGAAAGAAGATATAATAGTATTGTAGGGCTCCCGATTATGCACCATGGGGAAATGATTGGTGTCGTAGTAGTAGCCTCTCAATCTAAGGATGAGGTAAGTGAAGCAGATTTTGACAACATTGAGCGATATCTAAATATCATTCAATTGAGTCTATTAATTGAGCTATCTTATCAAGTTCGGTTAGGTGGTGACGAGCATGCAATTCTTTTGGAGCTTCTTTCGCAAAAAGTCTCTTTCTGAAGCGGATCAACTGTTGGCGCTAGCTATGCAGCTGAGACAGATTAATAATAATCGTAATATGGATACAGATGATCGTCTTCGTATGGTTAGTTCTATTGCAGATCAAGCTTCAGCTGTTATGAAGAACAGCAAGAAGGAGTCTGCCGTCTTATTGCATAACTAAATTGATAAGTATTTAGCCGTCGTGATGCGACGGCTTTTATTTTTAATCAGCCTGACTAATTTCCAGTAGATTGATAAACCATCTTCTAGATTCTTCTTTTGCGGCTTCGCTTTTCAATAATGCAAGGATTTCATCCAAGATAATTTCAGTTAGGTTCATAAATTTTTCAGGTTCAAATTGATTTCGAGGGGCGTACTCCACTATATATTTCATTTGAAGATAGTCGTGTGCAATATCAAGTAATTCCTCAGAGTATTTTTTGCTGTAGAGTTTAACTTTAGGGATTAAACTCTGAATAAACTCTCCATTGGAACCTTTCTCGTGTTGAATAACAGAAACTGATACACCATATTTTATTGATTTAATCATTCCTATTTGTTGCCATGCTGAAATCTTTGCATTAACATACTTTGTTTGATCACATAAAAAGCAAGATCCATAGTTTGCATTAAAATAGAAAGGGTCAAACCCTTTACAAATAGGACATTCTATAACTTCTTCATCTTTTTCAAACGTAACAACTATATTTCTCGCATCATTAACCTTAAAAACAACACCATCTCCTGTATTAAGGTTGAGAAGTTCACGAATTTCTTTTGGAACGGTTAGTTGACCTTTACTTGTTATTGTGGATTTAAACATCAATATTACCTCCTTACATATCCTTACTTCACACAGTTAGGAAGTGTAAGGAAAATGTCAAGGTGAGTTTGGAGAAACGAAATAGCATATTTTTTATAATGACAGTATCATTCTTTGAAGGAGGGTAGAGATGAAAGGAAATGTTCTTTCATTTATACGGAAACCGCAAAAAGTAGAAATGCGATCGATAGAGCAGTTGATGAAGGAACGGAAAACGAAGAGAGCTGAAATGCTTCGGAAATTGAATGAAAAAATGGATCGACTAACGTAAACTGACTACACAATATCTTCCAAACGGAATATATTTATGATATAATTCCCCTAAAGATATGTTACACCTTGCTCAAGTCGAAAGCCCTATGTGGCGGAATTTTGTTTAGCCTTATTTTTTTATGGCTATCAAAGTCCATCTGCATAGGGCTTTCTTTTTTTTGCAGGTAAACACATCTATGAAAACAAAGGAGGGATTCCCTAAGAGGGATGAACATGAGAAAATTACAAGATTTGCTTGATGTTGTGAAAGAACGAGGGATTTCAGAGAATGCGGAATATATCGAGTCTTCTGGAGAACGAACCCGCTTCTCGGTAATTGGACATCTATTAGTACTGCTGGGTATGGATTCATCCGAACTAATGCAATTAAGCGGTAGTCTAAGTAGGATGCTTACTAATCCTCAAAACAAGTACGAAGTAAAGGCTGTTTGGCTATTACTTGAGGCTGGCTACTCGATGCTGGATCTCCGACAACTTGAACGATCGGGAAAAAATGGTGCTGACAAAGTGATGGCTGATCTTTACGAACTCATTGATGACATCATGGACATTAATCTTGTGACAATGAGTGAGTACGGATTGCTCGTTAGAAAACTGGTTAAGTATCGCAGAATGGGCGTCCCAGCTAGTATGATGACCTTTTTTTATGTAGGGAAATATCCAGTAAAAACTATCCTCGACTCAACGGGGAGGTCCGAAGAGGATCTAAGGAATGATGTCGACTTTGTACTTACTTGCGGCATTCTTGAAGATCCTGAGGACCAACTCGTATGTGAAGGTAGTTTCGGATAAAAGGTTTACATATGAAAGAGGAGGTAGAGGCACATGAAATTTTGCCTGTATGAAGCTATAAATGAACGGATCGTACATGTAGAGAATGATATCATGGCTGCCGTATCGGCTAGAAATGCGCGAGGGTACTCAAAAGATATATCTATTCTTCCTCTACTGTTGATGGAAGAATATGATGCTTTCCCCGCTTCATATCGCGGAGAGGTTAGCGGTCGATTCTATTTATTGTACGAGGTTCCAGGTGTGTTCGAACAGAGGTATGATCAAGTCATTGTCGTAGAGCGATATGATGATGCTGTAAAGGAAAAGAAATATCATATGGAGATAAAAGGTGCCTAATCTAGGCGCCTTATTTATTTAAGGAGGGTAACGTCCATGGAATTCCAGGATGAACTTCGTTTAACGGGGCAGCAAAAGCAAAGGATTTATAAGAAATTTATGAAAGTCGTCAAAGCACGTGATTCCCAGTTGATTGATAAGGCGCTATATGATTTTTTGTATCTGCGTAGCGGTTTCATAGCACATTACGACCGCCATGGCTTCATAGATTACTATGATGGACGTAAAGGAATGATCGAACTGCTTGAGGAGCTCCTCCAACATCATTACGAGTGGGGCGTCGGTTCCTACACTGACATCGGCAATGCGTTAAAGGCAATCGCGCGAGAGTTGCTGCCAGTCATTCGATTCGAAGTAGAGGAAGAGAAGAGACAACGAGAGCTGTCAACACTTGAGAAACTTGCAGTAAAGCATGGATATCATGTAGGGCCAGCTAAGGATACTTTGACTTCTTCTCAACTTCCACTTCAACTAGCTATGGCTTCTTCAGAGGGCAAGAAGCAGAAGCGCGATGCACATTGTGAGGGGCAACTGCTCTTGATGATATGAGAAGTAGATGACTGATAAGAGGAATGATCAATTTATTTGAATGGAGAATTATATATGATGTACAAGGGATTTCTGACAAATTACAATAAAGTATTGTTCTAAACAATAAAGTGTTGTTCTGAAGCGGACAAACATACTGAAGAGCTAATTGCCCCTAAAATGTCCCGATGATTGTTGCCATCGGGACATTTTTAAAGGAGGGATAGCTACAAAGGAAAACAATAATAAACTTAATTGAGTTCCCGATATTTTTGCAGAAGACTCCATTCCTATTCTCCTTCGGAAGCATTTAGCCCAGTTATTCCCTCTTTTTCATTTGCACATACCCTAGTTTGGTCCCGCTCAACTCCATGGAAAAATCCTCTCTATAGGTAGCAATCAGCCAGCTGACCCGATGCAGCCGGGTATAATCCATACGTATCGCAGACCGTCCGCGCGTCTCATTGGCGATCCGTTCAGCAGGAACATTCTACGATAGGTAAACATTATAGACAAAATGAACATAAATTGTTTACAAAGTTTTTAAACGGTGTTATGATAAAGCTGTGCTCAGGAAGGAAGCGAATAATAAATAAAAGAGAGCAGACCAATAAAGTAAAAAAATTTCTCAGTTCATTGTGAGAGGAGTGTGTTTCTTGAAAAGCTCAAAAAGCGTAGCATTGTTAACCATAATTGCATGTCAGCTCATGATTGTTTTGGATGCATCCATCATGATTACAGCCTTACCTGAAATCGGACGCACCTTACAGCTTTCGACTACGACTTTAACTTGGGTCCAAAATGCTTATATCTTGGCATTTGGTGGTCTGTTACTTTTGGGGGCAAGAGCAGGGGATATATTTGGCAGAAAGAACGTTTTTATGATTGGGATAGCGTTGTTTTCGGTTGCGTCTTTGCTTGTTGGACTAGCCAATTCCACCGAATTCCTATTAATTTCTCGTTCCCTTCAAGGAGTAGCTGCAGCATTAGCAACACCATCTACATTGGCATTACTATCAGTAATCTTTGTTGAACAAAAAGAAAGAGCAAAGGCCATCGCACTATATAGCGCAATTTCTGGAATTGGGGGAAGTGTGGGACTTGTGCTTGGCGGTCTTCTAACGGATTTGATTTCTTGGCGTGTAGGTATGTTTATCAATGTTCCGATTGGAATGATATTACTCTTGTTAGCGCCAAAATATTTACCTCATACAGAGAAGGTATCAGGTCGATTTGATTTCGTTGGTGCATTTACTTCTGTTGTTGGGATGACGGCATTGGTTTACGGGTTCATTCAAGCAGCAGATAAGGGATGGGGAAACCTAGTGACCATCATTTCCCTGATGATTGGTATCGTCTTAGTGATAAGTTTTGTATTTATTGAGTCACGTGCAAAACAACCAATCACGCCGTTACGTTTATTTATTAATCGTGAACGAACCGCTGGCTATTTAGGGAGGTTCCTTTTCGTTGGTGGCATGTTTTCAATGATATATTTCCTTTCGCAGTTTTTACAGATTGTGTGTGGGTTTAATTCATTTCAAGCCGGCTTGGCATTCGTTCCTATGACAGCAGTTCAGTTTGCGATGATGTATGTCGTGCCGAAATTGTTAGCCAAATTTGGTACGTCAAAACTATTAATTTCAGGAATATTCGTCGCTATCGTAGGTATGAGCTGGTTAAGCAGAATCTCTCTCGAGACAAACTTTTATATAGGTATCTTAATTCCAATGGTTATATTAGGAATTGGAGCAGGAATTGTTTTCATTCCATTTACTACACTAGGTCTGTCTAAAGTTGAACCAGGTGATGCTGGAGCAGCATCTGGAATTGTTAATGTAGCCCATCAAATCGGTGGATCTGTGGGGTTAGCTATTTTGGCTACAGTCTTTGGAGCATACAATTCTTCAGGCAATGCTTCAAAAATTGAGTTCGCAAACGCCATTTCAGCAACGATTACAGGATCAGCATTCCTCTTTGTTGCTTCATTAGCAGCGGTAACTATCCTGTTGCTTCTCCGAAGTCGCAACCCGGAGCTACACAAGATGCCGGCATAAATCATTACTAGTGTTAAACAAGAAAAACACCAACAATATTATCTAGAGGAGAATGATATATATGCAATTAGAATTAAAAGGGAAACGCGCATTAGTTACTGGTTCCAGCAGTGGGTTGGGTATGGCTATGGCGAAGATGCTGGCAGCAGAAGGTGCAAGTGTCATTGTACACGGAAGAGATGAAGCTCGTACCCATGCAGTTGTTGAAGCCATTCGCGCAGATGGAGGTTCAGCATTACCGGCACTTGGCGAACTCACTACAGACGCCGGTGCAGATGCAGTAGCAAAAGCAGCTTTAGCCGACGGCCCTGTGCACATACTGGTCAATAATGCCGGCTTCTATCGCCATCTTTCCTGGACGGATGCAACCGCAGATGAATGGTCTGAAACCTATAATGTCAATGTGGTATCAGGAGTTCGTATGATTCAAAGGCTTGTCCCTCAGATGCGTGATCTGAACTGGGGACGAATTATTACAATTGGTGGAGGTCTAGCGCTTCAACCGATGAACACCCATCCGCAGTACAATGCAACACTCGCAGCGCGCCATAATCTTGCGGTGTCGTTAGCTCGTGAGCTTAAAAATACTGGTATCACATCGAATGTTGTCTCACCCGGAGCGATACTGGTAGACGCGGTTAAGGAATTAGTCGAAAGCATTGGTCCATCCAGGGGCTGGGGCGAAACATGGGAAGAGATTCAACCCAATGCAGTGAATTCTTTAATACCGAATGACCAAGGACGGTTTGGCTATCCAGATGAGATTGCGGCTGCTGTTGTCTATTTATGCAGTAATTATGCCCAATATATAAGTGGTGCCACGATACGTGTTGATGGAGGTTTGATTAAGGGGGCTTTCTAAAAAAGCGAAGGTTGATATTGTATCTGAAATGAAAAGGGGGCGTCCCAAAGTCATTGTAATGGACTTATGGGACACCCCCATTTGCTGGAAACAGTCAAACCCAAGCTCGGGCAATATACAAAATCAGTGAAAAACATCTTTTTTGCTTTCAATGTTTATAGAGTTGGTAATGTCATGTATAATAAAAGGATAGCTTGCTCGAAAGGAGGAACATCATTGACTACCGGGATTCAGCTGGACGAAACGAAAGTAAAGCTGCTTAAAAAGCTGATTTCATCTGTCATGAAGGATGGTTTTCAAAGTTTAAGGATGGATGATATTGCAAAACATATGGATATTAGCAGAGCTACGATGTACAAACATTTTTCTTCTAAGGAAGATGTTATCAAAGGCGTTGTTCGCGTATTTGTTGATTATATAAATAAACTTGAAGACCCTGCGTTAGACAACGATGACAAATTTTTTGGCATTTGGTTCCAGCAAATGTTTGAACAATCCGTGTCTCTTGTGGGAAAAATAACGGATGTATTTCTAAAAGACCTTCAATCCGCATTCCCCGATTTGTTTGATTTGTTAAAGAACACTTTAAATAAACGCGAACAGCAAGCTCAGAATTTCTATCAATTTGGAAAAGATAAAGGGATCTTCAACCCAATTAATGAGAAATTCATTATCCTCCAAGACGATTTGTTGCTTCGTGAGATTATTAATATTAAGTACTTGGTTTATAATCAAATGTCTATTCAGCAAGTTTTACACGACTATTATCAATTTAAAAAGTTTCAATTATTCAAACCTGAAAAGATGTCGGTCATCGATGACTCCAACATCATTCCTATCATAGACCACATTGTTGAAAAGTTTAATAGGACATTGTAACAATTCATGTTTGACTCTATAGAGAACCGAAGCTGAGTAGATGCCGAGTTATTACCCGACATGTGCTCGGCTTTCTCTCATGTAGCTAGCCCCGCAGGTGCCTATGAATAGTACTGCTAACGCATAGTCAACTACCTTGGGAACAAAACTTTAATGTAATGGACAAACAACGAGATGAAGGTCAAAACGAAAATGCAATTAAGAACCAAACTTTATTGTAATTTTGAATGATTCATATCGATGAAAATCCCTTTAAAGATAAGGTGTTAGAGGACAATACTTTATTGTAATTTATCAATTTCGTCATAGACTTAACGAACTAATCAAAGCTGAATCTCAAAAACGAAAGAGTAATAAAGAAAGTAAAGCATCAATTATAGGGGTTATGCAGGACTTAGCGGATTATTGCAAGATAACTGTAGAAGCAATAATTAACTATCGCAAAAACAAGGCTATTCCCTTTATGGCTATTGCATACAGAATGGCAAATTTCTTCGATTTAAAGGTGGAAGAACTATATCAACTAGAAGACTATGATTTAGCATTAGGCTTGAGAAATGCTTCAAATAAAAGAGGTAGAAAGAAAGAAAAGTATAACTTAGAATGTACTGTTTGTGGGGGCCTTGGGTACGCAAAAGGTTTTTGTCAAAAACATTACAATCAAAAGCGCAAAACAGGTCTAAAATAAAAGTGAGGATTGGTTTAAATCATACAATCGATGTATGAGAATGTTCAAAGGAGTGGGGTATTCCCCTCTCCTTTGCTGATTAAGTGAAATTCTATGTGGCTCTTCTTATTCCATCTCCGGATGTATTGTGGTATAGTTATATTAGAATTTTGTATTACCTTACGTGAAGCCTAATGCCCTAGCGGCGGAATTTATGAGAACAGGTGTAGTCTGCTTGTTTCTAAGGATTCCTGCAGTTGGGCATTTTTTGCGTTGGAAAACATATGTGAGGAGGAGATTCTAATGAATCCAATGTGTACTCAGCGGACAAGTAGGTAAACGTAAGTTATCTATATGCTGCAGTAAACGTAAGTCCATATTGTATGAACAAGGAGCGGGTATTTTATCGGCTCTATTTTTTATGTCCAGGAGGAATGCCAGATGGCAGAACGTTTGATTGAGACCACATGTGAGAAGTGCGGAAACCCTGTCACTATAGACTTGGAGAACGCTACATTCGATGAAGCCATGAAGTGGGCTGCAGAGATCGACAAGAAAGCAATGTCTTGTCCTAGCGGATATCATGTTGAAGTTAGCGGATGGCGTAGATGGTGGAATCTAGATAAGATCATCCCCAAGGCTTTCACCGCTGACGAGATAAAGACTGTCAATCTGATCGTAAGTAAGATTAGGATCACGGTTGGAAAAAGTACCTTTCATTTTATAAATTCCGAAGGTGTTTGTCAGTTTTTATCTGGGTATGCAGATGGATTGAAGCAGCAAAATCGTTCCCTTAATGTCATTGTAAAAATGGAGAAGCTTAACTACAGCGGAAACATACTTCACTCCATTGAGGAAACGATTGGCGATCTTCTCACGCCAGGGCTTATCATCGGTTAATCGACAAATCTTTGCTTTAACTCCTAGGTGGGAGTATTTTATGACCCCCACCTATTGGAGGCGGGGGCAAGGAGGATGTTGTATATGTTGAAAAAGGTAACACAATTATTTCGGTCTCTGTTTATTGAATTGGAGGACGAGGATGTGGAACTTCTAAATTATCGTCGCAGTAGGTTAGTCATGATAGATGAGGATTTAGAATTTAATGTATAAGGGTGCGTGGGCCGTGGCGATCTGTCGTCATGGCTCTTTATGTTTAAAGGAGAGGGATGATTCAACTTGATCGACTATCAAACGGAGGCAAGCAGGCGAGTCCGCAGTTTTTTGAAGAAGGCGCGACGCCGACAGTACATTCAAACGGTAACAGGATCACGGAGTCAGGTAATCCAGCAGCATGATGATAACTTGTGGCTGAATCCGAAGAGGGCAAGTTCTCCTAACCAAATTTCGCGGAAGCGATTGGTGAAGGCTGCAGCGTATGTCTACTACACGCGAACTTGCGTAATCAAAGACGTGGAACGTTTCTGTAGAATGAGCTCCGCACTTTTTGGTTGTCTTGTCGAGATGTTTTCAGATATTTCACGGGTCACAGAAACCAGGACAGGCTTGCACCGGCTGACGATCTTAGGAATTCGCGTTTGGCTCTCCGGAACAGAATCACATCCAAGGGACCTCGCTATAGCTGCATCACGAGGCGCGCGGTGGGCTATGTTCAATTATTTGTACCTTCGAAAACAAGGTAAAGATAATTGGCGAAGGTATAAGGCGGAAAACGGAATTGAAAAGCTCTTTATAGACAGCGGGGGCTTTCAGTTGATGAACAGTTTTAACTTTGCCAAGGTGAAGGCATGGGAGCTGCATGAATGCCCGATCAATATCGAGGAGTATGCTGCCTTCTTAAGACTTTACCGCAAGGAATTCTTTACATGGTCTAATCTTGATGTCCGTGGAAATGATGCGTTATCTGCAGCACATTTTGAATTTCTTTGTGATGAAGGTGTATGCCCGATGCCAATTTGGCACATTGACTCATCACCGTTCTCCTTTCTGGACGAGATTCTTACAAAGGTCGATCCTCCTTGCGTCGGTATAGGCGGAATCTTAACCATTAGTTCGTGGAAAAAAAGGTACGAGCTGCTAAGCGAAGTTTTTGAACGATATTCGGATGTGAACTTTCACGGGTTCGGTGTATGCGATCAAAACTTGCTCAGGTTTCCTTGGCATAGCGTGGACCTAACGTCTGCCATTGTCGCACCACGTAGATTTGGTAAAATGATGACCTATCAAGGACAAATCTCGAAGGATCCAAGATGGGATTCCTCTCGTGCAATCCACGAAAGCCTAGATTTCGTAGTCGGGCTGGAAACCAATTATTATGGAGAGTTTCAAGGTCAGCTATTTGATTAAATATGGCGCAAGTGCGCAGAAGAGGGATAAGACTATGTTTCATATAGAAATACCTGCTGCCTATTTAATATTAGGTGGAGTGGCTATGATCATCGCGCTTCCACTTGTTGTCGCAGGACTTTTTAGGTTGTATTTTCGTGGGGCTGGACGGCACTCGGATATGGAATCTACCATTGCCGATCTTGAAATGCGTCTATCTTGGTATAGGGATAAAAGTCAGGCTTATCGTATATCGACAACCCTTAAACCTGAATTACGTATATCGACTGAAGAAGTTGAAAAGGTTGATGTTTCGGAATCATTCATTAGTCAGGTAGAGGTTGACGAACCGATAACAGCCCAAGCCGAAACTATCATTGTAACCGTACACTCCAATGAAGTGGCAAATAATGAAGCGAAAGTTGATTACGAACAGAACTCGCAAGCCTATCTCGATGCAATCTCAGAAGAACAAGAGAAGCAAAGCGATAGTATTGAGCAGCAACAATTGGAATTCGATATCGATGAGCAAAATACAGGAACAGGATCTCATTATTTCACGCCTCCCAAGATTACCGAAATGCAGTTTGCAGCTGAAGCAGACCCTGAATTTTTGAAGAAGCTTGGCATCTTTACTAATCCGCCAGTACCGCAATATTCGGATAACGTCATTCGTTTTCCATTAGCTGCGAAAACACCAGAAGAAAAGCTGGAGCAAGCGGAATTCGATTTACAATTGGAAGATGGCGGTAGTGACCAACGAAAGGGTACGCATTGGGGTCATTATCGGATTGCAGAACGATACGACGATGGACTCGCTAGTTGCATAAATATTGAAACCGGTGATCGAGGCGTGTTCGATCATATTACGCTCGCAAAAATCGAATCGAATGAGGTATTTACTGCGCTCGTACAATACCAGAACAATTCTCGTTATGTCTTAGGTTTATGGCCGGGACAGCATGATATTTCACGTCATTACGAAGATTACCAGGAAGCTATGGGAGGGTGAGCGATACTCGCCTCTCCTCTTTTCAAATGACAGCTGTGAAGGCATCATCAAAAGCTTAATAGGACAAAAGTCAGGCATTTTATAGGTATGAAGTCTTGACAGGTGTCATTTGGAAATATATAGTGATCTCATAGTCGTACGTGTGTACGGTAAACACATAGCTAATGTATATAATGTAGAAAATTGACAGATATAAGGATGTGAGTTTTGATGTTTAATCATTTTTTATTGGCTTCAACTAGCGATGATGCAATAAATAAAACTGTTGAGCATTATGTCTTGCTATCTCTCTCCGTTGGCCAGAAGTGGGGGGTATTGGCCACGGTTATGGCAGCACTAATGCTTTGGGGAATTAGTCATATTTTTAAAGTAAGAAAAAACGTGAAGATGAAGCAAACATTTAATTTCTGGTCAATTGGTATGGGATTCTTGGCGGTTGTCTTCACAATCGCACCCTATTTCGTGATGCATTTTATGGAGCAGAAATAATAGAAGGGGAGAGTGTATAGAATGGGCGAAGTCGTAGATTTTATAGGAAGACGAGAGCAACAACAAGTAGGCGAAGTCGTAGATTATTTAAAAAGACGAATACAACAACAATCTGTTCCGGTGCCGTCTGTGGAACCGGCATGGAGCAAGAACAATGATCGATCGGAAGTTGATACATTTCACGAGTATGTATTGAGCTCGGAAGCTTGGTTAAATGATGGTTACTGGGAGACGCTTTACGAGGGGTATCCTTTCCTGCCTCCAGCAGCGCCACCCCGGAAAGATGCTGTTTGGTATGTTGGTGGCGAACATAAGCACTTCGGAGTTTGGCTGTTGAATCAGAGCGAAAAATCCGTAGTAAAAGTTGACGGTCATTTTGGTTGGAACCCACTGGTGCGAAAATCGGTAGCTCCCCCATTTGAACCAGTTAATATCAGCGACGCTTCAAAACGAAAAAATATAGCTTGGATCGTTGATGAGAACGGGTACGGTCAGTATGGAATGCTCATGGAAAATGGCTATGCTTGGGTTCCCGCTCCTAGACCGAAAGATTGGATAGAACAATGAATAACATCAAGGTTACCCCAAAGGGGGTTCAGGTTGTATACACAGATTATGGTGCAGGATGTATGGTTATTGGAATGGGTTTTATGACTCTTTCTTCTCTATTTGTATTAGGTATTGTACCGTCAGTAAGTATTATAAAAGGTTTTTTTGGTATCATTATTGGCTTATGTGGAACTCTTTTTTTTGGTGCGGTACTACTAAGGATTGTAACGGTACTATTAAAAGGACGAGTATTATTAGAGATTGAAGATGGCAACTTAAAAAACCGTAAGCATAGCATTCCAATTAAGAACATTAAACAACTACAATTCGGATGGCATTCAAAAAAGTTGAGTGGTATGATTTTTGAAGATTTGATTGTTAGTACAATTGACAATAAAGAGTACTTTTTAAGGTACTATAACCTGTTATCTGATACGGCGATTAAGTATTTGGTTGAGCATTATATTATTCCTGAGGCTGATACAGCGTGCAGAATGAAATGGGAAGCCATGTACTCAAAAGTAAGCCTTAGCAATGATGAAAATAATATAACTATGTGAGCTATTAAGTTGAGAGGAGGAATCCCGGTGTTAACAGCTCTACTTCCAAACGGAAAAGTGATCCATGCTTCGGAATATTCGGATGAGAAGCATGGATTCACGCTATTTTGTATAGATCCTCAATGCAAGGCACCTGTCATATATGTCGGTGCTTCTTCTTCATCCGAAACGAAGAGATCTGCATATTTCAAAACTATAGGCAAGGATATTGATAGTAAACATAAGGAGAACTGCGGGTTTTATGAACCACTCGACGTAGTTGGGGCGATCCAAAAGACTGCACTCTATCAGCAACAGATTTTGGAATCAGAAGGGGTTCCGAAACAAATAATTAATTTAAATTTGAAAAGGCTTGACCCGGACTACATTCCGAAAGAGCCAATCGATCGTAAAGAAAAGAAAGAAGAAAAAGAAGACAAGGTTAAAGTGAAAGATGACAAGGAGGCACCTGGAACCATTGGGTCACTTAAAAGCATAGTGAAGCTGTTAACGTCGTATGAACCGGACATGCTAGCTACCATCTATTTTAATGTGGGTGGTGGAAGAAAACTACCACTGTCTCATGTGGTGATGAGTCCGGATCGGGCTTATGATTTACTGTGGCAAGACATGACGCTCCCACGTATGCAGTATTTCGTGTATGGCCGAGTTAGCGAGGTTACGAAGTTAGAAAAGGTAACTATGATTGATATGGATATCGATGATGAAGAAAAGCCTTTCACGATCGTCATATTCGCGGAATACTATAAGCATTTTCTATATGATAAGAAAGACCTCATAGGTAAAGAATTTCTTGTGTTTGGGGATCTGAGAAAGAATACTTACAAAGACATAAATAAGGCACAAATAGTTATTAAGTCATCAGATTATCTTGAGTTGATACGAACGAAGAAACGCAATCTATGAACTATGGAGGATAACAACATTATGAAATTACCAATACGCATTGGTCTAGTTTCTTTTTTATTATTAGGTTTAGGTGTTGGTGCATATGCAGACACGACACTTAAAGAGATTGATGGAGCCTATCAAAATGCTGCCCTTCAGTTATATGTAGATGGAAAATCTATCGATCTATCCAGCGAGGATGGTATCATGTACCCGATTGTATATGGCGGTCATTCCTATGTATCAGCAAGGGCATTGGCTGAAGCTTTGGGGGCCGATGTTCAATGGGACGAAGAGAACAAGAGGGTCATTATCATAACCAAAAAGTCCTCAGATGACCGAGTAGTAAACATTGATCCAAACCCAGATCAGGACCGAAGCGTTACATCGGATGATATTAAAAGCGTCTACCCAGGAAATTATGATACCGATCAGTTGATAACAGATTACAAGGCTGCAGCACAGAGATTGCTAATTTCCTTTTCGTTAACACTTCAAACCGGAAATGGAGAAGATATTAAGAATACCATGTCCCGATATATTGATCAGGGTTTTGCGCCAACTGCTCTAAGTAAGTCAGCCGGCAGATCCTTAAAACTATCGGATTCTCTTCGTTCGTCTATGCCCAAGGAGTCTCTTGATGAATTTCTGGGTGCACTAAATTCTGCTGTATCCACTGGCAGTACATCATTGGATGCAGGCTCGGTTAAGAAGGAAGGGAAACAACTAAACTTCCAATACATAATTGGACAGGATTCAAAGCAGTCTCCTGTATCGGTCAGTATCACCTATATAAAAGGTGATGACAATTTACTCCATTGTACCGATATCAGTTTTGCTACAATGATGGGTAATAACTAAATGATTATCCGATCTAACATGCAAGTTTGGGGTTGATGAGATGATTAGAGGAAATTATTACGAGGTTCATTATTCTTGTCATCATTTCAAATATACAGAAAATTAAAGATAGTCGTTGGACGGCTTAAATTGGAGGAAATAACATGCTTTCAACAGTTGTTGCGGCTTTTTCATTTGCCGTATGGTTAATAGCTTCAACAATATTTTTCATTGTAGGTAAGCGTAATGGTGATGTAGTAGATATGTGGATTGGTGCATTGATTTTCTTTGTCCCAATATTAGCCGCACTCATCATAGGAATTATCACAGGATATAAAGAACGTCGACTGAATGTTTTTATTTCAAGGAAGGGGCGCTAATATGTGTTAAATATTTTTGATTCAAATCTCCTATCATCGCCAATTCTATATGTGATTATTGTGGTTCTAGCTCTGGGTTTCCTTGCCTGGAAGGTTATTTCAAGAACATTACGCAAGATACTTAGTTTTGTATTTGCAGCTGCTACTATTATTAAGTTTTTTAATATACTTGCAGTTTTTCAAAATCACCAATAATAGATAATGGTTTAATTAACCCTATGAATTATTCAGCACATTTACCATGTAATGATTACATAGATAGGTACTACATGAAAATAGGCCTGTTATCATGCTGCTCGGCAAGTTAATATATGTAAAAGAGAACCAATTACCAAACTAATACAACTATAAGGGGATGACCTCCAATGTACCCAAAGTATCAAAGACGTAACACACCAGCTTTCACAGCCGCTTCTTACTTCGCGCTTGCCGCTGGATTATTCTTATATTGCTTCGGTATCTACAATGCTGAGTGGCAATTAAACGTCAAAGGTTATTATTTGTTATGCATGTTCCTAATTACCATCACAAGCATTGTCACCCAAAAGGTGATAAGGGACAATGCTGAGGACAAAGATTTAAAAATCGATAATCCTAAGCATCGTATGCGTAACACTCCCGCTTTCACCGGAATGGCGATAGTTGGGTTAATAATCGGATTCGTCATGTTTTTCATTGGATTATTTAACGCGTCATTCGAATTAAATGTAAAGGGATACTACATTGCCGTTATGCTTTTGATCTCCTACAGCTCTATCGGGGTTCAAAAAGTTGTTCGCGATAACGTTGAGGACAAAGAGATCTTGGAAAATCAAAATCTGAACGGCTAATAATGTATTCTTTCTTTTAAATAATTTTATTTTAAACCCGCCTGTATAATTGGCGGGTTTTTCTGGATTTTAGCACTTTGTTTTTGAACATCTATATTATCAGTCAACAGCTATTTATATTTATCCTTAGTGGATACTGACTTTTTTAACAATAGTAGGATATAATATTTTCAGAGATAAGATAAAAGGGGAAATGGGAAGGTGATCGGATGGAGGCTTGTATGGGTCGCAAACCAATTGATCCAGATGAAAAACTCATGACCATTTCGATCAATTTGAAACAAAAGGTAATTAAAGCAATAGAGCGCGATGGAACAGCCAAGAACGTGATAGAAAATCTAGTAAACAAAAAATATAATCCAGATGACAAAAACTAGAATTCACCTTCCTTATTGACAGATCCCCTTATTTTTTTTAAGATAAAGGGGAACATAAATTCTAATCAAAAAATAAAATGAGTCCTGATCCCAAAAACGAGGGGGTCAAGGACTTTTTGTGGTTTTATCCTTGTAAAAAGAGTGGAAAGCACGTAGAATAAAGATAGTTTTTCTTGGTGATTTAGTTACACCGTTTCCACTTTATGTGGCAAGTCTACCTCCCTATGGGCTGGCATTTATGACGACGGATGTTTTTCTTTTTAAGAATCGTCCATCGGAAAGTTATGATGTTTTACCTATGCGCAAGGAAAGATTATCTTTAACATTATGTCCAAAGTAGCTCTTGTTACACCTATTTACAAAGAAGGTTTTTAACACTTATGTACAAAGAAACTCTTGTTACTCCTATTTACAAGAAGTTTTAACACTTATGCACAAAGAAGCTTTGCTCTTATTCACAATTGTGGTTAATTCTTTTTGAATTAATCTCATATTCCGCAAGTGGCCATCTGTCAGTGTTAATTCACCGATAGATGGTCTTTTTCATTTTCAGAGATGATAGAAGCCGGAAAATCTAAAGGAACGGTGTAAGAATTTTAATCAATCACGGAAGTATAATACACAAGCTATTAAGAGTATAAGAATTTCTCAGGACATGACGCTAGTTGATTTGTCAGAAAGGACAGGAATTAGTGAAAGTTACTTATCTAAACTTGAACGTGATTTAGTCACTTTTCCACGTAATTCAACAATCTCCAGAATTGCGAATGCTTTAAATGTTCCGGAAGAGGATTTAATCGTTGGTCCCCAGTATAGTCACGATGATTTGATGCGAATGGTCATTGAACAGCATATCTCTGAATTTATCGATGAAAATCGGGAAGTGATAGCTAAGGCAGTAGCAGAGGTTTTGATAAATGATAAGCAGGTTATAAAGTTGAATAAATTATTGAAGACGATTTTAAAAACTGCAAGTGAAACAATTTGATTTTTATAGAGGTCAATTAGCGCAGCGTTAGTCTAGGACATTATTTCTCGTCCGAGGCTGCCGCTGTCTCTTTTTTGGAGTAAGTCACTTCTTATTAAAGTAAGG
Source organism: Paenibacillus sp. V4I7 (assembly GCF_030817275.1). NCBI lineage: Bacteria > Bacillati > Bacillota > Bacilli > Caryophanales > Paenibacillaceae > Paenibacillus > Paenibacillus sp. V4I7. Next base: position 201,807 of record NZ_JAUSZD010000001.1, on the reverse strand, counting down.
CCCGCTTCTGTTAAAGAGCGGACCTCACTAACGGGACGAGACAACTGCATCTGCTGTAGAATAGTAGATAAGTTCTAGTCGTGAACGAAAGAGAAGAACTTGTCCTGTCTATCGATGGGCGACAAAGACTTGACCCTTTTATTCAACAGAGAGATCATTCCAACGTCCATTTAGATTTATTTTTAGTAAACGTCCCTAGCACTTTGAAATTGTGATCGACTATAACGATCCTATCCAAGTTAATCACTCTGGCCTCGATCGACCTCGGATTGCTATTCAACGACTGCAGCAGCTCTTTTAGCACGTCTTCAACCGTGGTTCTGGGGGCAACTCCCTTTGTCATGGCGATCGTGCCGCCAATCTTATAGTTTTTATGCTGATCTTTGTCTTCTCTTAACACCTTCTCGGCAATGTGCCTGACGCCAGCGTGCAAATCTTCCGACGAGCGAACAGGCTGCTCCACATGTGTAACTTCGTGCTTGGCCACGGTTTCCTGCATAGACATCACTAGACCGGGATATTTTTTTTCGCGGGTCGCTTTATAGTCGAAGCTTTTCCCGGATGATTGCTTGTCGTTGTCCAAATGATAGACACGGTCCATTTCTTGATTTGTGTTTATTTCCCTTTGGACATCCAGCAACTCGTAAAGCATGTCTTTTACCATACTTTCGTCATTAGCGCGCTGAATCATGTCTGAGTACCAGGTTTTAAAACCGGCGATCATGGGGGAAGTGCTTGCCCATTGCAGCAATTCCATAATGTTGCTTGCTCTATCGGGAAAAAGGTTGTTGACGATTGGCTCGATCTGTTGAAATGCGTAACCCGTTTGATTCGTGACGTTCGTTGGATTGCTTTGCGGATATGTACTTTGCGGATACATGCCGTAGACCGGTTGCTCATGGACGTAGTGGGAGCCGTGTCCAGAATGTTGCTGATTATAAGAGTCGTATCCAGATTGCGTTTGCCCGTAATATCCGCTGTATAGGTAGCCTGTTTGCTGCAGTTGAGAAGCGAATGGGTCGTATCCAGATTGCGTTTGCCCGTAATATGCGCTGTATGGGTAACCTGTTTGCGGTTGTTGAGAAGCGTATGGGTCGAATCCGAATTGCGATTGTCCGTAATTTCCATTGTTTGGGTTGCCTGAATGCGGTTGTTGAGAAACGTCTGTGCTTGGGTAAGTGTTTTGCGGGTACGAGTCATTTTGCCTCGGGAATTGTTGCTCATGGTTGGAGGATTCTAAGGAAGGTGTGTTCACTTTTGTTTGCGTATGCGGAGCCTGCAACGCGACTTCTGTCGCCTGCTTATTGCTTGACTCTTCTATATCCATACCGATATCTTCGTCTTTGTCCTCCTCCTTAGATACCCCCTTTATCTCGGAGAACGCTTGGCTGAAAGCATTGTCGATATCTTGTATCGCTCCGGCAACGGAGTTATGCCGCTTCTGCAATATGCTGAGCGTGCGATCAACGATGTTCTTAGAGCACCCGAGAGCCATGGCATAATTATTTACAGTATACTCCAATTCGTCCATTTGATCTTCGTTTAGCTGTCTTTGGATCGTTTCATGACTCGTATTCGTGAGATGCTGCTGGATCATCCTTTGTACCATTCGGTTTCCGATAGAACGATGAGCGGATTGCAACGCATTTACAGACGGCGGACGTCCCCGACGGACGTCGTCTTGCTTCCCCGAATCGGCTTTGCTTTCAGTTTGGCGTATTAATACCATACTTCCCCCCAAATGGACGGCTGTTATATCCGCTATCATTTCCATTATTTCCCTTAATTATAGCAGGGATGCCCTAAAGCGTCATTACCTTTGCAAACGCTAAAAGAATGCTGTATAAACACTTCCGATAGAACTACGAATACCATAACAGAGATGCTAAGGGTAGTCGATTTTTCGGCACCACGGCAAAAAGAGTGACTTTCTTTCCACATTAAATGGAAAAGGGTGTCATTCTTTTTTTGCCTGTACGTACTCCCGTGTTGTTTGTTTGTTGTAATAGCTGCTTTTATTGAGCAAACATCCCTGAAAGAAAAAGGCTAGTCGACATCCGTGATATACAGATTTACGACTAGCCAATTCATATGTTAACTTTTTAAATGAAGTTGAGGTTGCCTAGCTAACATAAACTTGCTCAAGAAGGAAGTTGTTACTATCGTAATGATCCGCAGAGAACTCAAACTCCACATATACAGTACTGAAAGCCGACCAGCCTTTCGGAAGGAAGCTGTACTTGAATGATTGACCGAACTCTGTTTTAGTACTCACATGATCAAGTTTAATGTCGGCAGAAGTTACCGACTTCAATGCCTTTGCATATGCAGCGACTTGATCCGCTTCATTAGCCGCAATCGCACCCTTTACCTTATTGCTGAACTCATCTTTGTAATACTGACGCCCTAAAGAAATTGGGGAATGGTCTCGCTTATCCGCCGTGAATGCATCAACATAGGCATCATATTTAGCTGTGCTGCCTGTTTCCAGAGCCTCACCGAATATTTTAATGATAACAACCGCTTGCTCTTGCATTTTCTGTGTTGTAGCATCTTTATCCCCAAGAACCATTACCCCATTGCCCGATGGGACTTCTACAGGAGTTTGAGCTTGTGGCGGCGTTTGAGCAGGTTTTGAAGGTACCGGCGCGGAACCCTGACCGTCTTTGTAAGGTATGCCTTCGTTGGACTTGCCGTTAGGTGTTGTCAATCGAATGGTTTGGCTGTCGCCGTCCCAAGTAACCGAACCGCCGAGTTTCTCAGTCACCGCTTTTGCAGGAACATAAGAAGAACCATCATAAATGATCGGAGTCAATTGGTTGCCTTCACTGTCTTTCGGCGTCCAAGACTTACCGTCAACCGTGAATTTAATATCGTGGTTTAAATACGCTTGAATCTTTTCCAGACCACTTGAAGCAAATACCCCTACGGAGCCGAAAATCAAGCTTGCGGCTGCGATGGTTGAAACAAATACAGACTTTTTCATTTGAATCGTTTTCATAAAGTAATAACCTCCTGATGGATATGTATACATTGCGAAACGGCAATGAACCGCCGCAAGAGCTACCAGTATAAAAATAATTGCGTTTATGTGGTGATTCCAAAATGAACAATACCGTTGTGCGATCGGATAGAATATCCGGCACGGAACAAATTTTCTCTAAGCTCTCCCACTCAGTTAAAATTTCTGGATTGATTGGCATTGTTACGCATGGCATTAGTGTGTCGTTCAATGAGCTTCTTGCTCGTGATTGAATGAACTCGTCCAAACTATAAAGTGCCAGATCATTCTGGGACTTTAGAGAGGGGACGAACCCTCGTCTGATTATTGTGGTAGACCTATTTGATGCTTCATGTTTTTCTTTACCACTAGGCACCCAGACATAATGTCATGCAGTCCTTGTTTACGTTCAGTGAAGGCTACCATTATGTATCCTATGCAAAGTATGGAAGAGATTATTTTACTGAAATATCTTCCTACAACTTTTCCCATTGGTACAGGAGTGCCATCTAATTTAACGACTTGTATCCCGACAGCTAGTTTACCTAGAGTAGCGCCATACTTGGTTTCCATTCCAATCAAGTACACCATACTAGCCACTAGCATAACTAGATTAACAATTATTGGAATATACGCAGCATAATCTGACCAAGCGCCGATTAGACTAGCTGCAAAACCTATTATTACTGTTACTACAAATACTAGAACAGCGTCTATTACATAAGCACCTGTTCTCAACCAAAATCCAGCATATACTTCTTTGTTGTTATTCATATGAAACCCCCTATAGTTATTATGATAGCTTAGATAATTCCCAACATTATTGCAAACCAAAATTGTTAAGTTTTATGTAAACTTAAGACGTGGGTTGTTGAGCACAACCCGCCGATTAAATCCACATATTATTAAAAGTTTTTACTTTCAGATTCGCTTATCGGAACTAATGACTCGGCATGGCTATTATTCTGGATCTATGTCACTTTGCTGATGTTTAAAGTCATAGGTCCAAAGTCTTATTAACATTTTCTTCTGCAATACTTACGCTATTACCTGCTGACAATTTCTAAAATTTTCTTTATCTGGTGTTCGACAGTGTTCGACATTAAAATATGGATAACCATAATCTATTCATTGCTTACGTACTTCTGTTCCAAAATAAAGCTTCAAGCAGGCAAATATCAGCTATTCCTTAACCAGATAATACAACGGTAAGATTTGAAGGAACGTCATCAAGCAGTATCGTAACCTCTAAGCTACCACTAAACTAATTGCTACAGAAAGGAAGAAAGCCCGCAAATCGCAATTTGTATCTAAGGCTTTATTTTCTGTAGACAATTATCAAGCAACAAACTATCCGGGGCAGGGGGGGAAATATTATCTTCCCCATAACACTGAATGGTTTTTTAAGATACCACGTTTGCCAATCTTGCATTTTGCTCTTTAAAGGCGAATCGGCATTTCCATCCATCTTCCAAGACGTTTCATCTACAATCTTCCACGCTGCCATAAGAGAACCTGTTAGATAAAGGTGAACCGGGAATAGCAGAAGCATACTAAGAACAATTATTTGCAGTTTACGCATAGCTTCACCTCTGATAATAGAATCTCTTTTCTCCGTTGATCTTATTGGAGATAAATGGATATCCGTAGATATTCATTTATGTCCATGATTTAAAAATATGAATACAGATTAACGAATTTTCGAAATAGATCTCGTAGTTTTGAATAGCTTTTTTATTGTCGGGCGACAAAAACATAGCCGATTCAAACCTGCGAAAATCGCGGGTTTTTATTTTTTTTCGGACAAGTTCTTGTCGTTTTCGAACGAAAAGAACTTAACCCCTTTGTTGGGAAGCGACAAGAACTTGACCCGATTGTTGGGGGAGGGGAAAACAAACTGGTAATCCGGCGAATAATAAACGAAGCGGAGATTGAACTAACGAGGCATTATGCATAGTGGGTATCTTTTCCAAACGATTTGGGATGTTACCTCCATGACCGATGTGGAGGTGCCTTTTCAGTGAAGCTTTTTCGTCTTCTACTTGTAGTTGGGGTAATTGTTTTCTCATCTTCTCAAACAGTTGGTGTTTGGCGGCATTTGTTGGGACAGTCGTCACTGCATTCCTTGACGGTAAAACCGATGCTTCTGAGGATGAAGAATAGATGTAGTTTTTAAGGATTTTCAGTGGTAGCATATTGAGACTTTAGGCATTAGTTAAGTTTAAGCAAGAATTTTGACCATTTGTAAATATGGGAACAAATGCTCCGCGACATTTTCCTGTCCTGAGGAGTTTTGATAAATTAGTACTGTCTCTATAAAAACCCAACATCTTTTAGCTAGATAATCATTATTTTGTAACCTTTTCGGCAATAACCTCCAAACAAATGATTGGAGGTTATTGCATTTTTTGCTTCAATAAATCACTATTTTGTAACCTTTAATAGTGAAACACCGCCGTCAGTTAAATGACGGTGGTTTCTTTTTCCTGCATCGTAATATCCATTGTGACAATTTAGGTCATCCTTTAAATTAAATCTTTCATTTTTGTGAATATTTGGGAATAAATATTCAAACAATTAGAAAGAACATATAACGAAATTCAGAACTAAAAATCGAGGTGAAACATGGAACCGTTTATACCGATACTCGTCCAAAATATCAAACTAAAAGACTTGCTTAGCGAATTAGGAATTCGAATCCCAGTTGGTTTCCCAATTCTAGAACCGTATGACTTGGAATTAAGGGATGTAAGTATGCCCAACCCCTCTAACCCTCCTCCATATGTCGTAACAGGCAATCTTCAGGACTATCCGCAACTGCGGTTTGGATTGATCAAACCGGACCAAGAAGAAGAACATTTTGCTTTTGCAGTCAATTTTAGAAGAAGTATGAATTTATCGCAAATGAAGCTGTTCGGCAAATCCATCCCTGCATTGCAAAGCATAGGAGTGCATTTGGAAGGGATGGCGTATGTTCATCTTGGTTTGACAACCGTTCTGAAATCAACTGTGGACAGTTGGAATACCCTTCTTCGCGAGAACATATTCCCGGCACGTGTATTGCAGCCTGGACTTCGGATATACGGAAGAACGGAGCTATTCGGACAAACGAAACCATGGGATATCTTGTTATATGATCCTAATCGAGTCGAATCGGGTTTAGCACCAGATGAAACAGAAATCCATTACCGGACGGACATATGGTTTCCGGTCCAACAAACATTGGGGCCGCTTACAATCCGTAGAATTGGGATTGGAATGTCCGGCACGGATTTTCGCTTTGATACTAGAATTGATGGTCTTGTATCGTTGTTTGGCGTTGAATTGGAATTATTGGATTTACATGCATCTGTTCCGTTTATATCCGGGCCAGATGTTGCTACCCTTCTGCAGGGAATGGACTTAACCTATGACTTGGATCCGATGAAGATCAGCGGCGGTCTCCTGATGGAGTCAGAGAACAAGTTTGGGGGATCGGCTTCGATCGAAACATTGAAGCGCAGCATTGATGCAATCGGGCAGTATGAACAAATAGATGGTGAAGATTCATTATTCGTATATGCAAGTTTGGATCAACACCTCGGCGGCCCACCTTACATGTACGTCACAGGGATCAGTTTAGGATTTGGGATCAATCGAAGATTCAAGGAACCGACAGTAGAGGAAGTAAATGTTGTACCGCTCATGGACCGCGACGATCAAATGAATCGGGTCTTAACGAAGCTTAAGCAATGGATCGTCGCGGAGACCGGTTCTAACTGGCTCGCGGTAGGTTTAGATTTTAATACATTTGAGTTAATCGAATCCAAAATGCTTCTAATCGGCCAAATGAGCAAGGAATTAGAGTTGATCCTCCTTGGAAAGTCTACGCTGGATTTGCCGAAAAAGTCTGGGCATGACAACAAGTTCGTACATGTAGAAGCACTATTGAAAGGGGTATGGAAGCCCTCCCAGGGTTTCGCGGGCATATCTTCAACTCTGACAGAAGATTCGTTTCTGTTCAGCAAGAACTGCAAACTTGGCGGCGATTTCGCCGCTTGGTTCTGGTACGGGGAAAACTTCAATGGCGATTTTGCCATTTCACTCGGAGGATATCATCCGAAGTTCCAAGTTCCCAGCCATTATCCACGATTGGATCGGTTGTCTCTGAACTGGGATATAGGCGGGTTCGTGTTGAAAGGCAGCTCGTATTTTGCGATTACTCCAGCATGCACGATGGGCGGGGGCAGTTTCGAGCTGGCATACGACAAGAACAACGTTTATCTCGGATTTATAGCTTATGCGGATTTTCTGCTGGAATGGAAGCCTTTCTATGTAGATGCCGCTGTAGGAGTTACCGTCCGCGGTCAAGTAAAAACCAAAGTCAAAGGTGTCTTAAAATGGTTCGAGCGTTTTCTCAAAATCGAATTTGGCACTACATTTGAACTATGGGGTCCTCCTACAGGAGGAAAAGTGCTGCTGGATTGCTTCGCTTGCACAATACCCATATCTTTTGGGGAACGAAAGAAGCAGCAGCATCAGCTTCTGGATGAGAAAAGCGAAACTGAATTTATGAAGATGCTGCCGGATCCTGATCACCCTTTACGAATACATGCGTCCAGCGGACTCATTGGCAAAATGCCAACGACATCTATCGATGATCCTGATACATGGAAAATTGGTGCCGATCAGTTTTCCTTTGCTATTGAGTCGGAATTTCCATTTAAGTATTGCAAAGTACTTGACCTAAACGGTAACCAAGAGGAATGGAACGTGTTGCTTGATGAAGATGAAAGCGAGTATCGCGGATTAAGTATCCGTCTATTGGGTGAAAAAATTACTTATGCTGCTCTTTCATTGTCATTGAGGCACAATGAGATGGGGGCGGTCAAACTTGATGCAGAGCTCGTGCGTAAAGGAATTCCAAAAGCAATGTGGTGGATAGAGCCTACCTTGTTCAGACCCAGCGCCCCGCATGAAGAGACGATTCCGGAGTGCGTGGGTATTGACGCCTCACCGGTGAAACCAACGTCAACTTATCGTGGAGATATTGAGTTCGACTCCAAGTACAAGCGCGAGAGAGTTGAGTTAATGGATGTCCCCCCAACCGAAGGCTCCAAAATACAAGGTAATTCTCAAACTAGTCCAAATGCCCGTAATATTATTATGAATACAATTAATGAGGCTGGTGTCTTGCGAGAGCGAGACAATCTCATCCGTTATTTGACGGAAGCAGGATTATACAGCGGGGACAACGATTCGATGTTTCAACTAAGCCAGAATGCAGACTGGTTGTATATTGAACCGCCGCTCATATGGGAAGCGGTTCCGATCGGTGGAGGGACCATATGAAACGTAAACATGCAATCGATGCAAGCACCGTTTCGATTCACGACAGCATGTCTCCATCGTTAAAAGGCGGAGATTATACCATTCACGTGAATCAAGAAGTAATGTGGGATGGACGCATGGAGGATGGACACGAGGAACCCAAAATAATGGAGGCTGTACAAAAATTTACTGTCGATGCACCTCGATTCGTCCTTGACCCGAAACACTTAGGCGCTCAACATCCGCTTCAGGAAGGTCAATTCGAGGACACCATTCCTCATCTCATCTTAACAAATCAATCATTGCCGTGGTCACGCTGGATCGAGGGAGATGCTGAGCTTCCTTGGATGGCGTTGCTTCTATTGAGGGAGGATGAGTGGGTCGGTAACGGAAAACCTGTAACCATGACCGTAGCAGACTGCTTCCATGCGCATCCGACGACAGTAGAGGTTCCTTGTAATATTCCTCCTGAAGCTACGAGAGGGAATTTATCCAAATGCCGATCCATCGATATTCCGACGGATATTCTACGTAAAGTATTATTAAAGGAAAACGAAGCGGCTTGGCTCGCTAATGTTAGAGCATCCGTACCGTACCCGGAACAAAGCGCTTCCATTATTCTGAGCAATCGTATTCCGAAGGTAAAGGATGGACTTCAACAACGTTTCCACGTCTATTTCGTCTCACTTGAAGGACATGAGGAGCGTCTAAAGGGGACATTTCCGGATAAACCATTAGTTAGATTCATAGTGCTCGATGATTGGTCGTTTACATGCTCCCCATCAGGTGAGAAAAGCTTCAGAGCCATCGTCAAGAACCTGTGGCAAGATATGAGATCGAACGGACCCTGGCTAAGACACAAGAGCCCTGAAATTTCGAACCCGCCGGCCGTTGTGGAGCAGCGCATTTCCGACGGTTTCTCTCCTTTGTCATACCATACGATTTCCGGGGAATCAACGATGGCATGGATCAGGGGAGCCGGGATGCCTGTTGCCGAAGCGAAACCAAGAAACGTCCCGAACATTTGGAATGCATTCCAGCTACTGCAGTACGATCAGAAATACGGTGTTTTCGATGCCTCCTGGGCCGTCGCATATCAATTCGGAAAGGCAGCTGCCCTTGCAAACCGGAAGTTCGCTGAACAGTTGTGCATACTTCGACGTCAATACGCGGCTCGATTTATGAATGAGAAACTGGCCTCGTATTCGCTGGCAGCGAATCCTGATGACATATGGACGAAACTGGAACAAGCGCTTGGTTCGCCTTGGGCTAATCGTGTACATGAGGCGATGTCGGAGAATACGGAGTTTCCGATAAAATATAATCGGAAATGGCGTAAGGTAAGAAAACAGAAGAAGAAAGATCCATTCGGACAGATTCGCGAAGTGATAAGCGATCCATTTCGTCTCGCATCACATTTTCTTCCCAGTATAGGAACACAAGAAGAAATTGAAGTGGTTCAATTTTTGGATTTACTTCAAGACATGAATCAAATATCCTTTCCATACTTGGTGCCCCAAATACAAATGCTTGCTGCCGAGCAAATGCGACTGTTCAGGCTGGACAGCAGCTGGATGGAAAGTATGGTAGACGGAGCACTTAGCATCGGTGTTCATTCGGATTGGGATCAAGCCATGAATGCCGGAATCCGCAGATTACTCAAGGATCATGATGACGGACGTATTGGCTTGATCATTCGTTCATCGCTTCTGTCCGACTATCCGGGTGTAAGGATTCAAGGAGTAGTGAATGGAGCTGCGGTGAACCATAAAAAAGTGGAGATTCAAGACCAAATAGCCGTTTACCTTTTTGATGAAGAACCAACAAGCATTACAATCGCAGAGCACCACGAGAAGCAGCGTTTCGGATATGACGTCCTACCAGACAAGTCTTTCTCCATCGATCTTAGAAGCACTGAAAACTTCAGCGCCAATCTTGGCTGTGAACTCGGTGATAATTATATATTCCATGATACGGACTCAGATTTAGACCCAGATTCGGATTGGCGGAATAAGGAACTAGGGGTTTTAAACATAGAACAACTCCAGCGGCATCTACACTCCCAAATTGGTCGAGCCAATGAATGGTGGGGTTCTTCCACGTTTGCATTACAATTGCTTGACGCACCTGACTACGCTCAATTGACAATGCAATGAATTAAAGTGAATGAAAAAAGGAGTTTGTTGTACAAATGGCACTTAAGAATATTTGTCTTGTACCTATGGCAGTAGAGGCACTGCCGGTAAATGTAGCTGCACAGCAGCAAACCTTCAGACGTTTTACAATGGACTATGAGAAATTATCGCCAGAACCAGATCCATTCATTACAACTGAAATAAGTCCGAACGATTTGGGGATGTACCTGCATTGGACATTGCCCAAAGCATTTCGCACTGGCGTTGAATCAGACGGAGATTACGAATTTCGAACCGTACCAAACCGCTGGCTTGTCGTTCGGAAGATCCTTGGATCTGACAACCCTGGAACCAGTTATTGGATCGTTGAGAGCAATGCAATTCATCGTTTTGAAGACGCAGGGAGTCCTTGGTCCGAACACGCGCGAATAGGACTCACTATCCCCTCTACGGAATGGGGCGATGGCCGCTGGGGGGTTAACTACCTTAATGAATTAACTATAATGGGACCGGGAGATCACACCTTTGCTATATTCCAACCGAACTGTAAAGATGTATTCTCTATGGTGGACCCGCTGGACAGGATAAACGAAGCAGAAATCAATTATTTAATTATAGGGTGGTATGCCAATTCGGATCAAGATCCATTGAACGAAATCCGAACAGTAAACGAACTGAAAAACAGATTAAGTGAATTAGACTGGGAGGTGGGAGACAATCCGCCTTTGACGAATCAGACCTTTGTCTACGGACAAGTGAAGGGAATTGCCTGGAACAGGAACAATACATCCTCTTCGAATCCACTGCAGATCCCGCATTTGGTTTCGATTGGTTTGACTTCAGCTGATGCTTTGAATGAGCTTTTGGGAGCATTCACTGAAGATGATGATATATTGGCACCTTCAAATCTGTTGGAATCCCACATGTACAATCTACTGCGTTCTTTCGAAGATCCGGATGGAGCAGACTCTTTGGATGATCATATTCATCAAACCGGATTCGAAGGCATACCGGGTGGATGGATTTGGAGTTGGAGTTATAGAGAAAATGAAAATGGTACTGGAAACGGTATGAATGTTTTGCCTGACCCGTCACGCGACAGTGCTGACCGCGCGGTGTCTGAATTGAACAAAGCAAAAATGAAACTGGACCAAAAAGGAAGATACGTCAGGAACATGAGGCAAGAAGTGTATGATGTCTGGTGGAAATGGGATGGAGATATAAGCCATGATGGTGAATTGCTTTCTTACGGAGCTCGGTTAAGGGGGGAGTTAGATACCTATCCTGGACAGTCTAGAACGGTTTGGGGGATGTATCAGCAATTTCACTCCCAGTACCCGGACAAACAATTGATACCCGTCAACCTTTCTCGGTTTTGGCGGCCACAAGATCCTGCTGTCCTAATTACCGGAATTAAGCAGACCTTGCCTACTCGAGAAGCCGCCCTGCCTCCATGTAGAATCGCACAATACAGGAGGGAAAATCGGTTTCCTAGAGAATACAGGGGATTGCCTCACGGTTTATATGAAGCGGTGCAAGATTTGCTCGACATGGGTGAGACGGTTCCATGGAGTGAGCCTTGGGAGCCTATTTTTTTGGAGTGGGAAATCAAGTGGTTTCCTATGCCGTTCGACGCCAGTCATTGGAAATTCAACGGGGAAGATTATACATGCATAGCAAAACCGATGTCAGGCCATTCACAGAAAATACGGGGAAGAATATGTCTAGGTGCACAGGCTGTTGGTTACCTCAAGGATCGGATCAATCAGTTCAAAAAAGACTTGGCCCTATCGACCAATCATGCCATCTCGTTTGAAGATCGTTTAAGTAAATGGAAAGTGCTGTCACAACCATTGGAAGGGTTAATTGAGCAGTTCATACTCAGAGATTTGAAGGCTCATCCACTATCAGCAAGACTGGAAGAAATTCTGGGCGAAGAAGCAATTAGAATGAAGCCGGCAGATTACGCGTTTTCTGGTCAAGCACCTGACTTTCAACCCGTGATTGCAGGGCATTTAAAGATAGAGAAGTTGGATATCATCGACCGGTTCGGACAAGTGGAAACAGTCAATTTAGCAGCAAAAGAACCTTTAGTAGCCGAGTCGTTAATGACTGAGCCGGATCTAGTTGGCGTTGTAGAACTAAAGCCGAGACTCGCTCAAGCGATGCGCATGAATTTCAACTGGGTATCGGCACAGAATGACTTGATGGAAGTTCATATCGATGATCAAGTAAACCCGGTGTGCGGATGGATATTGCCAAATCACTTGGATCGCGGACTTCTGATATATTCTCCCGAGGGAAAAGTTCTCGGCGAGATCAGAATTTCAGGGAGCGGTCAAGAGATGTCGGCTAGGTGGGAACTAGCCCCTGATGTGTTTTATAGAGACCTCAATCATCTGAAAGATACTTATCGGGTATTAGGCGACTACCTGATCGGTATTACATCCGCGGGCGGCTCAGCTCTGCTTGCTTTTATGCAGACAATTGACGAGACCTTGTGGATGATCGACCCAAAAGGCCGATCATTCAGCCAGACGGTTGCAGTCTATTTAGGGAGACCTTTAGCGTTAGTTCGATCGAAGGTATTCTGGGAATTGGACACTCCTGACCTGCCGGTAATTGATCCCAAGAATGACTTTAACGCCGATAGGGATCGTCATCCGTATTATCGTTTGGAGCTGCCTATGGGGATTGGAAATGCCGAAATGACTGAAGACGGGGTGCTAGGTTATTACGAAGGGGAGGATTATTCCAAGTTCTATGCAGTACACGCCTATACTGGACCGGATCGCGAGTCAAGTCCTTATATTCAAGTGATCGGGCAGCCTGATCCGCAGGACAGCAATGTGGAATCTTATCTTCGGATAGGACTATATCAACAAAAGAAATACATCACGATGCTTTTAGACCCGTGTGCGAAAGCACATATATACTCAGGATTGCTTCCGGTCAAAAGACTAGAACTGCCTGACAAGTTCCGAAACGATAACAAGGGAAATTTGGAAGTACTGTTCCAAGGAGGGCCAATACTAACGAATATCATAACGGAAGATCGCTTGGAAAAAATTTATTATCCAAAGCCCAATGATACGCTTGGAGAGTGGAATTGGGTTGAAAGATTCGTGACTTCAACTGGAGATTGGAAAACGAGGTCATTCCCAATTAAACCAATTGATGCAAAAGAATTCCCGGTAGATAAACCTGTGAGTATACGTGAAGGTTGGCTGCAGTTAAAGGTAAGTCACAACGACAACGATAATAACTAACTATATGATGGATGAGGAAACATATTCAGCAGAAAAGCAGCTTAGCGGTTGTTTTCTGCTGTTCGTTTTTTTAAAAACGCATGAAATCCAATTTTATGATTTCATTACTAGGGACATGGATGGAATACATTCTGGGTAGCCACTAAGCTGGTGGATCTGCGCACAATCGGACAAGGTTCTTGTCGTCCGACATTTATCAAGTTAGTTTATGGATAGTTGATTTTGATCAAGTCAAATTATTAAAGATGAGTGTCTTATTACAACCCCTTGCTACGCTTAGCTTCTACGTCCTTACCTTCGACACCATCCCTTATCCTGCCACCCGCTTCCAGACTCCTTCCGTCGATAATTCCGCCACCCTTGATACCGTTTTTTATGTTTTGTCTCTTCCGACTTCTCCTTATATCCTTTCTTTCCGCTCATCTAGATACGATGGACCTAACCGGGTATATCTCACGTATCTGGATACGAAAGTCAGGCAGGGCGGCAGGGCGGCGGCGCGAGTCGGAAAATCGTTTTAAAAGAAAAAAGCAAGGGAAATGAAAAATGCACTAATAAGGAGGATAGAACAAAGCAGCATCGATTAAAAGTGAATAGAACGTGGGAGGAGTTAAATGTAGGTTATCTGGAATAGGATATGGGGAGGAAAGAGGGGACGGGATCAAGCAGGTAGGGAGGAAAAAGGAGATTGAATAAAAGCATGAGCAGGGGAGAGACCCGAACGGCCGAGCAGGCGAACGGACGCGGGAAGAAGACACAAAGAAAACCCTTGCTACACATGGCGTTGTAATAAGACACTCATATGCAAGTATAGACAAAGCGATTCCTTTTTAGTAGAATGGAACAAAGGTTCCCGTAGGTATTATTTGGTCGTTAAATGAATGGGGGCTGTTCCAGTCGCCGTAATATCTCTAGCGTTGTGTGGCAGACATTGCTTTTTACACCTCAGTGCCACACCCTAGGCTACCTCAATTATGGCTACCTGAAAATAATAGGAAGGATGACCTATCTTGATGAACGAAGAAGTCTTAATACAATTTATCCGCTCGGTCCTTGAAGGGAAAGCATCTGAAATATTCCCGATTGTTAAGGAGGCCTTCGGCGTTCGTGCTGCAGCTGAAGCAGTGTCTATGGTCCTTCCCGATGAGCAGACCTACCGCTACCTCTCCGAAGCTCTTGGTGATGATGCCGAAGTGGAGTGGGTACTATTATCTTTCTGGGATGAAGATCGCTTCTCCAAAGTACGAAGCGGGTCGCCAGAGTTCTTTCTCTATATTTCTCTTGTGTCCTATCTCCCTGGCGAAGAGCAGGCTCACCAGTACCGAATTGGAACTTCTGTGCGATTGTCGCAAGGAAAACCGATTGTATGGTTTCATCACATCTTATCTCATGAACGAATGAAAGATCCTGCAGATTGCGTCACATGGGACAAGTTGAGCTCAGAAGAACATGCACTCTGGTCGCTTCTCGTCTCAAAGATATTATCCCTTTCAGAATCCTGGTACATAGACGCGGTTAAAACATCAAACGAAGCACTCCTTGTCCCATATGATTTGAGTACTTACGAATAGGAGGACATCCGTATGCCTGATTTTCCCTCTGCTTACGCAAAAGGCAAACAACTTCAAACAGATGCTGACTTTCAAAATGCAATCTGGTTCCGTTTATGGACTGATATTCATAGACATGGGGAACTCATCGAATATGGTGGCTTTATTGAAAAATTTGATGCTGATGCAGTTTGGATCAATGGCGGTTATTTCCTCCGGAAGAATTGGCAACTAGTCGTACGGTAAAAGGAGCTGCTTATGATTTCGATTCGCTTTTGGCCAACCATAATTAGTTTTGCTTGCACGTCACTCCTTTTAGGAGCTGCGCATCTAACATATCAACACTTTACCTACGAAGTGCCAATCGAACGCAGCCTGAGCCAGCTGGCAGGCATTGAGTCGTATACTTACAAAGTAGGAAATCAATCAATAGTCATTCGAGCCAAGTTCAGCCCAGCGGCAAGCATGAAGGATATCTACGCAAAGATCAATAAGGATTTAAATTCGGTCGTCCGTGGGCGTACACTTTATGTATTGCCAACAAACGAGCCCGACGATGCACTAAATGCATACTGGACTTCGGCAAGTTTGCCGGTTACACAGGCAATTGATAGCAATAATTACTCGGATATCCCAAAACTTCTACAAAGCATCCATCAGGATGGGAGTATTCACACTGGAACCGAAGTAGACGAAAGATTTATTTATATTACATTGTCCAACTCAAGCAACGCGAAATTCATTCAGTTTGTTCGGAATCCGTAATACATTGGGGTGCTCAGATGATCAAAAAAAATTGGAAAGAACTTATGGTCGGCGCCTTTGGTTCTTTGTTACTATATCTTATCGTTGTGGTCGAAGTAGATCCGCTGGCCATGATAATGGTACTGACATCTATCTTCATTGCCTCCGTGCTTTATAATGTATTCCATGGGCGCGGAATGATCGGCGCAGCAGGGGTCGCCAAGATGCCTGAGCTATTATCATTTGATGAAATCGGCGGACAAGAAATAGCAAAACGGGAGCTGATGGAGGCTCTCGATTTTCTCGTTCATGGGGACGATCTGAGTCGTTACGGCATTCGCCCGTTAAAAGGGATTTTGTTAGCCGGTCCGCCTGGCACAGGGAAAACACTTCTTGCAAAAGCAGCTGCGCATTACACTGATTCAGTATTTTTATATGCAGCTGGAAGTGACTTTGTTGAAATGTATGTTGGGGTTGGCGCGCGCCGCGTCCGGGGCCTTTTTAAAGAAGCCCGTCAGTTAACTATTAAGCAGAAAAAAAAGAACGCGATCATCTTTATCGACGAAATCGATGTTCTTGGCGGGAAACGTGATTCAACAACTCATGCAAAAGAAGCAGATCAGACATTGAATCAGCTGCTAACCGAGATGGATGGGCTCTTCAGCCAAGATCTTCCTCGCATTTTCATGATAGCCGCAACGAACCGAAAGGATATGCTTGATGATGCATTATTGCGACCAGGACGTTTTGATCGGCAAATTCAAATTGATTTACCCGATAAGCAAGGTCGGTTGCAAATTCTTGGTATCCATGCGCTCAATAAACCCCTCTCGGTGGATGTAATACTTGATTTGATTGCGGACCAAACGTTTGGTTTTTCCGGCGCTCAACTCGAGAGTCTCATGAATGAAGCCGCGGTCTATGCTTTCCGTGAACAGAAAGAACTAATTGAGCAGTGCCACTTAACCCAAGCCATCGATAAGGTCTTGCTCGGGGAAACGAGCGATCGGAGAACCAACGAAGAAGAACGTCGACGCATTGCTATTCATGAACTCGGTCACGCAATCGCTGCAGAGACTTTTCGTCCCGGATCCGTTAATCAGGTTTCTCTTTCCCCTCGAGGAATGACCATGGGTTACGTTCGCCAAAATCCGAAGGAAAATACTAACGTATATAGTAAGTCAGACTTGGAAGAACAGATTAAGATATCTCTTGCCGGGGCTGCAGCGGAAGAAATATTCTATGGAGAACGAAGCACAGGTTCACGTCAGGACTTTGATCATGCTCTGCAGATTGTAGAAACCATGATTAGATCTGGACTAACTCGTCTTGGAATTGTCAAAATGGAGATGCTTACTCATGAAGCTGCCATGACGGAATGCCAAAACATCCTTAATGATCTGATGGAGCAAACCCGCTCCTGTTTGGACGAAAGACGGAATTGTGTTGAATCGTTATTGCCTATCCTTCTGCAGGAGGAAATCTTAACTAGCAGTGCCCTACAACATGCAATCAGTGAATCCAAGAAAGGAACGTGTACAAATGGTGTT
This sequence comes from Paenibacillus sp. V4I7, assembly GCF_030817275.1. Classification (NCBI taxonomy): domain Bacteria; kingdom Bacillati; phylum Bacillota; class Bacilli; order Caryophanales; family Paenibacillaceae; genus Paenibacillus; species Paenibacillus sp. V4I7. The sequence continues at coordinate 184,248 of NZ_JAUSZD010000001.1, read as the reverse complement.
GCATAGAAAACGACCATTCGAATCTGTAAATAAGACGAACAAAGTCAGTCGTATTTTGAAAGTTCAGGAGTTCATTGACTTTTTCGTACTCGCGGAAATTTCCCAACAGCCCAGGTACGTTCGTGAGCTCGATGAGTTGATGGTTAAGAAACTACAAGGAGTCGGTGTCAACGTTTCGTATATGTCAAAGCGATTAGACTTTATGGAGCAAGAAGGATATATAACACGCTATTGGGACAACGAAGATAAGCGCCATAACCATTATTGCAAGATAACCGATACCGGTACTGAATATTTTAAAAAGTTACTACAAAGCGTTCCTGATAAAGTCAATGAGGCGCTTACATTTTATAAATCATTACACAACTACATCGATAAATACGGCAAAATTAACTTTATTAAATAAACAGTGTTAATAGAATCACCCAAGGGGATGGAAGAAGTGGATTCGGCAAGAATCAAAATAAAAGAAAACGTTCGTCACCGAGTAAAAGTAATCAAGTTGAATGATAAAGAAGGTAAGCTAGTAGACGCCAAGCATTCCGCTGGCTGCGGTCAGTTAAAAGTGTTGACCGAATACCACACTGATGCAAAGGGAGTTGGCGGAAGAAAGGCTTACTGCAAGTATTGTAGAGTTCAAACGAAGAAAATGGATTAGAGTATCTGCAGGTGCGCGTCTATTTTATCGGTGCGTTAGCGCTCCAAGATACGGAGAAGGAGGACGTCCACATGTGGAACTGGCAGGATATGTGGCCAAAGCTAAAGGCGAAGTTTGAACGTCCGCCTGCGGCTCAACGTGAAAATAGCAATAAACTATTCATCCCGGTAGAGTGGTATGAAAATCGGGCCAATACTATTGCCGGCGAACATTATAAAAAAGAGATTCGTGAGTACCAGGTAACTGATACCTTTGCTAAAGTCGTCATTCGTATCTATTTCGGGGATACGTTTCGTGATGGGTACGGTTTTTGTGCTATTGATAACCTCGGTGCTGCCAATGCCGTGGATCGGGCCTTTGCAGAGGCAGCCCGGAATGGGTTTGATTCCTACGAAATGGGTTGGGAAGACCTCGGTATCTACGAGAAAAAAGGGATCCGTGGCAAAGCAGAAGTGGTTCTGTGTAAGAAATGCAACTTGCCTATGGAATCGGAAGATTTGGAAGCAATGAAAAGATTTCCCCGATTAATTGTACCTTATCACGTACCTTCATGCGCGCCAGCACATTTGCTTAAGGAATAAATACAGCGAACAAACGAAGTAGTACGTACTGGTGATCCAATAACTTAGCATCCACGCAGCCGTAGTACTTCAAGTAGGAATAGTGGAGAATCCTACGCCGGGTTGCGCGTTAGTGAGTTGTTCGCTTAAATATCTCAGACTTCAAAATAGGATCCCCATTAAGCATACTTGGCAAAGGTGAGAAGTGGCGGTATACATGCATGTGTCTCAAGTCCCTATAGAGGCGTGAGCAAAAACGGCGCGTTGTCTACGACGAATATTTTGAACCAGGATACGCAAAAACACGTTTTGTGGGGAGAAAAGAATCTAAGCTGCTGTCTCAAATGGGAGACGGCAGCTCTAACCTGTCTCAGACACAACTTATAGGAGGGACGTATGAATATATTCAATCACTATAAGCAGAAAGAGAATCACTACAGCAATATACTGATGACTTTACTCTCACTCGACAATTCACGATTGCTCAAACAGTTTTCTCAGAAGTTTCTTCCGCAGGCTGATAAATTGAATTTTGGGGAGCCACAATACGTCCTTTTCTCAGAGAGTGCAGGGGTTACACCGAGGGATTTTGAGTACCTGCTCGCGATAGCACCTTTTCCCAGAAAAAAGAATGAGCTGAGGAACAATTCCGACTCTATTCCGGATGCTTGGGTTGTGGGGGAGAACGTAACTATTCTCTTTGAATTCAAAGTGACCGGCACAATTGACGAGGCACAATTTTCAGCTCATCGACGAAAGCTTTCAACAAGTTGCCAAGAAATCGAGGTCTCATGGAAGGAGATCGCTCGGTTCTTGGAAGAGGCAGAGGTAGACTCAACGTTAGCTTTTTTGATCGAACAATTTGCGGCGATCATTATGGACCTTAAGTCTCCGCGCCCCTCTAGCGGCATGCCAAAGTATAGAACAAGCGGGCGGAAGGCTAGACATGATGAGCCTTACTTTGTCATCACAAAGAACGCTAACATAGAAAAAAACTACCAGATTCATATAGTACTTCCCGGTAAGCAGCAAGAGAGCTTGTCTGAAGACCAAACAGGTATTATGGATGCACGTAGATGGATAGTACGCTATATTAAGCAGGCAGATGATCCTTCCGTCTATTTGACTTTGGATAACGAATTTATCGACAAATGCATCAAGCCAGAACGGATCGATCCATCGTGGAACCGCTGGGAATTTGGAAAGTTAGTGGCAAGAGAGAAGTAAATATAATACTTAAATCATCGATCATGGGAATATTTAAGAGGTTGTTTCATGTAGAATACATCGTGTTTCAAATCATATAATTGGTTGTCTTTCCCAATCTTATATGCTATCATTTACACATGATTATCTAAGCACCTTTTGTTCAAGTCTTAGCGCCCTACGGGTTGCTCTTATGTCAAGACATTTCTTTGTCTTGGAAAGGAGGAAAACGTAGGGCTTTTTTGCGTTCTCGATAGGTGAAGCCAAGGGAATTCAGTGACCAAGTGTCTCTGCTTTTTCTTGGCTTTTTCTATATATTTGACTGCAATATGCAGAAAGGAGGAAGTAACTTGGATTCTGTATTCAAGCATCTTTCAACCGTGGATGTAGGTGCCTTTATCGAGCAGAAGCATGACTCATTGAACTATGTTCCTTGGGTTCATGCCTACTCAGAACTTAGGCGACAATACCCAGACTCCACTTATGAGGTCGTCCGTTTTCCAGATGAGCGCGGTAACTTCGTTTTGCCATACCTGAGAACTGAGGTCGGATACTTCGTTGAAATGGCCGTCACAGTGAAAGGGGATAGGCGTTCCAGTTTGTTACCGGTCATGGATGAATTCGGAGGTACACTTTTTGAGCCAACAGCGATGGACATCAACACTTCGATTCAACGCTGCTTAGTGAAGGCGATAGCCCTTCATGGTCTCGGTCTTTATGTGTACGCGGGTGAAGAGTCTCCCATGATGTTTCCTGACGGTAATCATGGAGAGACCAAAGGCGATCCGGAAGAATTTCCGATCCCAATATTTAAGGATCTACGTGCTGAACAGGGTTCCAAAGGTGCTTATTACCTTATGGATATCCAGATTGGTGAGGAGATCATCGAAGTGGCCGTTGTGGGCGAACTGATGGAGCTTATGGATGAGATCGGGCTGAACCAGGGTGACCCTTGTGAAGTTTTTTACGAGGAGAGAGCTGGGAAATTTGTAGCCACGAACATCCGCAAGGCATCGTAATTATGATCCGTAAGGCCTCACCTTTAAGGGAGGCAGGATAAGGAAGAGGTAATTTATATGTTTAAACGTAATGCTGTAGAGCTTGTAGGAAACCTAGTCGATAATCCGGATTTCAAGGATATGGGTGATTTCAAAGTTGCGAATTTCATTCTCGCAGTTGATCGCACCGTGGATCTCAATGATGGGAATACGGCTGATTTCATCCCAATCGTTTGTAAAAATGACCTTGCTGTTTCTGCAGACACGTATCTGCGCAAAGGTAGGAGAATTTTTGTTGACGGACGTATACAGGTTCGCACATACAACGATGATCAAGGAAATCGTCGCTGGGTAACTGAAATCGTGGCAAAGAACATTCAATACCTAGATGCTCCTCCGGAGGGTGTAGCAAACGGCAGCGCTCAAGGCAGCCGAAACAACTACAACCAAGGTGGAAATCAAAGTAATAGTAATGGAAGCGGCCAACGAAACAGCAGCAACCGTGGCAACTACAGTAACGGTGGAGGCAACCGTTCCACTCAAGGACAAGGTAGCGGAAATCGAACTTACGGTAATCGTGGTGGCCAAAGTAGCGGAACCGGCGGTAACGGTAATGGAAATCGAGGTGGAAGCAGTAGCGGTGGTAACAATAACGCGCGTTACGGCAACAATAATTCCGGCAATTATGGCAACCAAGGCGGTACGCGCAGCTATAGTGGCGCGGGTGCCGGCGGTGGAGGCAGAGGTAATTCCAATGGCAATGGCAGCATGCCTTGGGAACAATAAGCATGTAAGCGAAAAGGGTGCGGTATCTCCGCCCCTTTTCTTTTTTGCTCTTATATGACAAAAGGAGGTAGCCGACAGGCGCCATAATATGAAAACAGTATCCCTTTTCCTAATGAAACCAGAATTTATTCAACGGTACGGCGGACGATCATTTGTCTCTCTTCGCGTCGAGTTATCCGAATCATCCTTATACCAGCTGTATGAGCTGGCATGGACAGGATCAACGGTTGTTCTTGGATTGGAGACAGCATCTACAACAGAAGTGCTTCTTGATGGTTTGTATCACTCGTTCAGTCATACCTTTTCTGAGCAGTATCAGGGCCGACCCGCTTCTGTTGAAGACATTATCGTTCTCGATGGCGGGGAAGATCTACTATCTGGTAGGAGGTACTACATTGACTGTGAGCGATTCCAGCCTCTTGAATCATCTATTATCCGATATTTCCGATTGAAAACAGAACTTGCTCATCTTGCTGAAGACCTCAGCGTGGTTGCTAAAAAGGCGACTCTCGAGCATTTCCCCTTTCTATTTGATTGCATTGGGGCTCGAAGCACAGCAGACCTATTTGGATTCGATGACATGACACCATCAACCCATTTATTAATAGCTCGATTAGTATATCAGCCTTCATTGTTGCACTTAAGATCTATGGCTGGTATTGCTATTGAACTCAATGGTGTCCGGAGATTCCTTTTCGATCGGAATGAGAATTGGCTGCGTTTGGAATTCGGTAGGTTGAAACAACCTCAGGTTTATTCCGAAGCGAAAGTTCTCGTACATGATTGGGTGCTGCCTGCTGCACTACGATTGGACGAGTTATCTTACTACACATTAAGGCGTAGTGAAGATACTCCTCACCTTCCATCTGCAATTGAGCCTTATGGAGAAGTAGTCTGGTCAAATTTCTACGGAACTTTGGTATCTGATAAGCAAATCGATCTTGGCACGCAGCGTTGCCTTATCTTAGATGATCCATCACGAGAACGCATTTCAACCTTACTCGGAGGTGTTTACCAATGAGTATTGAGAGGATCAAGCGGTTTATCGAAGAGGGTAACTACCAGGAGCTCAAGATCGCAGAGGCGCGTGTCGATCGTATTCAGGAAATTCTTAGGGAGAGTCAAATGGCGGACGGAAGTTCGCGTATGGAGTGGAAAGATGCCGGTGTCGTTGGAAAGATTATGAGGTACAACGTATACCAGACAAATCACATAGGCTTAAATGAACATTTACTCGACTTAGGCATACTGCCAGTCATCGCCGATGTGGATATAAAAGATTTGGATGAGGTTCAAATTAAGGCACTCAAACGATATCTAGTGCCAGGAGAGCCATACGTGCAATTCCACCCAAAGAAAGCTTCGCGCGTTGATGTATCTTTCGTCGAAAGCGAAGTATCTTGGCTCAGAGATGCCAGTTTTTCAGATCAGGCTAATGCTTGGAGAGCTGCTAAAGGTCGGTTACATGTTGCTGAAAACCTTTATCAGAACGCTCGTGCTGCAGCACTCAAATGCCCCAATCTACAAAAAGAGCGGAAATTACAATACGATTTCGGTTCGTTCTCATATTTGGAGAAAAAGGCTACTTGTGATCCGGAAGCTGTTTTATCTCTGTTTGGAGATGCTGTTTTAATCCAATGTGCGAGAGTTGATTCGGGAAGTCTTGAAGAATGCTGTGCACGAGGATATCTACATCGACCGGAAGTGAATCAATTCCGCAAAATTGTAGATGTTCAGCAGCGCTATGTTGTTATGGAAATCGAGAAGGAGAAGCAGAATCAGGATTTCCTGAATCGGCGACTAAAGAGATTATCCATTCTAAGTCAAAATCAATCTATGGCCTAATACACTATGCGTCCAGCCCCAGTCATAACAGATATCCTGGGCAACTGGCGAAGGGAGAAATAACTATGTCGCAGCTCATTTTTTTGCGAGAAGGTATTGAGAAAAGCTCATGCTGTTCGTGCGGGAATCAAATTAGCACCAACAAGCCATCATATCGGAATCTCGTCCATGACATTGCATTTTGCATGTTGTGCGGCAAAGAAGCAATGAAGGATATCTGGTATCTAAAAGGCATGCAAAATCCCTGGATTCGTGTAGCTAATGACCCGCCATTTACCCGCTCCAGTAGCTTTTACGAATGTTCATCCATAGATGAGCTCATTGAAAAGTTTAGTCAGGGGAATTGGTGCGTCGGAAATGCGTTTACTTTCGAAAACCTTGCGTTAATACAACAAGTGGATGGCGGCAATGAATATCTTGCAATCTTAGATCACGTCGTCTTCGATAGCATTAGTTTTCAGGCAATATTAAGAAAACGCGGTGAGGAGTATACACGAAACTACATTAACAATATATTGCATCAGCCTTTAGATTGTCAGAGTCCAGATCCCGATTATTCGATCGTTGAGCTTTTCGTCTAAAACTTAATGTAATTCCTCCATCCATTGGAGGGGAGCAAAATTTATTAGCCCCCTCCTTTGGGGGCTATTCTCAGGAGGAAACACTATATGTCCAAGTCATGGAATATCATTGTATATTTGAAGAATGAAACTGAATCCGAATATACTTTCGTTGGCAGGTATGAAGAGGCCCGTCAGGACGCCTATTTATCCTTCCCGCAAGGCGATATTCAAAGAGTAAGCATCAAGCCCGAGGTTGAAGAGGAAGAACCGTCAACAGAGGAGCAGCAACAGCTTCCATTACACCCGAATTTGTTCTACCGTCAGGCAACTTTTTGCCTGCATGCGAAAAGTGATGTTAAATTTAGTTGCTTTTCAAATGGAAGTACGTATCCTGTATTCACAAGAGCCCTTATTGAGCAGTTGAATCCCTTTATAGACTCTCAACACACTACTTATCATTATGATGAGGAGATTGATGCATTTCGTTCAAGTGAAGTTGAGATATATTCGGGAATCAATATTAAGGTTAATAATGCTTACGTTAGGGTATATCCTGTCGGAGAGAATTACGCTATTTGGGAAGAGTACAGAACATCTCGTCATTACTTAAATATTGATTCAAATAGTGATGAGTACTTATGGATCTACTTTCACAACCCAGATAAGCACAGTGAAGAAGACACGACAATGGAAGTCTATAATGAGCCTTGTTTCAGTGCAAGGACGATTGATAAGCGATATCTCCTGCAGATAACTGAAACAGAATACGACGATCTTCTAGAGCTTAGTAATGCGCCTGATAATGGGAAATCCTACATAGAGAGAGCAGAGGTAGTCAGAAACCGTGGCTTTATGAAGTTGTCGTTACTGGCAAATGGATTTGTTCCAAAAGCAGGAATTTTTTGGGGTAAACCTTGGAAAGGCTTCTTTATAGATGTAGAGGCTTCCCGGTCAGACCGATTTGTTATTCGCTCATATATGTCGTCTTATGACATCTTTCAGATTTGCAATAACATGGACGATCTGCAGAGATTCTATTCCCACTTACGTGAGAGGGATGAAGATGACTTTGCTGTATTAATGAAAAAGTTTTGGCGTGAAAAACCAAATGATACGGCAATGTTGCAGCATATCTATATAAGTCTTTCGTTGGTCGGAGTGGAAGCCCGCTCCTACCTAGAGCAAATCAAAGAGACAGAACTCGTAGATTACCTGAAACGAGCAGATGACAGAATAAAAGCTTTTTTTTACGAAATACCATAATAAGAATTAGCCATCCAAATTTGGTGGCTTCTTTTATTCCTTCCTATTTTCTAGGCAGCGTGATATAATAAAGGCAGAATTTTTGTCCGACCTTACGCAAGTTAAGCAACCCTAAGGGTGAGCATATGAACATAGGCGAACTATGCCCATGTAAAGCTCCCTTTAGGGTCTTTTTGTCGTTTTCGGACATTAATCAACACCTTAGGAGGATGATGTATATGGTTACTGCAGAGCTTAATCGCGTTGACAGTGTAAGAAAATCGAAGGAAGAATATCTCCAGGAACGTATGAAGCAAAGAAATATTTCCGAGATTTTTAGTGATCTTCGAATCAGAATTTCTAGAGAAGATACCTATGCGGAACAAAAGAAGATAGCAGATCAGGCACTTCGACGTAGGATGAAAAAGATTCCTATTACGGAAGAATTGTTTGCAAAGGTATCTTATGGTCCTATTCAAGTCAGTTTTCAGCCAATTAGGGGCAAAATTGAATCTTACGGCCCTATGGCGATTGTTAGACATCTTTCAAAAGCCTCCGATTCATTCATTGAGAGCAATGGTATCAAGGTCGTAGTTAAAGATGGGTTGCTTGGATATGATGAAGCATACGGAGCGATCGGTGCGGATATTTCACACAAAAAACACGGCTCAAGTCTTGGGTTTACTAAAATCGGTAAATATTACAAGATTATCGATGTCCCTTCATTCTTGGCAGACGTGTTATTGAAGAATTCGCTACTGAATTATGCACAGGCTCATTTGGCCTATGTCCGAAGAGAACTTGCCCGTAAGGTGATTGCAGTTGCGAAACGAAGTTCGCAATCATCTGTTAATTTAGTGGGACCAGAGATGCTTATAACGCTTGTACAGGATCTCTGCACTGATGTGCATGACCCCAATGCAGAAAAAGTCATAGACCTATACAACATTTTCCCGAATGGCGTATGGGATGTGCTATGTGAAGTCACAGGCGCATGGGAGAAGATGCTTACTGAGCCTGATGTCCTTAGATCGATTTACGAGTTAGCTCTCTATCCATTCCTACAAGAGATCTGCAGCCTGCAAGATGACGCTGATGATCGCGAAGAATCTAATGATACCTACGCGAGAGTTTGGCAGCTCAAGAAGAACATACCACAGAAAACACTAAGCCGTATGAGTAGTAATGCGTTTTTAACTCATTATGGAACGGTGGAGCTGGATGCCGACGTTGACTTGGAAAAATTCACTGAAATTGAAACGGAGTTTAGGCGTATGACGAGCATTGTTCAGTTGCCTTTGGCTCCTGATCATAGTTTCCGAATTCGCAAACTAGGCAACTACCGGGCTTCGGGCTTGTTCTTTCCAGGATTCAAGGCAACTCTAGTAGACTTGGATGGAATATCAAGCTACATGCACGAAAGCGCGCATCAAATCGATTATCAATTTGGTACTAAATTCGACCGTCTAAGTGATCAATTTTCTTTCTTGGACTTGTACGAGAAGTACGAACAATCCGTACGACGCGCAATTCTAACTTTACCATTTGATGATCCATTTGTTGTCCGATGAACAGGAAAGACAAAGTTCAACTCAGATTATTATCTTCGTCGGACCGAAGTCTTCGCCCGCTCCTTTGAGCTTTATCTGTTTGAGGTGAAAGGGATCCGATCTTCGTTCTTGGACGCCAACTATGAATCACCAGTCTATCCGAAGGACGATAGGTTTCTGAGAGCAGTCGAGTTATACTTCGATAAAGTTTTGCCTGTTATGCCAGAAAAGGCAGAACAACCGGCTGCTGCTGCATTAACTCCCACTCCATTCACTCCATTGGAATACTATATTGACCAAGAAACTGGCCAATTATTTTTTCCAATATGAGAGGAGCGGGAACGATGATAAATATCTTTGAACTTCAGGAAGAACAGAACGTAAATGCAAATTCTCGGTCTATCATTGACGAACTAAAAGTCATGTATATGAGGGACAGCCGAGTATGGATCGCCCCAACGTCGCATGGTAAGGATAGCTCCATGCAGTTGGACCTACTTTGGCGTGCTATTCTGGAGATTCCTCCTGAAGCACGTACAAAGCCGCTTCATGTAGTAACCAGCGTCACAGGAGTTGAAATACCGGCATTTGAAAATCACGTACGGAATTACGTACGAAAGATTCAGCAGGCTGCCCGTGAACAGAATCTACCCATATATGTTCATCTCTCGGAGCCAGATATGGATAAACGATTTTTATCTCAGGTACTTGGCTTTGGAAATCCACCACCAACGGAAAGTAGCCGGTTCAGGTGGTGTTCTGATAAGACAAAGCTCGATCCTGTGACGAAAATTGTGAATCGTATCATGGCTGATCGTATGGTACTTGATGACTACGATGCCATCATGTTCTTAGGAGTTCGTAATTCTGAAAGCACGAAAAGGAAGGCCAGCATCGCAAAGCATTCACTTGACGATAAGTTTGCTCGTCATTCCGATCATCCACGTATCCTCGTATATCATCCTATCGTAGATTTTGAGACGGATGATGTTTGGGATTATCTTCTCAATCGTGGAAGGCTCGCATGGGGATCGGAGACCAGTGAATTACTGGCGCTCTACAACGCTAGTAATGGTGGTGAATGTGAACTTACTGCACCAACAGGTAAACAGACTTCCAGTTGTGGAGGCAGTCGATTCGGATGTTACACATGCTGCCACATCGGTAGGAAGGATAACATGCTTGCAAACCTCTATAACCAAGGTGATGCAAAAGTTCTTCCACTCTACAAATGGAAAGTCGCTCTTTACGACCTACGTAACGATGCCAGATTTCGCCTCCCTCTCCGAAAAAGGGTACATGGAAAGCTAAAAGGGGAGATTGAGTATCTGGAACTAGATGCCGGAACTGAGGATAGCATTTGGCGCTATACGCCTGGTCCAATTTCCATCGTTGGGCGCAAGATGTTGCTTCAAGGTTTGCTTCATGCAGAGCTTGTTAGTGGATATTTAGAAGATGGATTCCAATTACTCGATGAAGACGAGATTGATTTTATCTTGGAATGCTGGGAGAAAGAAGGTTTCTCCCTGAAGCGGGAGGAGTTAAAACCAACCCCAATTCAAGTAGATGACTTATTTGCCCTCAAACCAAACGGAATCCTAAACGATAAGGACAGCACGTATCGTGGCGACTACTCAGAGATAATCTATGACGTTACGCCTAGCGAGCTTGCTGCCATCCAAGAACGCTGCAACACCCTATTCCAGGATAAAGTGTGGGTGCCCAGCGCTGACAGGAAACGTGTAAAAGAATTGCAACTGAAAAGTAGTATCAACATCTAACTTCATATTGACGACCCCTACACCGGGCGGATTTTTATTAATAATCCCCGTGGTGTAGGCGGGGTCAAGGAGGAAATGAAGTATGGATAAGCTGATACTAAAAACACTAGAACCAGGCGATTTAATTCGGTTGAGAAACAACAAGACATACATTTACATACGTACCGAAAAATCGACCGTCATTTGTAAACCAGTTGACGGTGGAACTCAGCTACTGGTTGTTAACAAGAATATCATTACTGAACTCGTCAGTAAAAATGCAGATTCCGTTATTGCCGAGATTAAGGTAGCACTAAAGAGCCTAAAGAATGGAGATACGATCGAGTGTAAGGATGGTATATATACATTCTTACAACTGAAGAAAGATCAGTTTATTGCATCTAATTCAGAGGGAGTATATGAATTTACATTTCCCTTATTCCTAAAGATCGTTGAGCAGCTTGGACCAAACTCCCAACTTACACAAATGAAAAAACGCATTCGTTCATATTTTGGAAAGCAAATTTTAACAGGCTGGGGGCCGGCTTCAGTTAAAGGATTTAACCCACTTCAGACCCATGTCATTCTTTATGAGCATGATGAGAGATTCGATCTAAAACTCGATGATTTCATTGGCCAGCTGGATGAATACAACTAGAATATAACAATTTCATAAGGTAAGAGCCCTCACACCGGGCATGACAAGTTTGACAAAATTGTCCTCTCGGTGTGAGAGGGGACTACCAGGAGATGATTAGAATGAGTTTTCGTTGTGAGTGCAAAGACGAGGATTTTCAAACTGCTAATTCAGAATGTGAACTGTGCAAAGGAACTGGGCAAATCGAAGGATTGAGTCTAGAGGAAGAAAAAACACTTTTGGTTTCTGAGTTGATCGAGGACAAGGACTATATTGTCCGATCCTACGAAAGCAATTTCATAAATACCTATCGAGTATCAGGCGGACGCATTTACTGCACCTTTTCTGGAGGGGATTTTGGGAGCGCTCAAACCTTTTGGTTCATACCTGAGGTCATCAACGATGTGGAATACCTAAAGAATGTTGATGTGCCTAACATGTACGTCAACGATTTAGAATTAGTCGTAACTGAAATTTATAACATAGTGATGCTCTTAGATATGCCTAGCCAGTACGGAGGCAAGATGGGGGTAATCGAATAAACATAACGAACGTTTCATTGTTAACAATCTCTACTGATTCAGATCTTCCATAAGGTAATTGCCCTCACACCGGGCATGACAAGGTTAACATTCTTGTCCTCTCGGTGTGAGAGGGGACTACTGGAGGAATATACATGAACGCAAATGAACGTTATTCAAAAATTAATCAGTTACTCGGTGGCAATTTGAAGGAACTTTTAATAGGGGAATCGGGTTCTACCAAACTTCGATCAACACCATTTATGGATCTGGTTATTGAAGTGATTGGAACAAATATCATTAGTATGACGCACTATTACCGCTTAAACGGTGATCTTATAGCTGACCCCGATATGGAAATACGCATCAATCCCGAAGATGAGACGGCAGATGCTGCCACATATCAGGATATGTATAGTTATCGGGACGCATACGATGAAGACGATGTCGTTGACTTACATGAGCAAGAGGAGCTTAACGAATTTCTTGCAACATGGTTAACCAATTTGATTGATCAAGGTTTCTCTTATGAGAACCATGTTTCACAGAGGTGATTGATGTGAACAAAAGAATTGAAGTGTTTATAGTAAGATTCCTTCTTTTGTGTGAAAACATTGCTCAATACAGAGTGAAAAAAGTATATATGTTCAAACATTGTTACTTTTGCGGGGAAAAGAAATTAATACCCTCACAATCAGACCTTTGCAACACATGTGAAGTATGGGTTGTTAGCAACAATAGGTGATTGGATTTTCTACTCAGCCGTAAAGTCTGAATGCCAAAAAAAAGAAACGGCCGACTTCTTAATGAAGCCCGGCCGGATCTTCTTTCAATCGTTCACGTTCTTGCTTTTCTAAACGCCATTGCTCAACCATTTGACGATTAATATCAAGTGCATTCTCATGATTACGAGCGATTATTTTCTTTGTCAAAAGTGGCTTCCCTCCTAGGGTATCTGCCACCATTACACAAACAGTCCATAACGCAATGGGTACTAAAATAGCTGGTAGCCAGAGGGTAGGGAAGACGATTATTTTAGGGACAGTCTCGAGATACCAAGGCGTAATCAAACCCAACTTCAAATATATACCTTCTAATATTTGTGGAAACCATACGCATGGCATGTACGTCACCAGCAAACATACGAACACGGCAATCCCAGCATGAAGTAATCGGTTTACCTTTGAGGCAAGCACACAATAAAGTGCAATCAATATAATTAGGACAAATACGCTGATGACCGCCCAATCTGGTCCGGCTGCATATATAACCTTTACTGCTTGGTAGAATGTATGATCTAACATAAGTTTCTCCTCCCTAATCCCTACAAACATATGTTTGTATTCCTTATTATAAGTCTGGAGGGTTAGGTTTTCAATATATTTTTTCATAAAAATGTAAAATTTGCACTTGCTATGTGTGTATTTTACACACATAAGCATTGTCAGATTATGGGGAGATGGTATATGATAGAAAGCAGATTGGGCTAATTTTCCTACATTTCCAGCAAATTTTGTCGTTATCTAGGATGATAGTGAATGAAATGTAGACAGATCAGGATGAAAGACACATTATCTAGGAGGACTATCAGATGAAAAAGAAGGGTTTTAGTTCAAAGGTATTAGTTTTATTGTTTGTTGCATTTGTAGCATTCAACGTTTTTGCCGTTACTTCTGCATTTGCAGATACCACTGTTGTTCCAACCATGGACAACCTTAAAGCGGGAACCTCAGGTACAGACGTGAATAAGTTAGTAGATGGATGGGTAACCAATCTCCGTATTATCGGTATCGGCCTAATCCTCATTCCGATTGCAGTTGGAGCGATTATGCTTGGCTTCTCCATGGGTAATGCACAAAAAAGGGGAATTGCAGTTGCTTGTCTATTATCCGCCGGTCTCGGTATTGTCGTTCTTGCGAAAATGAATTCACTCGCTGGATGGATTGTTAACCAATAAGATAACTTCAAGAATTAAGCCCTACCCAGCGTAGGGCTTAAATTTTAGGGTCACAGGAAAAGGGGGTCATCTGATAATGCGTACTGCAATGCCCTTTGACACAGAAAAAGAACGTCGACCGATTAAGATATGGGAACTAAGCTTCTCATGGCGACAAACCGCTTATTTCTCAATCGCTCTTCTAACATTTATCCAATTGGTTCAATATTCATATAACGATAGTTTTCCATTTGCATTATCGTTCGTAGTCTTCTTCATGTGTGCGATGGTCTTCGTGCCAGCAGTTCTGCTCTCGTTTGTTAAACATCCTCAAAGCGGATTATTCCTAGACCGTCATCTCATATATAGAATACGACATAAGAAAAAAGAAAGTGGTTTATGGAGGAGATTCTAAATGAGTGATATTTTTATGTTTTTGGGGCTTGGACTTATTGGTTATTTGATATTTCGCGTCATGACCAATAAACCTATCATTCCCTTAAGTAAAAAGAAGAAGAAAACAGAAAACAAGAAAGCATCCATACAAACTAGAGAATTAGAAGGCGATTGGAAGAATATAATCGGCGTAAAACAAATCGTTGGTGATAATCTAATAGAGCTGGAGCAAAGAGGGGACATTCGAACTTTCGTGGGAGCTGTCAAGACGGAACCGATCAACTATCAGCTGCGCTCCATTATTGAACAAGAGGATACGGATCGCGCTTATGAGCGGCTGCTTGCCCAGTTATCACTTGGTCCAGGTCGTGAAGTAAAGCTCGGTATTCATGTACAATCTCGCCCTATTGAACTCGTAGATCAGATGCAACAATATTATGATGCTTTCCCATCTCTACAACCCATCGCCCAGCGCTACGCCGAAAGCATGTTTTTTCCCTTTATGGAGCACTGGCAGAAGAACACAGATGAATATAATTTTGCTCGCTACTTCTTCATTATTTTAGAATACCCACCTAAATTGATCGAAGATCTGGACGACGACCTCATTTATTCCAAAGCCACCAATGAATATTACCGACTTGGATCTACGATTGTTGGCGGCTATGGTCGCATGGGCGGAGTTGCCAAGCTTGCATCTATTGAGGACTTACTTGAATCACAATACTTTGCAACGCATAAACAGTCGGGTACCGTTAAAGGATTTAGATCTATTCTAGCCAATCCCGGACGGCTAGGAAACATCGTAACGTCTGACTACTCTCGTCCTGCAAACAGATTTGTAGATGAGGATTTGGAAGAGCAAGCGGAGGAGATAAAAGATGATGAAAAATCTGCTTAATAAAATATTCAAGAAGAAACCATCTCCCGTTGACTCAAGTGAACTGCAATCTCAAGATCTGAAAAGCGGTTCGCCAGTGCCAGCATTGTCTTACTTTGATTTTGTAGCACCTACGGGATTCGAAGTTCCTGTACACCCTCGTGATCTTGGATATGTTCTTGACGGCCCTGCAGGAGGGTACCCCTACCGTTCATTTATTATAGAATTCGGAACTACTACATTAACAACTGGTGCCCTTGATGTTTTATATCGCTCGGGCCCCGTCAATATGATGTTTTATATAACGAAATTGACACGCAATCAAGCGATTCGTACATATAAAAACGCGGCGACCGATGAAGGAACGCGTTTGATTAACATGCTCAAATCAGGTAACGAAATCGAAGCTCGGGAGGCTCAAAAGTCTGTAGATGCTGCAGGTCGTTTGCTAGATGAGTTGAGTGATGGTTATAACGATGGATTCCTAGGAACATGTCTTGTTACCGTATTCGCTAAGGACGAAAAGGGACTCGATAATGTCGGTATGCACATGCAGGATGATTTGCTTGGTAACGATCATTTCCTGAGAGTGCTCTATAACAGGCAGAGAAGTGGATATATTTCTACGTTGCCTATTGCAAACAACAAGATTGATGACCGGAACGATCGGAGGTTTTTCGACCGTACTGCAATTGTAGCGGCTTCACCCTTCTACAGTTCGGAAATTCCATTTAGCGGTGGTGTTCCACTCGGTGTCAACCAACACTCTGGAACCATGGAATTTCTTAACGTTTTTGCGAAGTATCTCGATAACTATTCCTCTATGATCGTCGGTTCAAGTGGATCGGGGAAATCGTTCAGTAATAAGTATATCTCCAGTTCCCAGATTTGCCTCGGTTATCGGATATTCTCGATAGATCCCGATGGTGAGAATGGCCCTGTTTGCAGACTCCTTGGTGGACGTGAAGTGGAAATTCGCGAAGGTGGGGATGTCTGCATTAACCCGTTTGCAATATCCGAAGAAGAGGTTGAAATCACGGACGAAGTCGGCCGAAAAAAAGCGATTGTAGTTGTTCCTCTTGGTCCTAAAATTGGCCAACTTCTCAAATTCTTTGACCGCCTACTCGGTGGAATGGTTAGTGAAGAAGAAACTCATCTCAAAAAAGCAATTCTCGATACTTACCAAGATGCTGGCATCACGGAAGATCCGTCCACCCTTTATGAACCAGGGCTCGTTCCAGAATTTAACCGTTTTACACGCGAGGTCGAAGAAGTACGCAAGCGCAAACCAGAACGAACCTTAACTGATATGTACAAGCGATTACTCAAAAATTGTGCCGTTAATGTAGATTGGGAAACTCTCGAATTCGAAGATTTAAAAGAAAAGTACGCCGAACGTCTTCTTACCGTTATTCGAGGATACTTACGTGATTTTCCGGATGGCGCTCTTATCGACGGTCAAACGAATTTCGGGGATGATCTACCAGTTGATAATATGTTGGATAATGTATGCTGGATCAACTTTAACATTAAAGCAATCGAAAGTTCGCGCATCTTCGATATCATGATGCTTGTCATTACGACGCTTGGATGGGAATACTTCATTAAACGCCCAAGCCTTCGTAAATTCCGTAAGAGACTTAAGATTGAAGAAGCATGGAAAATGAAACGGATTCCAGGAGCGATGGAGTTTATCGAGGATTTAGCGCGTCGCTCTCGTAAGTACAATGCCGGTGCCGACATTATCACGCAAGACCTTACTCCTTTCTTAGAGGATCCAAGTGGTATCGCATTGGTAAAAAATGCTACAACCGCATTATTCCTCCGCATCGGGCAAATCTCTAATGATGAAAAGCTGCAATTGAAGAGTATTTTTAATTTATCCGAAGGAGAGCTTGAGGTTATATGCCGCCGTCCTCCGGAGCGGGAGGAAGATGACTCACGCGGAGAAGGAATCATGCGAGTAGGTGGTAGTTCTGCATTTATTAAAGTAACCGTCAGCAAAGAAATGAGACGCTTTATCGACACGGACCCCGATTGGTTGCAAGAGCAAGGACTGCTTCCGGAGGTGGGCTAACATGGCCAAGTCTTTAAAAAAAGGAAGCAAGGAGCCACCGGAGAGATTAAAAACGAGAAATAAGAAGTCGAAGAGATTAATAATCTCCCTGGGACTAGTCTCAATAGTTTCGTCAATCTTTGCCCCTGTCGCACTCGCAGGTAGTGGCGATCCGTGGTATACGGCACCGATTACTTGGATTCTGGATTTCTTACTTGGAGTACTAGGCGGAATTCACGACCCTGCCGATCACATATTTTATAACGGTTGCGGAATCGCGGGGACCTTTTTCAAGTCATGTGCTGATCGATCGGTCTGGGGAATGTTTACGACACAGCAATTTAATACAGTCATATATCGGGGATTTTGGATGTTTGCCGGATTATCATTCGCATTCATCTGTGCCTCAGTTATTAAGTCAGGCGTGCTACTTTCTTACAGCAGAATATCTTCTACACTAAAATTCGAAGTTAATGATGCCTTAGTAAAAACTTTGGTAGCTACCATCCTGATTGCACAGTTTTTTACGATTACATCCTCGTTATTTGCTTTGAACAACGGCATCAGGGATATGGCTTTTAACGATTTAAAAGCCCCTCAGGCCGTTGTTGATAATATGGGAAATGCTATTCCAAATGATGGACGGAGCATTTCCGGCCGAGTCGAAATGAACAGCCTTTGTCAGAATACGAGTGAGCTGACTTCTCCTATTGCCCGCTCCGCCTGTTCACTAACCGTTCGTGGGGTATCTATCTGGTGGGAAGTATTCTATCTACAGCGCAAGTTTATGATTGCGATTTTGATCATTCTTGCTCCGCTATGGATTAGTTGTATGTTCTATCCCATGTTACATGGGGTTACTATGACTGCTTGGAAAGAACTATGGGCACAGATCGTTGCACAAGCGATTCACGCCGTTCTGTATTGGATTTACTTTCACATGATAGATGACCAAATGGGATGGTTCCAAATGGTTGTCGGACTCTGTTTATTTATCCCGATATCCGAAAGTATTCGTTTTATTTTCGGAGCGACTTCACAAACCGGTGGGAAGCTTGCAGCTGCAGGCACACTTGTCGGAGCAGCTGGTATGATGAACCTGACAAAAGGCATGATGACAGTCGGAAAGGGATTAGGCAACGGCTTTAAAGCTTATAAAGGTTTACCTATCGATAATAAACAGTCCTCTGGTGGAGGTCATGGGCTTCCTGGTATGGGTGGCAACATGGCCGCAGGAGGAGGAGGTACAGCTGGAGCCTCATACGGAGGCAGTGAGGCAGATCTTGGAGCTGGACGTCCCATTTCGATGCAACAACGTAAACTACGTGCAGCCGGGGAGATTGGTGCCGGCTTCGGAAGAGCTGCAGGTAGAATGGCATTTGGATTTGCAGGATCAGGTATGGGTGGTGCAGGTGCATACATCGGAGGCGAGATTGGGGAAACCGTAGGGGATGGCGCCGGCTATCGGTCAGGAGTAGCAGGATATGTCGGAGGTAGAGCCGCTGGCAAAGGTGCTGCTGCAGCCGGTAAGAGGGTCGCAGAATTCCCTTCGAACTTCAGTGATGCCTATGGACAGATGACCAATAGAGACGGTGATTGGTCAGCCAAAACTGCCAAATCCGCCCATGTTGCTGCCCAGGGTGGTTTAGGACGAGTCGAAGCGAAGCGCAATCCTCAGCCTTTGACAGCGGAACAAAAAGCAGCTAATTTGGGGGAAAAACGTGAACGTTCTGCTGAAAGAGCAGGCGCAGTTGGCGAGATGGTATTGGGCCGAGGAGGATATGCAATAGGCGATAGCATGGCTCGCAGTTCCCAAGCTGGAAGAAAGCTTACTCCTTCGACACTGACGGATATGAGAGATCAGGCAGGAATCAAAAACGTATTCGCACTTGAAACAGCAAATTCAAGTGTTCTCGCTTTTCAAGATCAAGCAACAGGTGAATTTAAACCTATCTCTAATCTAGGTCGCGGAAACGCTACTCTGAGTAAGGGAGAAACCGTTGTTACTCCTTATGAAATTCAAGGAAAAGGGAACTCTGTACGACTTACTCCTGTTAAAGAAGCCGTTCCTATGCCCGGCACTTCTGGAGCGGGTAAGGATGGAGGGCACAAGGTTGAATATGTCAATGCTTCTTATTTGCATAATGAGCAAGGAAAGTCGGCCTATAACGGGAAGACAATGGATGCCAACCTGTTTATCAGTCCGTCGCAAAAAGATGCCTCAGTGGATTTAAGACGCCGGAATTTTGTTCCTAAGAAGCAAGCTCAAACGACTTGATCCTTCCGGTAACCATCATTAATTATATGTTGCCCTCCGTCAGTCCGGACGGGGGGCTTTTATTCGGGAGGTGAGGCGGGAATGGCGGCACACAACGATCAAGAAGAGTCCTCGGCGCCTTCCGTAGGCAGAAAAGTGCTAGAGACCGGTAAAGACTTTGCCAAATCGATGGCAAAGAAGGCACTAAAGGAAATCGCAAAAAAACTTGTTAAGATGTTAGCAAAAATAATCATGAAGCTTATTGCAAAGGTAATTGCCGGTGCCCTAATATATTTGGGTGTTCCCGCTCTTATCATAGGGCTGCTTGTTATCATCGTAGGTGGGGGCATCATATATGCCTCAATCTCGTTTGGATGGCTAAGTGATGATGATAACGGTCAACTCGCACAGAAACTAAGAAATCAGTATGAGTCGGCCGTCGTAAGAACAACTGATTTACCAGAGTATCGCCCACCAACGCTTGTTGTTCAATCGATCGATAATATTCGAATTACTATAAATAATTTAGAAAATACTGATATAGACCCTAATCCCATTGCTTCAGCTTTGAAGCCTGATCTTACATATCAAAAATTTACAAATACCACCACAACCGTGACAAGACATACGGAGACGGTGACTATTGATGATGGAGATGGTGAATCTCATACTGAAGAGCGTGAATACACAACAACATCGACAAGTGAGGAAATCGTTAAACTTTTGGTCAAGGCGCATGCCTGGAATCGAATAGAGATCATAACCTATCATCAAGAGACTACTACAGAATCTTCAGGTGACACAACGGTCACCAAAACATTTTGGGTAAGAGACGCACAAGGATGCTCTATGCCTTCAACATCAACTGGTTCGGCAAGCGGTGGAACGGTAAACGGACAACCATCAGGCAAGTCACATCCCCTTTTTATCCTTTATGGTCCCGCTGCTACAGAGGAGGAGAGAAAAAGCGGTATTCCTGCTGCCATCACTTTGGCTCAACTGGTTCAAGAAAGTGGCTGGCAACCCAGTGAGTTAGCATCAAAATATTACAATTTCTTCGGGATTAAAGCACAAAATGGAGATGGTTGGACAGGGCCCGTTGTGTCATATCAAACAAAGGAACAGGATAAATACGGAAACGAATATACCATCAATGCAAATTTCCGAGTCTATGCAAATGCAACGGAAGGGTTCCATGGACATTCTAAGTTTTTGCTCGACAATGGCAGATATAAGCCAGTACTATCTCAAAAAAATCCGTATTCTTTTGCGAATGGGTTACAAGCGGCAGGTTATGCAACCGATGTAAATTACTCTTATAATCTTAGGTCATTGATTCACGAATATAACTTAACCCAGTACGATCTCGATAAAGGTATTGATTCAGCAACAGGTCAGCCCTACGAAGATGTAGGCTATTCGGGACCGATCGGTGATACTACAGGTGGACTTTCGCCCGGATGTGGAACTCCTGACTTTACGAAATTCGATGCGATTCTCAAGAAACTTAACTTCGGTACTGATGATGCAGCAATGGCCATGTTATCGATCAATGAAAATGATCCTGGTCATTCACTTATAAGTAGCTACAACGGTTTTTATCAGGATGCCTTTAAAATGTTAAATGCAAGTGGCAGTTACGGCGGCGGTGGTTCTTCCGGTGGATCAATAGCAGATGCACCTGTTATTCCAGGCAGTAACACTTGGATCTTCCCAACGCTCACCAAAGCTATTCTTGGAAGCCCTTATGGCTGGCGTTACGATGATACGAAAGGGAAGGAAGCATTGCACAAAGGGCAAGATATTTCTCGAACCCCCGATGATCGGAATAACAATGTAAGCTACCCTATTTATGCCGTTGAAGATGGAGTAATTGAAGGTGCAGGTGACCGCAATGACGGTTATGGTTATAGTGTTCTTATTAACCATGGGAATGGCATACGTACCCGTTATAGCCATATGGTAGCGGGATCCCTCCAAGTAAAGGCCGGTGATCAAGTGAAAAAAGGAAAATCGCTCGGTATAATGGGGCAAACAGGTCTTTCTAATGGTGTCCATCTACATTTTGAGGTTTTAGTTGGAGAAAGCAATACGCCAGTGAATCCCATTGGCTACTTACACAAATAAAGGGGCCGAAAAGAAAATGAAATGGGTAATCGGTATAGGTGGATTATGGCTCGTAATTATCATCTGTCTTATTATATATAGCCACTCCCCACATTCATCTACTTCATTGAAATCGCCGCAACAACACGATATTTCATCGGATCAGATACAAAAAGGTGGGCCTGTTGTCGGTGATGAAATCAAGAAAGAGGAGACGCCAGGTCAAGTAATCACCCGATATCTTCAATACATCAATGATGGAGATATTGATAATGCAGCCAGCTTAGTTGAACCAAACAAGCTACTTGAATATACATCAAATCAAAAGGGATTAAGCGCGCATGCTGCAGTAGAAAAATACGTAACTCTGTTTCCAAAAAAGACAGCAGCGAACTTAGAAATTACAGGAACTAACATCAGCGAAACTGAAGCAAATATAAATGTGAATGTAAAATTTAACTCTCTGCAGACGAAAAGCTTTTCTTTCACGTTAAAGCTTCTTGTAGAGGATGATGGTCACCAAAAGGAACAATTTTGGTTAATAACTAAGCAGGCTGAAGCAAATCAGGAAATTGATCCCGGCTTTAGTAAAATTCCTGATGTAAATACCGGAAAAGTGGATCAATCAAAAATTGTGCAGCCAAATAGTCCATTGGACAAGGTTGATCTGTTTCTAACCTTAATAAATGAGGGGAAATTAGATGGAGCTGCTGCTCTTTTTGATCCCAATATTTTGATGGTTGCCATCTCAAATCAAAAGGATAAAGATTCACGCCAAGTCATGGAAAGTTTCGTTCAAATCTTTCGTCCCGGTGATATGGTGTCGTATACTTCGACTCCAATTGATTCCAAAAGCACAAATGAGAAGAGTTTTAAAGTTCAATTAAAGATGAAAAAAGGTGGAGATCAGATTTACACGGTCCTACTAGACAACATCATCAACGATGCCACAACTGGTAAAAGTAGTTGGTATATTAAAAGTGTTGTACGGCAGCCTTGATATGAGATGTTGTTCAATGAAAATAAAAGTATTTGACTGGTATTCTTGAGTCTGTATTACTCCTCTACCATAGCTAAAGCATAATGTCATAGTTTCCATGCCATTATGCTTTAGCTGTGACACAACTACTTGCTCATAGGAGGTTATTATGAATATATTTGATGGGTTCGCGTTAGTACTATTTTTGATTGGTTTTGTTTTTCTATCAGTAGGTATACTGCCTAAACTCCGATCATTCTTAAATCACTATATACAAACAAACAAGGAACAGAAGGCTGCAGCTGAGAGGAAAAAAAGGCAAGAGATAAAGGTTGCTCAAAAAGAAGCTGCGAATCGAGCGGAAGAACAGGTCAGCTTCCATCTCAGGTATTTGGATGAAAAGCAATACTTCGTTTGGAATGGCGTTTATGTAGTACATGGAGGAATGCGACATGAGATTGATCATCTAATTGTTGGGTCCAAAGGTTTGATTCATGTTGAGACGAAAAATTACAGCGGGGAACTTCGATTTACACCCAACGGGATTGAACGAACAAAAAAAGATTCATACGGAAACCTACTTAAAGAAGATGTGATAAAAGATCCAAATGCACAAATGCTTCATCACGATATTTTATTTCAAAGATTGTTGAATGATAATGGATTAGCGAATGTCCCCATCCTAGGAGTGCTTTGTATCGCAAACGATCGGTCTACTGTCGCAGGGAAGCCGCAAAACTTTGATGTAATAAAAGATGCTGCCCTGATCTCATACATACAAGACCTACCGCATTACGAAGGTTACTCACCGGATCTTCATGAAACCTTGGTGAGGCTGATCGAAAAATCGATTGAGGAAAGAAAGGATATCGCAGGATGAGAAAACAGAACATATTTGTCATCATCGGAACATTATGTATTTTAGCTTCAATTGGAGTAGAAACATACGCCAATTCGATTCGTAAAGACTCTGGAAGTCAAAACCAAGCAGCCGTTTCTTCGAGACAACCAAGCCCAACACCGGCTTCTAAAACACCTGAAATCACAACTGAATCAACACCCGTGACATTTAATCCTGATCCAAAACCGATTAATACACAAACTATGAATCCTGCCGAACCCACGCCTACAGCCACACAAACAGAGGCACCGGTCCAGCCTTCCCCAACAATAAAACCAACGGAAGCATCGGCGACATCAAAACCTGCTGTTACTCAATCGTCCAAACCAACGGAAGCATCGGCGACATCGAAGCCTGCTGTTATTCAATCGTCCAAACCAACACAGGCGCCGTCTGAAACCACGGAGAGTAGTATACTTTCACAGATAAATAATGATCTTGAATTGATTGATATTAATGGTGATCTGAGGGCTCTTGCAGAGGCTTCTATTGTCCTTGACAAAAAGTGGTCAAAAATACTGTTTGATCCTAAGTTAGATATAGATATAGCTATTAGGTCGAGCATCACAACAATGGGCATAAAGGGGAATACCGTACTGAACGGACTTGAGTTAAAAGGTAAGGCTACAGATCATCATGTGGAATCCCTAAAGACAGAAATAATGCAACTAAAGAGAACCCTCAAATAAGTATAGTCAAAGAGTTGCGAAAGAGACAAACGACAAGCTATGAAGCCCTTTATAAACTCCAAAGTCTTACAACAGAAGTTTCGTATTGAATCTTTTCAAAGTATAGTAAATGTTGTAAAATGGGATTATGTAACTCAGACGATCTCACGTCATTTCCGCATATGCGGCAAGTTCGACTCCCTATGGGATGTTATTGCTAAACGGGTTTTTGCTATACCCGTTAAGGTGCAATCATCCCATAGGGAGTTTTTGCGTTTCAGGAGATCCAATTGGGAAAAATATTATGGAGGTAGAATTGTATGCACGTTCTGATTTTTGAAGGGAATCAAAGACTCGAGGAAGCACTTAACGGAAAAGTCTCAATGTGGCGATTCAAGAGCAAGTACAAGCAGCATAAGCGTGTGTACCTCTGGGATAAATATGGCACAGGCCGAAGTGATCGGGAGATTCTGTATGCCTTAGTTGGTCCCAACGACACGCTAACAAAGCAAGCTGGCGCCATTTTATGCGTTAAGGAAGACGGCAATGGAAAATGCTGCCATTAGTAGAGGAAGATGTCGATGCACTTAGCCTTTACATGGAGATCCATAAATCAATATGGAATATGGAGCAACATGTTCGTTACTCAACGCTCAATTATGAAGATGGACTGATAGAATTAAAATCCATCCATGAAAAAGTTAGTAAGATGGATTCAACCATGCAGGGTTGGATTAAACCAGTTGAAGTAATTAGCTATCTCACCGGTATAATTGCAAAGCATCTTGCTGCAAATAAGGTGGCAAAGGGATACCAGATCATTTTTAGCGTATTGTGTGAGTCCAAAAGTATAGTAGAAGCATCTACTGAACTGCATCAATTAACTGGATCCGATCGTTATAAAACGATGCTGGATCCAACGAACAAGGAATTTGTTTATCATCTGTCAGAGCATGATTGTTTTATGAGGAGAACGGGTAAGTGCTCGCTTGAGCTGAGTCCGCAGGAACTCCAAGAATATCTAATTCAAGACAAAGATAATCGTTCGGACTCATCCGTCTCTTACTGCAGGAATCTGCTACAGTCTTTTCAACAGAAAGGTATTCAATGTAGCGTAGATATCCAGCATAACACTGCATGTGGCCATTACACATTTACTGGTGGCCAGCATCGCACCTGTATTGCGAAAAAAACAAATATAAGTGTTCCTGCAAACGTTGCGGAACAACAAACTTACTGCAAAATGTGTAGTAGTCAAAGAAGCGGTGACAAGAGTTTCATCGATAAAGATGATTATATCGCTTAAGCGATGATCCAGGGCAAAAATGAAGTAACTGCTTCCATGCGGTTACTTCTTTTTTCTAATCCTCTGCTGTAGAATATGATAAATACGCCTTGATTTTAATCAGATATCTGACGATATATTAGGTATAGTCCCAATTTGAATAGGAGGCACAATGATGAATAAATATGAAAGTAGTGTTGGTATTTCAATCCTGAAATTTCGCCAGAATATCGCAAAGTATCTGGATATCTTATTCATCATTCCTAGATGGGAAGAGCGGAAAAAGCTCCACTTACTTAGGTTGTACTTATTTTTACCAATTCTTTCAATGCCAACGATTGCGATTGTATTAAAGTGGATAGCGAACCAACATAATGAAACAATAGATCAATTGCTAGTAGGGCATTTTATTCTCTTTCACATTATAGAATTTTTAGCTCAATCTTATATTGGAATGAAAACTAACGGATATATATTTATGATATTATCTTTTCTTGCATTTCTTAGAACTCATGACCATTTCAAACAGGGAACAAGAACTTGGTCTTAAATTGACTAAGAAATTATTATTTCTTACACTTCTTGATTTTTACTTTTTGCATAGTGCTATTAAAAGTAGCCCTTTTTTGATGCAATCAGGTTTTGAGATTGCTTTTTGGATGCTTATAGTCGTGACAATCCCAATGTTGCTAAGCTTGAAAAAATATCAAAGGGAAAATGGCAGCTATGATCCTTCCCACATTTTGAAGAAGCACAATAGAAAAGAGAGAAAAAAAAGCAAGAAAGCGAAAAAGTAAGGTTCCTTTTATTTATTTGCGGGCTGTCAAAATGAACGGCAGCACCCTTTCGCTAACAGAAAATGATAGCTCAATAAAACAGTGGTAGTCTAGGACTTTATTTTCTCGTCCAAGGCTTGCCGCTGTTTCTTTTATTGGGGTAAGTCTAAATGATTGGATATTGCAGTTTGGAATCATCAAGATCAAAATGGGAATGTAAAGTCAAACGGGACGATAAATCATGAACTACTAGCTGCGGCCAGTGTGGAGCAAAACAAGGCTCACAAGTTGCGTTCCGTTGAGTTATGAAGGCACCTTATAAAGAATTGTGGATGCCCATTGCTTCGGCTCTGTGGCATATCCAAAGCTTGATGCCCCCCCTAATTAATGCTAAACCATTCAATTTGATATAGCAGTGCCTCAAAGCATTTGAGCCTAGAGAATTTCGAATATTGTGGCACAACGGCTAGTTTACCTAGTAAACTCGGTAAACCCTTGTAATAATGGGAACTAAAAGTTAACCTATTAATTTTATGATAGGATAATAGAAACGACATAATGCATCATTTTTCTTGTTTTTTTAGTTGTGTATCGGTACGAAGGGGGGACTTGATTGAATAAACAAGCACCAAATACACATTTGTCGCTTGTTTGGTAGTATAATCAAGAGAATAAAGAGAAGAGGGTATGACGAATAGCTCGGTAGGTGCGACCTCCGAGCCAAGTAGACAATATCAAATAGACAAGCTATATGTACCGAACTTGTGCGCGCGCGTTATATTCGTGAAGCCTTCCGACCAAACAGGCCTTTCGGCCACCAAGCTTTAGGTTCTGAGCGCCCCCCGTTTTTCCCGGGCTTACAATGTTTCCAGAGGGTGACCATTAGCATCTATCTTGATTTGTCGTTCATTCAGCTCATGTACCTATCCTTACCATTTTGGTAGATTTATATACAACTCAGGATGAAGCCACAAAGGCGATCGATCGAGCATATTCTGCCGCGCAGCGGCACCCGCTCCTAGTCAGCCACTAGATAAATGTACGACAAGTTAACCTTAGTAAACTCGGTTAACCTATGATAATATAAGGTCTATAAGTAAACCTACGAAAAAAAAGGGGAGTTTTTAGATGTCGTCGACCGAAGCTAAAACAACTAAAGCATACAAAATTACCAACGATTTAAAAGTGAAACTTGAACGTCTGGCGGAGGAGAGTGGCCTAGAGACTCAGGAGGCTTTCATAGAGCAGTTGGCGTCGATGTATGAGCTGCAATTGCTCAAGCAAGGTACAGGAAGCGGGTACGCAAAACAAATAGATGAATTGGAATATCATACACGTCGGAACGCAGAGATATTTATCGGTATGATTAATACGGAGGCTGCAGAACGGCTCAATCTGTCTCAGCAGCATACGGATGCTCTAGCAAACCGCGCAGAAACTATATTCGCGCAAGAGCAAGAGATTACTGAAATGAAGAAAGAAGTGAAGGCTCTGGCTGACGAGATGGGGCGACTCATAAAAGAGAACGGATCTCAAGCAAAGCTAGTTGAGCAACTACAAGAGTCCGTCCGGGATAAGGGCTTAATCGTTGAGCAACGCGGACAAGAAATATCTACGCTTTCCGGAATCGTAAACGAGTACAAGGCAGCTGCGGATGAGAACAAGGAATTGAAAACGGAAATATCCCGGTTAACGGAAGTTGTCAATAATCAGTCGGGACGTATAGCCGGTTTGGAGACGCAAGTCACAACATTGGAAGCTATCAGTGAGAAACAGCTTACGGAAGCCGAAGAACGTCACAAGGAAGCACTAGAAAGACTTTCGGAGCGAAAGGACATGGAGAAAGAACGTGAATTGCTGGCAATCCGGACGGAGTATCAAGCAAAGCTTGAGAAGGAACGTGAGGACGCAACCGGGAAACTCCGCGAGCAATATGAACAACGTGATCTGCTCCGAGAAGAAATTGCCAAGCTTAAGCAGCCGAAGTCCGACGACGGCGGCAAGTCATCAGAGAAGAAGTAAAAGATCGATCCATACTGAGATTTGTTTCTATCTCACATCTTCTGATGACAGGAGGGGATACACTTGAGCGAAAAGCTTCAAACGTACTTCGAAGAAGATATAGACGATTTTCAAACTTATCTTCAGAATCGAGGGTACACCCTACGTACACAAAATGAATATGTTCGTGAGGTTATCGCATTTCTGGATTATGTTAAAGCACCGACCGCCTCAGTAACTAAAGGGGATATAATGAGATTTCAAAAAGTAATGCGAGATCGAGGCGCCGGTGACGGAGCAATTAACCGAATGATCTCATCTATACGATGCTTTTATAAGGCTCTTATCGAATTCGAAAAGATCCAGGTTAATCCAGCCATCACCGTTCCCAAATCAAAAGTCGAGAAAAACAGGTCACCGGTATTCTTGAGTGAGGAGGAGCTCGCGGATTTTCTTGAATATGTAGATGGACGACACAAAATCCGTAACCTTGCAATATGTCTTCTTATGGCTTATGGGGGTCTGCGCGTATCAGAAGTCCACGCTCTAAATATCGAACATTTTCAATCTGGAGAAAATCCGACACTTCACTTTATGGGTAAAGGAAGGAAATGGAGAACCGTACCGCTCCATGAGAGTGTTGCAGTCATACTTGAAACATATCTGCAGGAGCGGGTAAATCCCAAGGATGGAGATTCCTCAGCTTTCTTCATTTCACAAGAAGGCCGCCGGATTGGACGTAGAACGATACAAAGTATAATCGATCGAGCTACAAGCATCATAAAACAAGCCCGCCCAACTCTTAAGGACAAAAAAATTAGTAGCCATAAATTAAGGCATACCTTTGCTACTAATCACTTCCGGAGCGGCACGGATCTACGAACTCTGCAAGAGCTCCTTGGGCATTCAGATATCTCAACTACGCAGATTTATACTCACGTCGATACGCAGCAGTTAGCCGCGGCACAATCGAGGATTCGTCCGAGAATACCCGCAAATTATTAATGCTTAAAGCAATAAGGGGTTATTTTTTATGGAGTGGCTAGCAATGATTACGATGATCATCGATCATATAGGTTATGTCTGGTTTCCGAATATCCCCGATTGGAGGATCATTGGAAGGATAGCTTTCCCGATATATGCCTTCGGTGTGGCAAGAGGGATGTCGTTTACTCGTGACCCCCAAAAATATATTTTTCGTTTATTATTCCTGGCAGTCATATCCCAACTACCATATTCGCTCTTGTTCAAGAACGAGTCAATAAATGTGATTGCCGCCTTTACTATTATCGTATTTGCTTTATACCGTGTAGAAGCTGCAGAGAAGTTAAGAGAAAAGCTGTTTTGGTTTATTGGAGCGGGGCTGCTGCTTGATATTTCAGGAACTGATTACGGATCATATGCGTTGTTGCTAGTCGCAATTTACCGTTATACACGTGGGTTTGAAGCGATTTTTTTACATATTCTAATCAATATTTTTGCTTGGTTTGCTTTTCATATGCCTTTACAGGTGTGGAGTATCATTCCAACACTCGCGCTGGCTTGGGTACCTCTCAGTAAAGCAGAGATTTCACCTAAGTTTAAAGTTCCTTCGTGGCTCTGGAGGAGCTTTTATCCGGTGCACTTAATGATGCTCTGGCTTCTTGCCTACTTCTTGCATTAAAATAAACACTCGGAGATTGAGGGAGAACCTATGTTGCAATGTAACCAGTGTAATCAACAGATCGAAACAAAGACGTCAACAAATATACGCCAATTTGACGGGGGGACCTTGTACGTTACGGATGTCTCTGTGCAAAAGTGTGATTGCGATGAACAGATTTTACTCGGAGATGGGGCACTGATCGCTGGTTATGCAAGATTTCTTAGTGATCGTAAGATCATTGGTAATGTCACAGTCTCTTTCACAGAGCTGAAACTGAAATTCGTTATAGAAGATTTTTTTCAGACTAATGCAGAACAATATGACACGATTTGAACGACGTGCAGCTTGATTGTCACGCCGACGACGACGTTTTACGACTACTATCATTACGTAAAATAGAGAGGAACAGGAATTGTATGGACAATCGTGAGTTTCTAACTGGGGAACGTATTTGCGAATTTTTTCAAATACCTGTCCCTCCCGCTATATGGGAGGAGTCCGGACTATCTGTAAATGACCTCCTGGGATTTCATTTTGACGCCGTAACAGGAGAAATTATTATTCGTCGAGAGAATCAAAATTCAGGAGAGAACGAGGAAGAATCACTTCATGCAATCAAAGTGATTCAAAAATTCAAGTCATATACGTTGCAACGTGGGGAACGAAGTGAATTATCTAAAAAAACTGTAACATCGTATATACAGAATCTTGAAAAAATACTCAAATTCTTAGCTGAAACTGGACGAGAGAACCTTAACTTAGAGTATCTCAATGAAGAGATCTTCGATGAGTTTATGCGAACGATCCCAAACGCTAAAAATAATACGATCAAGTTCTATCGAGCGCTTATTAATTTGATTTTTCAATTTGTAAATAAGAGTGACCTTGCAATAACTTACATCAAAAACGGAATTGATCCCAAACAAGTTGAACTGCACGAAATCGAATATTTTACTGAAAGCGAAGTTGCCAAACTTCTGAATCCTAGAGAGTATTACGCTGAACTGACGGGCCCTAAACGTCACGCTATAATAAAATTCTTCCTTGAGACCGGTTGTCTTTCAGGAGAACTATCACAAGTTAAGGTCCGTGACTTTGATATCGAGAATAATCTTATTACATTGCCCATTAGAGAGTCTGCTGAAACTAGAAAAGTACCTATGAGTGATTCTCTTAAAGATACCATTATTGATTATTTGAATTACTCTGGTTGTAACGAATGGTCCAGAGATAACGATGGGTATTTATTTATTCCACTTACTTTCGGAGATAGAACGAAACCCTATTCTCAAAGGTCAACAACTGGTCTAGTAACAGAACATTTCGAGAAAGTTGGTTTAGTAGGTACGCCGATAAAATTGCGTCACACATATGCTATGAAACTTTTGCGGACAGGCACACCTTTAGAAGAACTGGCAGCTCTAATGGGATATAATGACACGAAAACAGTAATTAGATATGCCGTCGCCTTAGATAAGGAAACATCCCTTGAATGAGCAAATGAAACGTCAGTGCTTCCTGGTCCCAGTAGGCAATCTTGCTTGTGTCGAGGGCTCGACGATGCGAATGCGAACTCGTACTGAGGGTGATCAAAGTCAAATGTCTCTCTAAAACTGATACAAAGGAAATATTTGCTAATTTGTCGAATCTAATTATAATAGTTTCATTCTAATTAGGGAGGCATATTTGAAAATGGATCATCCCGCACACTCTATTAAAAATAAACCCGAAGATGCATCTAACAAATCACCCGAAGAAATTCGGACACACGCCCCTACATCAAATTTTCAACTGCAAAGAGCTTTATCTCCATCAACGCCCATTAGTCCGGCACATATTTCGCTACTGCAAAAGACAGTAGGCAATCGAGCGGTCACTCAACTCATGCAATCCCGAATGAACGAACCGCTTCAAAAAAAAGAAAATAAAACGGGTATGCCGGAACAATTGAAAACGGGAGTAGAAAACTTATCGGGAATAGATCTGTCCGATGTGAGGGTTCATTATGGATCGGATAAACCGGCACAGCTGCAGGCACTTGCCTACGCCCAAGGAAATGAAGTACATATTGGTCCCGGTCAAGAGGAGCATCTGCCACACGAAGCGTGGCACATCGTGCAGCAACGGCAGGGCAGGGTATCCCCTAGCCTTCAGGTCGGAGGAACAGCTATCAATGACGATCCTGAGCTCGAGCGGGAAGCGGACGAGCAAGGACAACGGGCTATTTCCATGTCTCTACAGAGCGAGGAGACTTCCTTTGCGCAACGGAAGCCAAAAGAGCAGGCAGAGCAGACCAGTGCCTCTGTCGCCCAACTGAGCAATGCGGTCGATTTTGTTCTTGGTGTTGGCTCGTACAATTTGATCACTCAATCCATAATCGCAAACGGAAGAAGTTATAACGATGCTCCATTTTTGGCCTCAAGTGCGCAAAATTTAATTGATTCCGGAATGTCTGCACAAGAAGCAAGAGGATTGTTAATTGCTATGTTTCCAGTAATCGACAGACAGCCTGTGCTAGGTAGAGCGGTCGGTTACGCCGCGCAAATGAGGCAAAACAATGTACCTTATGCGACCATTATAGGGGTTCTGACGCAGCATCCCGACATATCTCTTAGTCAGCAACAGTCCGCAGGCGTCATTCAATTGACCTCCTTAAACGCCTGGACATTTCTTAGTATCGACTCGATTTTGCAAGCCTACGCAGCAAATGCCAACGGGCTTTCGCTGCAGCAGTGGGCGACCATTGCGGCCCGCTTTCCCGCCAACAATTTTGCCGACGCTGTCGCATTCTCGCAAATTGCGAATTGGAACTCGGTCGCAATAATCGCATTGGCGCAAGCCTTTACCGCCAATGCTAACACTCTGACGGCAGCCGAATGGGTGACGGTTGCTGGCATATTGGGTAATAATCAGCACGCAAATACAATCGCTTTCGCCCAGTTAGCCAATTGGGGCGCGGCTGAGATCGGAACGTTGGCGCAGGCATTCGTCAATAACGCCAACGGGCTGACCGCAGCCAATTGGATTACGTTGGCCGGATACATGGGCAACAATGCTCATGCCGATACTATCTCTTTCGCGCAGATTCCTGGTTGGAATGCTGCTTCCATCTTGGCGATTGCCCAACATTTCGGCAATAATGATTATGGCAATGACGCTGCGACCTGGACAGCGCTGGCTGCACGCAGATTAAATAACCCGGAGTACATTAGAGAGCTTGCACATTATGTCGGTAACGGTTGGCCGGATCAAATCAATTTCAACGGAGGCGTCGCCTTGCTTGGATTGGTTTCGGACGGCATCATGTACGGGAGCGGCAATCCCCATGTCACGATTCACGGACATGACGAAAACACAGGAGTCGGAGCATGGCGTTCCAATCCGGAATACCACGTGAGACTGGATGCAGGCAGTGCCAATGTATATGATTTCGTGGGCAATCAGGATAGTTTTTACAATAACGTAGATATGGACAATGCGCAGATTGCTCGCAATTTAGCTGTTCAATTCCGCAATGAGATGAACAGATGAAGAGAAGAAGTTCCCGAATAATCAAGTCGTTCATTTTATGAAGAAGTATTAACTCAATGGAGCGGCAGTCTTGGACTTTATTCTTCTCGTCCAAGGCTACCTCCACTGTTTCTTAATTTGAAGTAGTTCTAAAACTTATTTTTAGAACCTTTTAATGCCTCTCGCATTTCAATAGTCATGCAGGCTCGGGCAATTATAGATTCAACGCATGCCTCCACCTCGTAACCTCTTGGAATCGGAATTATATCTTTATTTTCTTCGATCTCCTTCAAGTCGTACCGAACCATCCCCTCATATCTATACTTATTCACTCCTTGGTTGTGCAATAAATTATAGACCTGCGCGTTATGCTTATACATAAATTGTTGTTTTAGTTCTTGAAGACTGTAAAGTTTGTCTGGAATTTCATTGACAGAAAGTAGTATCGTGTTCTCTTGGAATTCTTTCTTGAACAAGCTTAAAGAAGCTTCAACCAAAAGAGCTAATTTAGATTGGCTGCCAGCCAATTGTGCAAAACTTTCAAACATAGCATGTGATTGGAACGCCATATATGTAAGAAGATCGTAACGGTGTTCTCGCTCAACATGCACCTGCAGAAACTCCTCAAATGATGATCGGTGAAGTAAAATCCGTTTTTGTAACAGTGAGATAGTATCCACGGAGAGATCCGCAAATTCCTCAGACTCCCGAATTGCCTTGCGAATAATCGAGTTGATATTAATATGTGGCACTTTCGGTTTCAACTCCTGTAATACGTACACATAGGAGCAACCCAGGTAGGCACCCGCTTCCTCTAGAGAAAGATTAAACCCGGTATCCATGTATGATAAATAAACCACGACAATATCACGCATTTTTTTGCCTTTCCCGTCGATTTTAATGGCCATCTCATTTTTTTGATTCCATTCCCTTTTAGGAAGCGATGAATCTATGTTGTCCTTGTACATAACGTATCACCAAACCTTCTTAAGTTATATATAATTATAATTTAAAGAATGGTTATATGAAAGGTCGTAGCCGTGTACAATGTCCTTGTCCGCCAGGATCAAAGCCATTGATTGATAAAATATTTTGCGATGTGAGCAGCATAAATGTAACTTGCAATTCAGGCTGCTCTTTGACTGTTCCCGATATTAGCAAATTCACATAACTAAGAAAAGGTGATTCATTTAGAAGAAGAGTGCTTGCGAAATTCAGTTTTGCTGTAGCAGCGGTTTGTACCGCTAGGCACCGTTAATTTATGATTGATCAGAACTTTACAAAAAAATTTGATATAATTGTATTAGTCATTCGTAACCATTAATTTAGGCGGAGATAATTCATGGTCAAACTAGGCACTCCTCAATTTAGGGATCTTAAGAATTCTTTTAATTTATCCCCTAATGACATACTAAAGCTAAATCAGAATTTGAAACGAAAAGTTCGTTTAATTTCAGGATATAAAAGAGTAGTTCATTCTAAGGCGGGATTGTTAAATAGATACCCATATCTAAAATTGTACTGGGATTATGAAAAGAATACTGGCATAAATCCGAGGCACTTATTTCCGAACAGCGAAGTTTATGTATGGTGGACATGTCGCTTAAACCATTCTGTTAGAATGAAAGTGAAAAGTAGAATAAAGTTTGTTGATTGCAGGATCTGTGAGAAAATGATTACGCCCATCGATGGTTCCCTGCTTGAGCTATATCCTCATATTGCTAAAGAGTGGGATTACGAAAAGAACTATCCACTTTTACCCACCGCAATTAAACCGAAAAAACGCGATAAAGTCTGGTGGTTGTGTACCGAAAAGCAGCACAGCTATCAAGCTAGTCCTGATAATAGAGTTGGGAATTGGTCAGGATGTAAACGTTGCGCCAGTAGTAGGCCAAGAAGAAGAAGGCAACATTATTTATCTGATCACTGAAGCGGGGGATGTGGGAATCAGTACATAATATCAATGGTTTCCATTCAAGTCCCATTCAATCCTCGAAGAGGTGATTAAACTTTTTATGCTAGAAATCAAAGCAGCCTACTATAGAACACTAATTGAAAGATTGGACTACTTATTAATCGATCTATACAAAAGCAACCCTGAGTACGGAATAGCATCGGATATAGCCCAAAACCCCGTCATTACTTCTTTAACTAAAGAGCTTAGGAAAAACCCTTTGGATTACGTGGCTCCCACCAGAAAGGGAGTTATATTCCACCTCGATCATCTCAAAGACTTGCGATCTGAATTGGCAGCGAAACTAGCAGTAGAACTTCAGGTAGCTCAAAAGGTATTTGAGTTCGAATTGGGACGCATCGGAGCAATAAATGATATTCAAATTAGTATAATCGATAACAAATTTAGACTTCAAAATAATGATTATTATTGGATCGGAGACGCTGAGAGTGTAATTAATCATGTTCTTTTATTAGAAGATGGAGCAGGTGTAATGCGTTTATTGGATAAAATTAACACTTAGTGCGTTTGGAGTCTTTTTTTGTAAGTAGCACATAGGTGGGTCTTGCTCTTCTAGTTGGGGCGTTTTCTATAGCAACAATGGAGATTTCGGATATAACGAAATCCGACGAAGAAATAGAACGAAAGATACTCATATTTAAGCATCATACTTTACCAAAAAAACAACAAGGTAGGTTCAATGAAAAAGAAAATATTATATTTATCCTTAATCATGTTTCTAATAATAGGCGTATCTTATCTATATAAAATAGGATTACTCCCACAAGAATCTTACTCAACTAATCAAGACGCATCAACTCAATACACAATCATAATACCATCAGATCGTTTCCCAGAAACCGCGGCACATGTCAAAGCAGCTATTGAACATGGTGAAACTCCAGTATGTACAATTGACCGCAAAGGTGCAGAAGAGAATCGCAAGGAGTCATTAAAAGGTATCCCTACAAAACCTAATAAAGACAGAGATGAGTTTCCAATGGCAATGTGTGCAGAGGGTGGTGCTGGTGCAGATATTGCTTATGTAACCCCATCAGACAATCGTGGAGCAGGATCATGGGTAGGAAACCAATTAGAGAATTATCCTGATGGAACTAAAGTGATGATAATGGTAAAGTGATATTTATGAGATCAATTTAAGGCTATTCGGGGTCCATTTTTCCGATGATGGGAATTAGGAGGCGATTTTCATGTGCGGAAGGTATACTATTACTGCCACTTTAGACGAATTGCTAGAACGCTATGGAGTTCACGACACACCCATCCAGAATTATCGAGCAAATTTTAACGCAGCTCCTACACAGATGCTCCCGGTTGTCATTAACGATGAGAACAATAATTTTTTGGAGCTTATGAAATGGGGACTTATCCCATCGTGGGCAAAGGATCCAAAGATTGCATTTAAAACCATCAATGCTCGGGCAGAAACTGTCGCTGAGAAGCCCGCATTCCGCACATCTATCCGGCGCAAGAGATGCATAATACCTGCCTGCTCTTTTTATGAATGGAAAAATGTCGGGGCAAACAAGCAGCCGATGCGGATTACTTTGAAAATCGGGTGAATTATTTAGCATGGCTGGAGTTCATGACTCATGGACAGACCCGGAAGGAAAACAGGTTAATTCATATTCCATTGTTACGACCTCTTACAACGATCTAATGAAGGACATCCACGACAGAATGCCTGTGATTCTTAAGCGAGAAGATGAGGCGCTATGGTTAGATCGTGGCACGAATGAACCCGAGTTGATCCGACATTTAATGGTTCCCTTCCTTTCAGACCAAATGAAAGCTTACCCCGTTACGACGCGTGTAGGGAATGTGAGAAATAACGATCCGGATCTGATTAAAGAAGCCTAATAAAGAGAGGAGAATGCCCTCATGATCGATAAATACCTTTACTCAAGGAAAAGGATAAGACTATGTTCGTTTTTGAAAAATCAGGCAAATATTATGGTCATATTGTCAAAAATAAAACCGACAAGGCACCGGCAAAATTGATCTTTGAAACTCCTAAATTCGGCACCGTTGAAGAATTAAAAGCTGAATATCCATCAGCGGAAGTTTAGGGCAGTGTCATTGCTTTACGGTCGCTTAGCTACGGTCTGTATAAGTTCTTTATGTTAAAATTTCTTTCGTACAAGGGTGATTTATGAATCATGAGAAAATCCACCTTTCATTTCATTATGAAACCTGCAAATCCGAACTAGAGTTAGCCAGGATATGCAGATCTATGGATCAATGTGGCGGCAGAGTGGACGAAAAATATTTTATACATGGCTCTGCATCTATTACTGTCATCTTTAGTAATGAAAAAGAAAGTAATATGTTTTTGGAACGATTTAAGGAAACTGAAGAATATAAAAAATCTGAAGAAGGTCTACGAGAACATGAAGCGATGGATTTTGTAAATACGGTTCGTCGCGGCTTCATGCAGTGGACCGATGATCGTCTTAAGTCGATCCTTGCCAATCATGACGGCTGGTGGCGTAAGCGTGGTACTCAGGAAACATGGGATCAACTGGTTGTATTTTTAAACGAAAGATACATCACGATTGAGCCTCATTTCTATGTGGAAGTTGATCCACCCCAAGATCCTGATGAATGGCAAGAGAATGACTTGTCTCGAGTTGTGTATGAATGTTTCCATGGTCGTGGTAATGGTGCTATACAATACATGAAATGGTGCGCATATCACTGGCTAAGAGCGCAAGGAATCTCCGACGATGAGATAACATTTCCAACGAGCCTTGCGAACATTGCAGCGAACTCAAAAGCAATATCGATCAAAGTCGGTGAGGGCGACCCCTTTCAAATTATCTATCACATATTAGCAGACCCTGAAGCGACATATATCCATTTTCCATATGGAGAACTGCCGGTTCTTTATCGACTGAAGGGAACTCCAAGGTTGTACCAGTTTCTCCAGGGCGATAAGTTTCATCGAATGTTTATTGCTAATTGCATCGAGATCAATCAGCAGAGAAAGGCAGTATCGTATCAAGAAGAAGAACTGGTTAAGGAAAAGGAGCAAAGGGAGTTACTCGAGGAACAGGAGCGGGAGAGAAGGGAAAGATGCATCCTTGACCGATATGAGGATACAGCGGTTTTCTACGCTTCTGAGGTTCATGAATTTCTGCAGAATGATCCATCTATCGATAAGTCGTTGCGGCACTCAACCTATGATGACGTAAAAAAGTGGATCAAATCCTTGGAACTTTACGCGACGAAGCACGGTAATCGGTGGGTAGTAAGTAAACAACATTTAGTTCAATTCATCAAGTGGAAGAAAAATCCTCCAAATCGGCTTGATTGGAGAAGATGGGATCATAAACTGAAGATTGATTTCATGGAGTATCACAATAAAGCAGTTAGGGAACAAGTCAGTGAGGATTTAGTACTCTATAATTTCGCTATAAAGCATGAACTTCATCTAGATGATTGCAAGTTGAGTCGAACGATGAACTTCGAGTCCGAATATGATGAAGAATTTACTAGATTCCTCAGGCTTGAAGATCCAGTGCATGAAGAAAATTTATTATCAGAAATTCATAGATATGTTTTTAATGACCGGTATATAAGTGAAACAGCAACTGCGGTTGAGCACCCTCATACTCCAGATGTGTGGGATGACCCCCAAAATGTGGAGACGTTCAAAAACCATGCACTTAATGGGATTAAGGCGGGAACTTCAATGGACAATATTTTCAACGAGGTAGCCGAATTAATTGTCATCCCTCCCGAGAGGTGCAAACAATACTGGTATCTAATCTTACTGCCTAAGATTCGAGAGACGGTTGAGCAAATCCGTTCTGAACTCTATCCAGAGTGGGATTCCAAACATGACCAACTTTTAATTGATGAAATGATCGATGGGGCTCGTACTGGTCAAACGGTAGAGCAAGTAGTAAGAAAAGTGTCAGCGTTGATAAACATACCCTCAAATAAGCTTAAAAATCGTTGGAATACGGCCCTTGCAAAACAATATAGAGAAGAGATAACTAACATCAAGAAAGAACTCGAAAATTCATGGGGCGAGGAACATGATCAAAAGTTAACTGCCTTGATTAAAGATGCAGGTGTTAAAGAGGGAATTGACATTGCGAGGAAAGAGTTGCAGAGGCACTTACATGACGTCGTGAAGCGAGTTCACTTCTTGGGACTCACTAAAGACAAGCTATCTGATTAACTTTAATAAGATACTCGATACTCTGAGGACGGACCGGAAGAGAAAATAAAAAAGACTTTAATCAACCTGAGGAGGTAAAGGTGATTACAGTCTTTTTTGCGGTTTTTTGCTAGTATAAATTAGAGTCTAAATCCTGCAGTTGAACCTGCCAATTGTTGTTCAGTGATCTGAACCATTCTCGGCAAATGACATTAAAATAGTCCCATAAAATTAACTTGCTGATCCTACATAGAAACGAGAGACGTCAAAAATGGTACTGAAACATTTGATAGTTGCCGCCTTGAACACTAAATATTTAATTGAGAGACAGCTATGATGCAAACTCTGTGGCATCGATTTTAGAAAAACAGGCAAAAGTGATAGGATTAAAGATATAATAAATATATATTACATCACAACAAAAAGAGATTACAATTCCCTGAGGAGAAAAAGGTATTGTAATCTTTTTTGTGCTTGCTCCTACATCAAAGTATTAGCGTTGGAAGCTGGATAGTTGTTGCTCAGCTATTTGCACTAATCTCTTTGTAATATTGCCACCTATGGCACCTGCATCACGTGTGGCAATGTTTCCGTTGTATGCGTTTGGTTGGAATGGAATTCCAAGTTCTTGAGCTATTTCAATCTTCAACTGATTTAAGGCAGCCTTTGCTTGGGGAACTACTAAAGTGTTGTTATTAGCCATTTATGCAACTCCTTCTCTAGGTGTAATATTATGATGTGGAGTGTAAGGAATTCTTATACATTTAAATTTACTGATGTCAAGTTTCTAGCTCTGTTCATGATATTGAGAAAGGTTTGAATATCATCTACTCCAAATTGATCATTAGTTTTTGCTATATCAGAATTTTTCTTTATAGATTTCAGTTCAAGTATTTGATCCTTAAGTTTTTTATTCTCTTGCAATAATTGTTCAAATATATGTGCTTGATCTTGAGCTATCTTTATAATTTGGCCGAATGGATTATCATCATATTGCTGAGATGGATTATCCGATATAGCTGTATTTGATACAGTAACAAATAGTTCTCTTTTCTGTGCTTTTTGTTTATGTTTACTTCTATAAGCTTTTGCTTCTAAAATTTTGTTCTCATACTTTTTTCTTAATTCTTTATTCCAACGAAAACCACAAGCTGCCGCGGTACGATTTATTTTTTCTCCAGTTTCTTCAAAAGCTAGTAACTGAGTACTTCCAGTTTTAATATGGTTTATCACTATCTCAGCTAGAATTGCATCATGGTTATCATTCCAAGCATCTTCGCGCTTCTTATCTTTCAATTTTACTCCACCTACTTCAATATATTGTTGTTATGCATTCTTGCCTATGATATTAAATTTATTCAAAGTTAATGCATAAAAGACCGTATAGAGTATATGCGAGTAATTAAGGATCCGTATATATAAGTTTAATACAGATATACGCTTTCCGGATTCCGATGATCCTCTTTGGGGTTTGGGGTCGAATAAGGTATGGGCCAACCCCTGAGAAATCATTCGCAAATTTTGTGATCCTATACATCTAGGGTCATTTTTGTTGTTGCTAGTTGCAACAAATCTGGTAAAATATTGCTTGATATACTAGATGTCTGGGAGGAAATTATGTCCAAGAATCAAAGAGTAATGCCGCGGAGTGCTGAAACAGTCAGACAAACTATGATGACTTTCCTCAATGGTTGTATCGATGGAATGGAAACGTTACGTGATAGGGAATGGGTTTCGAAGGAACTAGATAAATTACGGAATCCCGCCAAAGCAGTAGAAGGAAGCACTGCGGCCAGACAGATCAAATCAACCGGTGTAGTACGTGCTGTAGATGAGCTTGGCCGTATTGTAATCCCGATGGAACTGCGCCGAACTATGAATATTGGGCATAAAGAGGAGCTAGATATTTACGTAGAGGGAAGTTGGATCATCATTGAGAAGCTGGACAAAGAGGAGAAATGGTGTCGCTTTTGTAAAAGCGAAAATGACCTAAACGAATTTATGGGTGGATACATATGCGAGCCTTGTGTTGGGAAATTGTTCGATACGGAGGAGGAGGCAGCGACAAATGAGTGATGTGATATCATACGAAGAGTATGAGAAGCTTTCACGCGAAGATAGGATCGACATCATGATGCACATGCGCAAGGAGATTCCCGAGAAGGTGATCCGCGAAACGTGGGGCATGGATTACAAAAAATTTTATATGCACTTATATCATTTAGGACTCAAGGGTAAAAATGAATCAGTGGTCTTCCCGTCTCAGGAAAAGAAGAGGAGAGGTCGGCCATCCTTGACTGAAGAAGAGAAGGCAGCGAAAGCAAAAGCCAAGACGCAGAAGAAACAAGACCAAGTCAATAATGGTCGCAAGATCATCGATGCAGAGTTTTCAGTAGTGTCCATGGATAATGGCCAGAGTAATAACAAGGAGATAACTGAGCAAGAGGTAGCAATGGCACTCGCTCAAACCTGCTCAGCATCCCATGAATCTAACCCTAGACTGTCCATAGAGCAAAGTGAGTCTTACATGCGTCGGGAGTTCAAAGGCAGCCCAGAATCAATCGTGAAACGTCTGGCTGCTATATCTGGAATGCTTGAATTAGAAGATTTCGATATGGTTTTAAAGATAGAGGTATACAAAGCATAAAAAGGAGTCCGGGTTTAATCAGACCTCGGGCTCTTTTTCTTAGTTGGCGATATTGGGGGCAGGTGAAGCTGATACCAACAAAACAACCGGGTGTTACTGAGACAAAAACTCATGAATTTTCCACATCAGAGAAGATACCACAAGCTCCAGTACTATTGAGATCATTAAAGCGCTTATAAAAGCCTATGGGGATATGGTGGCCAGGTTCGAGTGTTAGAAGAAAATAAAGTTTTAGACTGAAAAGTATTACTGAGAAAAAATAGGTTTAGACTGCCGCGCCGGCTCGGCAACGGCGGTCGGCATGCGCGGCTGTTTTTTTGGGGACACCGAGACTTTTTTGTTAAACAAGCAGGAGTTTAGTTGCTTTACAATAATAGTTTAACAGCAGTGACATTATTGATTAGTTCTGATGAGTGGGGAAGGTTAGACCGAGAGCCACGATAATTTATTAAAAGGTGGTCCTTACATGGAATATCATAATCAAGTTGAATTAAGTGTTTTTATTTCTATGGATAGTAAGAATCCAGCCTTTAGAGGGATGAGTATTACACAAGTCCAGCATGAGTTTATTTTAGGCGTACTCCCTATGAGAGGTTACCTGTCAAATTTCGATAGAAGCAATTTAAACCCGTATACCACTCTTGTATTATTTCATTATAAATCCAGTGTTATTGCAAGTGCTATTTTTGTTAGACAAGAAGAGATCATTCATGAAAAATATAGGTTTGCATGTTACTTTGGTACTTCATCAATAACGATTTACCAAGACCCTATCACTATCGAAGATTTACAAAAGGTATCTGCAAGGTTCACGAGATTTCAAAGCTATATGCCGTACATCAACCGTGAAGATGTT
The DNA here is from genome assembly GCF_030817275.1 of Paenibacillus sp. V4I7. Lineage (NCBI taxonomy): Bacteria > Bacillati > Bacillota > Bacilli > Caryophanales > Paenibacillaceae > Paenibacillus > Paenibacillus sp. V4I7. Next base: position 140,880 of record NZ_JAUSZD010000001.1, on the reverse strand, counting down.
CCAGCACTATTAATATTACTTGCAAGGAAAAATCCACATCGAGCAAACGAAATAGATAATGATGCTGCTGATGAATTTGTATTGGTAGTAGAACGAGGTATTCAAGAAATTCCAAAAACGGAGAGGGAACAAATTATTCGTTCGCGAATTGGACAATCGTTATTTAGAGACCGACTGTTAAAACAAAGACAACGTTGTGATTTGTGCCCGGTATCAAACCTTAATGTTCTTACAGCGAGTCATATTAAGGAATGGAGTTGCTGTGAGAGCAACTTTGAACGATTAGATCCTGAGAATGGTCTTTTGCTCTGTCCGAATCATGATCGATTGTTTGATAGAAAATTAATATCTTTTGAGGATGATGGTACTATTATAATCTCTACCAAATTAACTGAAGACGACCAAAAGTTCCTGAATATTGATAGGTATCGAAGAATTGACCTCAGTGGAAGGAAGCGGGTTTATATGGCCTTGCATCGACAAGCACTTGGACAATCAGAATAACATAAATGCGACATTAGCCGTTAGTCACAGTTAATCAAAAGCCCCGCTTCATATATGACCATTGAAGCGGGGCTTTTGGTTTGCGGATAAATTTTCCTGATAATACTTAGGTCACATTTAATATGGAACTTTCAATAATATGGTACAATTCATGAATGGATTAGAATAAGATGTCCAGCTTGTTAATGATGATCGATCGTGGGGGCTGTATTATTAATGCGTGATACAATTACAAATCTATTACTAGAAACTAAAAATAAATTCACCATCCATGAACTTGAAGATAAAGTCATGCGACAGCTTGGCGGCATAGATAAATATGAAAGATCCGGAGGATACCGTGGCTTTTTTCAAGCGATTCAAAGTCTTCAAGATGAAGGTGAGATTACACCTCTTAAGGCAAACGTCGAAAACGGCAAGGTGCCAAGCTTGCCTTTAAAATGGAAAAAACGAATCATCGAGGTCAGTGATACATGGGGTGATTTACAGTTTGTTCGGGCTGAAGCCAGTAACCTGAATGTAGGATTCTACAAACGACATCAAGAGATGCAGACAGAACTGGAATGGGAACACATTGAAGCTGTACTTCAGTTTTTACCAACACGCGAATCAAGGGAATTTGTATCCAAAGAAGAACGTTCCTATGAGTTGTTTGGACAGGAAAAGTGGCTGGATAAAAACGAAGACGGGTATAAGTTTCTAAAGCGGATTGGCATTACACTTGATGACTTGTATGCTAAGTCATACGGAGAGCCATTTGTTTTCTGGCAAAACCCACAATCGGCAGCATATAAACATGCGCTGATCGTTGAAAATTTATCTGCTTTCCATACGATTAAGCGAGCGTTAAATACCTTCACTCACATCTATGATATACAGGTGGATGTCTTAATCTACGGTGAGGGATATCACATTACTCGGAACCTTCCATTTATTGATGAAATCGGGAGTCCGGAGAAGATCTACTATGCCGGAGACCTAGATCCATACGGGCTCTCCATATTCTTAGATTTGTGCAAGAAGTATCCGGAATACCCGATTCTACCAGCTGAAAACCTGTATCGGGCGATGATTCGGAATCACACCAGGACAACTGAGGCCAATGGTGAGTTTATTGATAGTGTACTTGAGGACTTCATTTCGCGTCTGGATACAGATGAGGAAACAAATAGAGCAATTCGATCTTTGTGGGGGAGTAAGAGGCGGATACCGCAAGAGGCAGTAAATTTCGAAAAGATCAGCAAGGAGTACATTCATGGCTATTTATGAGGAAATTTTTGAACGGTACCACGAAAGAAAAATGACATTGAACCCATGTTTTCAATTCGGAACCGGGATTCAGGTGCCTACAGAATTCTCAAAGGTTTATAAAGATATCCTCTTTCTCATGCTCCTTGAAATCTTCTACCGCGAGCTGCGCGATAACCCCGAGCGCACCGATCGTGATTTAAAGGAGATTGCAAAAGAGGTCATGGATAAGATAGGGGTACAGGCAAATGAGGATTTTACCGACCGGTTAGCAGTTGCACTAATATCGAGCGGTACTGGACAAAACCGTGAGCCGTTTCTTTCTTCGTATTACAATGAAACAACATCATCATTTGAGGAAGAGCGCTTCTTGTATCTTACGGAAGACACCGAAGCGATGCTACGCTCAAAGTCAGATGCTCAGATTTGGAAGCTATCTGAATCGGGACAGAAACTGATCTTTTTGAGTCTTGAAATGGCTGATGAGTTTGGCATCGAGATTCAACAGCTCTATACGCTGTCCTTCATACGGAAAGGCAATTTCCAGAAGGCACTCGGTAACCTGGATCACGTGAAAGCAGCGGTCCGGGCTAAAGCCACGCAAGAAAGAGATTATGCCAAACGGATGAGAAGAGACCCACGATCGATATTCTCAAAAGAAAAAGATCAAATGGAACGTCGTAAAAGCCTGCAGGAGCAATTCCAGGAACAGAAAAAACTCTTCTACGATATGGACAACATTTTGCACGAGAAACTAAAAGATACGACAGATCCTAAAATCATCCGGGATATAGAATATCTGAAAGAAAAAGTCGATGAGTGTGTAGGCGAGCATTCGAAGTTAACGGAGCTGGTTGTACAGAACTATTCTCAGGAAATAGCTTTACAACGAGAGATTGAACGACTCCTGAACTATAACCGGTCATTTGTAAAAGATATTTGGGAAAAGCATATATATTCTGAAGGATTTATTTTTGAGGATGGGTTTGAAAGTATCTTGGAACCACTGTTCTCTCCAAAACAGGAATTCATTTATCCGCTTAGCTGGGTGTGGGACGAACATAAAGTTGGCGAGATAGAAAGTGAAGTTGCAGCGGCCGCGGAGGAAATTGAAGAACCCCCTGTAAGAGAAGAGCGCAAAGAGGGTGCCAATTGATTGGGATGCTATAGCAGACTTATGGATGCCGGTATTCAAGGCGGCGCTTGAGAATCCTCAGAAAATCTGTGCTCTTCGTGATTTCCATATAGGGGAGTGGACGATCGACGCGCTTGAGATGTGGATGAAGTTCCGTGACGGCGAATTTGAATTAAAAACATCCCTGTCCCCGGTTCGTAAGTATGAAGACGATCGCGCCGTACTATTGCAACAAATCGTAAAGCGTGATCCCAAAATGATCGAAATAACGAATCAATATAAAATTAGAGTACGGACAGATGGTGGGGAAAGGATTCAAAATGATTTGGTCAGTATCACTCCGTTTACCCTTACGCTGATTCCCAAAGAATAACTTGGAGGCTACGCATGTACGATATTAGTCAGATTCATGAAGCACATAGTATTTTTTTGCATTTACTGCAGCACAAGGTGGCTAAGAAAACTGATACAGCTTTAGAAAAATACTTTCACGATATGAGTATCCAGCAGCTCGTCAAACGGTTCGCCGATACATCGAGCACGCAGGTGCTTGTTGGCAATATGAATGTACACTTAGTGACAAAGCCGAAAGGCTCTATCTTTGCCACCAACTTTACACAGATGAAGGAACAGATGAAAGAACGTAAAAGCGATGGCAGGTTGGAAACAAGGCTTGAGCTCTATGTGATTCATCTGGTCATCATGGTCTATTTAAGTGAAGTGGACGGCGAGAGCGTGAAAGGGTCTCATATCGATTTGTATGGCGGCATTCGATATATTGAATTAACTACTCGGGTTTCAGAAGTGATTGAATATTGGAGCAAGCTTTTAGAGAATGATCCGGAGTTTGGGAAAAGGCAAAAGATTGCGATGCCTCAATTAATTAATCTGTGGGAAACAACCAAACTGCAGCCGGATGAAGATGAGCAACTCCGTGCGAACAACAGGACGAAGTTTGGTATTGTACAAATGGCCATGCGTCTTCTTGAGCAGGAGAAGTTGGTGAAAATTACAGATCAACGTGTTTCAGCACTAGAAGCGTTACATGAAAGAGTGGAGATGCTTTATCATAGTGAGCAGCGTTATCAGGAATGGAAACGATTAATCGATGCTGCAGCAGGACGAGGTGAAAGGTAATGAGTGCAATTCATGCATTTCGAGCAACAAACGTTAAATACAATAAACAGCAATTCATTATGGATAACCTTTATCTAACGTTCGCCAACGATACTGATCTTGTTCATGCACTAGCTACCATGCCCAATGGCTTTGGTAAAGGTGTCATACTCCAGCTGATTTTTCAAATTTTTAAACCAGTCAAGGATTGGCAGAAAGGTAAAGGTCGCGTAACTCAATTTTTTCATTCGACCCATGGCTTTAGCCCTTATACGTTTTATTCAGCACTCGAATGGAAACTTGACGGTGCCGAAGAAAAATATCTAATCACGGGAATTGCCATGACTGCAAAACGCGTGAAAGAAGATGATAGTGGCCCCAAAACAGAAATCAACTATAAGCTTTTCACTATTAAATGTGACGCATCGAGCGAATACCGTCTAGAAAAACTTCCGTATTGGGACGAGGAGACAGGGGAGTCTTGGCCGCTAAGCAGATGGGAAGATCATGCAAAAGAGTCTGAACAGCAGATCCGTCTTTATAATAAAGACGAACTTCGTAAGTTTAGAGCATACTTGCAAGAAAACGGGATATTCGCTGATGAGTGGGATGAAATGTATGAAATGAATCAAAATGAAGCGGGAACCACAATTCATTTTGAGAAATTAGGTGCTGATCATAATGACGGTTTATTCAAGAACGTCATTATTCCATCCATTGAGTCCAATCTTCGCCGTCAAATGAGCAAAGATGGAAGGGATCTCAAAGAGCTGTTTATCGAGGTTGCCAAAATAGCACATAACTTAAATACACTTCTTGCGAGAAAGTCTTCCATGACGGGTCTGCTTGTCATGCTTGAAGAAGTTGATGGTATGTACCAAAAGGTGGAGGAATCGGAGAAGGATCTACACATCCACGCACAACGCGGTAGCTATCTGAAGTCCGGGTTAATTGAACGTATTGAGGAAGCCGATCGTGACCTGGCTACGCTAGGGAAAGAAAGACAAGATGCAGATGATGCTGTGAACGATGCTCAGTTCCGTATAAAGAACCTATCATACATCGAAAAGCAATATCAGATATCAGATCTCAATAAGCAGATTCGTAAGATGAATGAGATTTTCCAAACCGAAAAATCGAACGCGAGTGAAAAGAAACTCCATATGGAGGAAGCAGAGCTCGCAATTATTCGTAAGGAATACGAGGATATATCAAGACAACTTGATACTACAATTTCTCAAATAAATTCCTTGATGATGAGAGATCAGCTCAAAGACGTAAAATCGCAACAGGAGGAATTGAAGAATAACATCTATAAAGAATGGCCCATTCTTCTTCAAAATCTTCGTCAAACGGTTAATGATGCTATAGGGTATCAAAGCGTACTAAAGACGAACATTCAAATGGCTGACAACGAGCTTACAGAAGCTAATGTTGAAAGTCGGAATATAAGTAGAGAAATTGGAATTATTCAAGAAAAGATCAGGTCTTTTCAAAGTAAGTTAAATGAAATGGAAACTAAGTACAATGTGAATCAAACATTTACTTTAACCCAACTCATTCATCTAGCAGCTGAGGACCATCAAAGGTGCATTGAGAGAATTGATCGTGAAAAGGAAGTACAAGGTCAATTAAACCAGCGGTATGTCGAAATTCAACGAGAAACTGCAAAGCTAGAGACGCAAATACAACAGGATGAAGTGGTTATCGAATCGATTAATGATAACTACGCGAAACAGTTGAAGCTTGAAGTCGATGCAGCTGTTAAACTTCAACTCTTCTCGGGATCGGCGTTACCAGCTCATCAGGAAAGATACGCGTACTGGCTAAAGGAACAACTCCCGGAGCTAGTTGCGGAGGCATCCCGAAAAGAACAAGTTTTGAGACGGGAAGAAGAGGAAATACGACGATTAGAAAGTGAACACATGATTACTGAAGGTGGCATTTGGGTGCCAAATCCAACCATCTTACAATTAAGGGACATAATAAAGAGTCACGGCTACACTTGTCTTTTGGGAACAGAGTATATACATGAGAAATCAGAGTCGGAGCGAGATAGATTAAAACAAACTGCGAAGCTCCTACCTTATGGACTGATTATTCTTGAGAAAGAGCGAGAGCATGTACTTCGACTTGCTGCTGCCTTTAAAAATCGTATCCTATTCCAACCTGTTCCATTATTTACTGTCGAGATTATCGACATTATGGATGCACCATCCTTCATTATGTTATCTAATCGTGCCGATGAAATCGGATTTAGTCCTGAAGCTTTAGAGACATTCTTGGTTGAAGCGGAACAAGAACTGGTAAGTCGAAATCAGAAATTAAGGCATGCAATAGCTGAAATGGATACATTTAAAGGCGCACTTAAGCTTGCAGAAAAAGCGCTTGATGCTGAGAAATGCGCTGAACAATTAGGGGAAGAATGCCAAGTCCTTGAAGATGCCTGTGAGCTCAAGAAAAAACAGTTGAAGAATTATACTTACGAAGACGATACTCTACAGAGCAAGTTATCCGAAGTGCGCACTAACCTGCAGAAGCTACAAGGAGAATTAAACGGTTTTGAAAATAAAAAGCTCGCACTTGAAGAGTTGTATCAATCTTGGAATGAACATAAATCTAATGAAAACAAATTAATTGAATTAAAAGCATTCGAAGACTTAATCAACGACAAAATTAAAAAGATCTCGGATAACAAGCGGGATGCAGAGAATGAGTTGGACGAGCAGAGGAGAGCATATTCCGATTGGAAAAATAGCACTCAACGGGAGCTTGATCGCTATCGGGAGTCAATCCCATCGTTACCGGCATTTGACTTCCAGTCACAAGTTCCTAGTATATTCCCACCTGCAACGTGGCCAAGCATTCCGAAGAGTTTAGAAACACACTTCATCAACTGGGAAATTTGCCAAAAGACACTTGAGCAGGCTAATGCTCAGTTAGCGAAACTCGAAGCGGAGAAAGGAATCTACGCCAAGCTGCAAGAGGACAAAAGGCGTGAACTTTTTGCACTAAATGAAGAATGGGCTCAAAAGGTCGCTCCAACGGAATCTCTCGACGTATTGAAACAAAGGCGAATACAGATATCTGAGGAGTATGAGACTGCTGACCAGAAAAGGCAGCAGTTGGAAGTTGAAATATCGAACTTAGATGGCTCGGTACGAACGATGATTACTAGCACAGAAAATTTAAAAATTGAGATTGAGAATGTATTCAAACCACGGGAAGTCGACTTTAAAAGTGGTATTGATGTGGAATACGAGCGAAAGGAGTTCAACTTTAAGCTATCTCAAGCAAGTGAAAAATTACAAAGCACTAAAAGCTTGATTAGTGAAACTTTAAATAATAAATCGATATGGGAACGATCTAGCGAAGCGCTGCAGCACCTTAAAGAAAGTAACCATCGCGTACCGCGGGATGTATATTTAGAAGTCGGCAGTAACGCGAGGAATGTTGTCAGGGATTGGGTAATGAAAGCGGCTGACTTAGACAAGGCACTTGCTGGAGTACAAAATGTATGTTTTCAAGCGGTTAAGGGTGTTCAGAAGAAGATTAAGGATGCCAAATGGGATAATGAGATGAAACAGCACGGGGATGACTTTTTTGATAGTCTTCTTGTAATGGATCAGGCCATTCATGTACGGCAAAAAATCTCTGAGGCCAAAATGATCTATGAAGGCATTCTAGAACGTGAGGAAGCAAATCTTAATCAAGCACAAGAAGCTGAACTCAGATGGGTACAAACTGCAACAGAACATAGCCGGCAAATCATCAGTCACATTAGTGAGATGGTAAAAGGCATGTCGATCCGCAATAACTATGGCATTTCTTTTCCACTAATGAAGCTCAAAGATGATAGCATGCCGCGGATTGAAGATATTGAAGCAAGTATGAAAGAGCTATTTCGGCAGACTCTTCGATTTATTGAAGATAAGAAGGTTGAGTTTAGCAGGCTCCAAAAAAATGAATTAGGTAATCGGTTAGACCCGGGCGAAATTGTGTATGCAGCTTATAACTATGCATTTCCAACGATGCAAGTTTATAACATGAACGTTGAAAACTCGTTCTGGGTAGACAAGCCTTATGAAAAGTATTTCAAGGATTGGGAAGTATTCTTGCAAGGATCGGATGAGGAAGCGACAGGCAGTGGAGGACAACGACTTGCAGCCTTTACGCTCTTATCGATCATGATTACGACTCAGAAAAGGCGACGTGATAAGCATGCGAAGCGCTCTGTGCTTATTAACGACAACCCATTTGCCAATGCTGTATCTGAGCACGTACTTGACCCAATCTTCCGTGTTGCAGATGCTCTCGGTATTCAATGGATTGTTGTTGCGCCTCCGGAATTGGTTAATAAAATGGAAGTCAGCGAAAGGTTCCCTTCTTATTATGGTTTGGATCTCGAATCAGATGGTACTGGAAAGCGAAGAGTAGTTGTTTCTAGCAGGCACATCCGAAACAGAGTGGAGTTTCAACAATTGGAATTTACTACTTAAAAGTAGGTAAAATAATAGGGATATAGTATTTTATTTATATGGACGCAGCCTACGCGAAGCCGTGAGTTTGCGTCCTATTTTTACTTAAAGAGTATTTTGTCTAATGAGCGAAGTGTGCAGGCTTTTTTTAATGCAAACCGAAAAAAGAAACGGACAGTAAGTTCTTGTCGTCCGATGTCCGGCGCATAAACATAGGTGCTTTGAGAGCGATACAAACATAGGTGCATAATCGTTTTACGACACAAACATATGCGCATAATCGAGAATGAAATTGGCTCGACGTGCTCGCTACGCTACGGGCAGTGCTGTCGAAACATGGAAGGGTATTACGTTTTATTGAAATAAGTATGTGAATAACAATTATGACATATAGATGGGGAGCGCAATATGATACGGTTCACTAAACTACTTCTGGTCACGATCATTGCATTTGCAACACTCGTATCTCCAAACGTTTGGGCGGCATCCACAACACCAATCTTTATTGATGTACCCCAAAATCACTGGGCTATAGAGTACATAAATGAAGGGTTTAATGATGGTTTACTTAAAGGTTTTGACGACAATTCGTTCCGACCTAATCAAGGTATTACGGGCGCTGAATTTATGACGCTACTGGTAAAATCCATGAATTTGTCAGTACTATCTTCGAATCCGACAACGCAATGGTATGAACCTTATATCACAACTGCAAGATCCGTCGGGATTTATCAAGATGATTACACTCATGATTGGAACGAGCCGCTTCTTCGCAACGACATGGCCATTACACTTTTTCGTGCAACGGAAAAAGGAATCGAAGAAGAACTTCGAAATGAAGAGAAACGGAACTTTATTGACAGTATCAAAAGCGGAAACCTAAATCCGCTGTTAAAAATCGATATCCATGGCCATCTGGAGGACGCGAGTTCGTTAGAGGAAATGAAGCAGAAATTAACTGATTATTTACCGACCATTCGCAATGAACTAAGCACCGATAATGTAACGTATAGCGCAAGCGCCCTACGAGACTATGTGCAAAGAGGAATTGAGCAACTTGATCGAGCACTAAATCGTATTCATGCCAAAACCATACTTCCCAGAGAACAAATGATTTATGAAGTTTTTAAAAGAGGCTTGCTTACAGGACAAGCTGCAGGGGATATAGCCCTTGATGATGCAACCACCCGAGCTCAGGCACTCGCTGTTCTTGCTCGTGTAAAACAATTTAATAACGGAAAGCAGCTCAAGGCTGATAAATATGCGCTATCGACGGCAGAGATCAACTGGCACAAGACGAATATCGTCACAATGCTACCGCGATATTTCTCGAATGGCATCGGTGAGTTCAAAGGAAATGACTTCAAGGCTGACAGAATGAAATTCACCGCGGATGACGGTAATTTTGTCAACGAGATTAAGCAATTGGTCGTCGTAGATATGTCGGACCTGAACGATCCGAACCGAAAGCTTGTCCCGGATGATTTAATGTGGAGGGGTTGGGATCATAAACGTAAGTGGATTCCTAGTGAATCATATGTGATCTTAGGCTTGAATCACATTAAGGTGAGTAAGAAATATGGGATTTCTCCAAATTATCAATTTGGTAGATTTTCGCCTAGTAGCCGTATTGAGCCAAAGGATGTTGATCTGAAAACGGCGTATGCGAGTGATCCAGATACTCTTCTTGCTTTGGAGCCTGCTTACTCAGTCTCGAAAGGAGGGGATGCTGCGATTGAAATTAACTATCTGGGACATGAATTTGAAACCTTGAAAGAGCAGGACTATATTACAGCTTTTGTCATTCCGAAAGGGGACTTGTACTCTACTAACGGTGTTTTCTCTATAGACTATGATCAATCAAGCGATTTTGGTGGTAAACCTGTTCGACTGTTACAGTCGAAACTCGACCCTAATATCCATCAATAAGCGCTATGTAAATAAGAAATATTCATGCGTATAAAAATTATTCTCATAGTTTTTTAACAAGATACTCACCCTATAATATCTTACATATATTCGAATTTAATTAGTAGGTCTAAATAGTGAAAATCGCGATCGAGAGAGCGGATAGGGGCATGCAAACATAATAAAAATGGAAAAATATGCTATGATATTAACATGTGTAAAATAAAATTGGAGGTAGGCAATGAAGCAAGATCGAATGATTATTTTACTGGATATATTGAAAGAACAGCAAGTTATCAAACAATCCAAAGAGTATGATATAGTAGAGGCCAAACTCTTGATTGAGTCAATTAACAAAATTTCAGGGACAAATTATGAATTTAAAAAAATTCTGGATATAGAAAGAATCGGTGGAGAGACAAACAAGCAGCCAGAGGCACTTTTCAGAGATGATTTATTAGATGAAGATGCAGTCGTAGAAGTAAAAACTTTTGCCTACGAAGACAATAAACAAAAAGCAGACGTTATGTACAAAATGCAAGAACTCTATGCTTGGTTTCAGGAAGTTCATCGAGCTAATAGGTCACAAGATTTGAGTTTTGTATTCGAGATAAAAATTAAAGAACTCTCCTTCAAACCAAGTGCTCTCTTAAAAGATATCAAGAATTCTGAAAATATATTTGATTTTTCAAATAAATATGTAGATTTAAAAATATATAAATGGCATCGAGATACATACATGGAAGTGGGTGATTCTCTTGAATTTCACTATGAACAGTATCAGAATAAGATATTAGTTAATATCCTCATGGATCATATTGTAGTCCCGCAAAAGGTCTCAGAAGTATTAAATTATGATCATTATGCGGAAATCCTATTTTCAAAGTGGCAAGAGGGCAAATGGGATAAAAAATTTATCCTATATCATAAACATCGAAAATTCCTCTTAATAAAAATTCTGATGAGATCTGAAAATGGCATTGCATTTATCACTGAAGATTTTAAACTTCTGGAATTTTGCAACGTGTTTATGAGAAAATTCGAAAATATAGCATCGGTTCAACAATTAGATGGATTATTCATGTTTCTGGAGAACCAATTGGTTGATGTAAAAAATAATAAAGTTTAATGACACGCAATCAGATAGGACAGCATTAACCATAGGTGAATGGAGAGTGTTCTAATTGGCAGAATACGAAGATGTAGTACTGAGTACTATTCGCGTTGGTGGTTTTTTAGATGGCGAAACAGATATCATAACTTTCAAAGGGAAATTCCTAATAGAGAAAAAGGAGGGTGAATTTGCAGATTATCAAGCAACCTTTACCATCTATTTAACAGATAAGCAGACATATGTAGTACATAAAAAAGTTTATAGATTGAATTTAGTGAATGATGAGGAAATTGAGGTTGAAGTGCTATTTTATGATTCTTTAGGTGAACTCTTTGAGGATGACGATATTCCTATTATGGCAAGAGTTGAATTGGGTTATGATCCAGAATTATCATAAAAGGCAGTTTTATAGTAAGAATATCATGGGTTTAGGGACTTTTTTCTAAATTTTTGTTGATTTAGTTGTAACTCAAATAAGTATGCAATATTCTATATGAGAGAAATGCAAGTTTAAAGAAGAAAAGGAATTCGGAGTTAAGGAGGTTTTTTTTTGACTAAGAGAAGCTTATCCGCGATAATCCTATCAATTATTATTGCAATAGAGATATTCTCATTCTTAAATGCTACAGTTCCAACTAAAGTGTTACCTCGCAAAGAGGGATCTACGTCGTCTTTATTTGGAGCTACAGTCGTTGATAAAGCAGCGCAATCACGGCAAAACTCAAATTATGGATTTCTAATTGGAGCGACCATAATCGTTGGTGGAATAATTACTTTTTTATTAAGTGATAATAAAATTGAGTCCTCTTCAAGTGTTAAAGTTACAGCCACAGTTAAAAAATGATTAATAAAATAAAGAATGGACAGTTTTATTACGAAATAAAGTTTATTTTTGTGAGGGGAAAAAAAGATGAAAAAAAGAATTAATAAATTGATAATTGCTTCTTCTCTACTAGTAATTTTTTCTTTTTCAAATATGGCAATGGCTGTAGAAAATCCTATTGTGGTAACAATAGACGGGCAGCAACTTAACTTTGAAGTCGCGCCTATTATACAAGATGGTACAACATTAGTTCCAGTGAGAACAATATTTGAAACACTAGGCTTAAGTGTAGGTTGGGATGAAATAACTAAAACGATTATTGGAAGAAAAGATGGCTTGAACATCCAAATGAAAATTGGAAATACGAGTGCTACTGTAAATGGAAAAACTATAATACTTGAAGTTCCCCCGATGATAGTAAATGGTAGCACATTAGTTCCATTAAGATTTATTGGCGAATCTAGCGGAAATCAAATTTCATGGGATGGCAATAATCGAAGAATAGATATTAAAGGGAAAGGAATAACTTTAGGGAAGGATGTAACGAGGGCAGAAGTCAGTAGATTTTTAGTAAGGTCATTGGGACTGTTTGATGAGAAAGCGAATGCTGAATTACTAGACGTCTCGGATGATAACCCATTCTACAAAGACATTGCATCTGCTATTCAGAATAAGCTTATGTATGCATATGAAGATCATAATTTTAGACCTGAGCGAACAGTTTCAAGATTTGAATACGCAATAACATTGACTACGGTCTTAAATCTTCCATACTCATATGAAAGAAATGAGAATTCAACTATTAAAGATTATGCCGATATGCCTGGAGCATGGGGAAATATGGTCCAAGCTGCTTTTGATGTTGGATTAATTAATCTAAATGATGATGGAAAGTTTAATGGAAATAGTCCACTAAAAATGAATTTAGATCAACCAAATATGAAACTAAAAGAGTTAAAAGAAAAATATGCAAAACACTAAGGGTGCTTTTCGCATCCCTTTTGGTGAATAAAAAGCCTTCATCCTGTGACACAAAATGGGTTGAGTGGGATTGGAAAGCTTAAAACCGGTCCGTCCAGGAAATCGAGGTTCCTAGGATGGTGTTGATAATCTGGCGCATCTTCACAATATAATCCAGAAAGATGTTTAGCGAAGTGTTCGGGATTCAAGTAATTAAAGGAAAATACTCCATATAAAAAACCCGCTTCTCAAAAGAAAGGAGCGGGTTTCGTTATAGTCTCTTATCGATTAATTACGAAAATATTATTGCATCACTCGAATGAGCTTACTAATGTATCCTCGTTATCATACAATTCAGCTGGATCTGAAGACGTATTGTTCCAAATATTAGACTTTGTCCAAAGCAAATTATTGTCTGTAGTCGTTGCATCTGATCCACTAGTTAGCTTAACACTCGCGCCAGCCTTCAAAATAAAATCAGAGTTAAAAGTATACGTTTGATTACCAGTCACGCTTATGACTTTCCATCCAGTAAGGTTTATATCAGCCGATCCAACATTTGAGATCGTGACAACTTCATTTACCTTGTCAACATCAGTTATCACAATATCCCCAAGACTAACCGCTTTCGGCGCAGAATCAACTGATTGCCAAAGACCTAGACTGTTATTTCGCGCGCTAGTCTGTAATGATTTAAATAATTCAACCCAACGGACATTTGGTGGAAACGTAGCTACCTGACCGTAACCTTCCGCGACTAACCTTGCATTGAACATCACGCTATCTTCCGTATAAACATATCCGAGGAGTCGTCCATAACGATCACGCTGATCAACATCAACTTCGACATATACTGTCTTCCCAGTTAGTTGCGCTTTTGTAAATTCAGAAGCTTCTTTTCCATACTCCTGGACTGGTTTATTCGGGTGCTCAGTCTCCGGTGTGTCGACTCCTATGAGTCTAATGCTTTCGGTTTTACCATTCCAATCGATTTTTATCGTATCGCCATCAACAACAGAGGAAACGGTCGTTTTGACCTTTTTTGCTGATGATATTGTGACTGTTCTCGAGTTTCCTTCCCATCCAACCGTTGCGCCAAGTGCTTCACCTACGAATCGCAAAGGCATCATTGTTGAACCATCAATAATGACACCTGGAACAGACAGATTAAGCTCTTCTGAGTTCTTAGTGGCAGATTTTTGCCCGATGGTGTATGTAATTAATGTTTCTCCTTTAACAGCCTTAACGGTTTGAGTATCACCATTCCACGAAATTTCTGAGCCGAGTTCTTCAAAAATTTTTCTCATCGGAACGAGTGTTGACCCGTCTACGATGGTTGGTGGAACTTCGAATGATATTTGTCTTCCATCGATGAATACATTTGGAGCCGTGCTATCAGCACTAACGACTGGCGCCAAACTGAATACTAGTCCCAAGGATAATGTTGCCGTAAGAATCTTTCGTTTTAAATTCAACCTTAACCCTCCCAGTGTCAGTTACAAAACTAATGCTATCATAGGTTATTACGAGCATCCTACTATAAAGTTCCATTCATTCCGTTTTTGGCTTCCTAGAACTATCTGAGAGCCGTTTAACACACGAATCCCACTGAGGGTGGAAAGGACTTATCGATGATCTGCATAGATTAGAAGGCTTCTGCTGAACTGATGCAAAGGGATACACTGCTTTCGCTGATAACGCCAGAATGGAATAGGTAACCGATTTATTCTCGTATTGTATCACCTCCGAATTAGGTAATTATTGTATTGCATTCTATCATTCTCCACATGTAGTATAGTTCTTATGACCTAATAACTAATTTTTGAAAACTAGGTGCATGGAATAGTGAAAATAAAAGTTAACTTGAAACAATCGGGGGAAGTTTGCAATGGACAGCAACTTTGTTTTTCTACAAGAGAAGTGGCCAGTACTAGCTACTCTTGGAGCACAGGCAGAGAAAAACATTTATCAGGATACTCATACAACTCAAATGAAAGTTCGGGTCTTCGCAGAATTACTAACAAAATATATTTTCGCGAAAGAGCGAATCCGGGATACACATCAAGACCAAATATCCCGTATTAATACACTTTCAAAAGAGGGTGTTATACCAACCGAAGTGGTAAATATACTGCATCGTTTACGTATGGATTCTAATCCGGCTCATCATGAATTTACAGACTCTTTTGAGTTATCACAATCATTACTGATACAGGCGTATGAATTAGCTGTTTGGTTTTTTAGAGTATACGGGGATTCTTCATTAAAGATCTTGTCCTATCAACTCCCGCTAAAACAGAATTCAGAAATTGATCTAAAAGATCAATTGAGTTGGTTATCGAAGCAGTATGAACAACAATTCAAGAATGTAGAATCCGAATTGATTCGTCTGCAGAAGGAGTATCTATCAGCTGAAGAAATTCGTAGTCGCAGGGATCAGTCCCTACTTGCTGCCAATAACGTTCTTTCTCACGATCAAATTCATGAACTATTTGATAAAAAGCTACTTGCTGCACAACAGGAACAAAAAACTTTAGTTGGCAATAAAGATAAGTTAAACAGAAGCATTCGGATCTACAAACTTATATCATTAGGCTCTTTTGTTTGTTTCCTTATATTACTCTCCATCTTCTTTACCGAAAAACAAAGCAAACTAACTATGAACCAGACTTCAGCACCTGTTGCTAATGATTCACATGTTAACTTGAATGAACAAAGCAACACAGCACAACAAAAAATCGAGGCTTCAGTTATGCCTTCCGCGAATACATCAAACCTACCAATGACTGATACCAAATCTGAAAACAGTCAACCTACGGTAAAGGTCGAAGAGTCAAGCAAGATTCCATCATCTTTATCATCAACGCCCGTAAAGGAACAAGTAACAGGTGTAAATAAGCCTGAAAACGTTCAACCACCAAATAAACAAATAGCACCTGTAGGAACACAGGTGTCGGAAAATCCAGTTAAACCTTCTAGTTCTGTAAACAGCCAACCAGTAGTATCGCAGGCAACGAGAGAACCTGTACGAGAAAATTTAGAAGAACAACTTGCTCAAGCCATTAAAAAAAATGCTACAGATCAAGTCATTACCTTATTAAAAAAAGGCGCTGACCCGAATAACGGCAAATATATTTCTGGCATTGGTTATAGCGATTACAAACCGCTCATGTCTGCTGTTATTCTAGGAAATCTAAAAATGGTTCAAGCACTCCTGGATGCTTGTGCAGATGTAAATTATAAAAGATCTGATAACTTGAATTCCCTAAATATTATTACCAGATCCCAAATGAAAGGACAATCAAAAGAATTAGCTGGGATTGTTAGTATTCTGCTAAATAAGGGGATAGATCCTAATATTGTGTTCGAAGCTGGCGATAAAAGATCATTAATAATAGATGCTGCAAGTAGTAATAATTTTGAGATTGTAAAACTATTGGTTCAGTACAAAGCAAATGTAAATAGTTATGATATTCACGGTAAAACAGCCCTTTATTCAAATCTTAATCTCTACTCGGAGGGCAACGTGGAAATTGCTAAGTTCCTTTTGGATAATGAAGCAGACCCCTATATTCAATCAACCTACGGAAACGCAGCTGAAATAATAAAAAGTCAAACCATGTATAAGGACTTAAGAGTATACTTAAAAGAAAAAGATAGATAAGAGAAACGTACTGCAACCGTTTGAATAGTAACTCGTCGAAAAAACATAGCAGAGGTGTGTCCATGGTAGAGCTGGCCCAATCCGAACCTGATACACTGCGCAGGTTCTTCATTGATGTTTCATGGCTTTTAATTGTGGTTTCAGTTTTGTAGCAGCTTAATTCTAATGTTGGACTATATGAAGCATAGCTGGTGCCTTCAGGTACGAGCGGAAAGCCGGTAGGCAGTCCATCATATGAAAAGTTAATGGTAGATAGAGAAAAGGAGCGATATATTTTGTCATCACCGGCTATATACAACGTGATGGAACATTGGAACAGAGAGTTTGAGCGACAATCAAATCTCGACTTGTACGACCCGGGGAAACAGTTTGCTGCAGTACCTCAGAAATTTATAAAACATTTCCGTCTGGAGCTTTTTCCCCAGCCCTTTTACGGCTATCTCACCGAAGATATGACAGACGATGTGTTTATGCCGCTGCTCAATCCGGGACCTGTTAAAGAGAAGCATGTTACCGACTTGTTCAATGGGTATCCATATCCGGACGCGAAGCGACTCTGGAACGAGGTCATCCGTGATCGCCATACTAGGGGGTGGAGCAAAGCCGAGTTCCACGAGCGAGAAAGCCATTATGATAAAGTGCTCGGACCTAGACACTGGCGGCTTAAAAAAATGAATCAGGTTAAAAGCTTAATTGGTGACGCAGGTTTCTTGCATACGATCGAATTTTTCCCTTTCCATTCCGACCGATGGAAGTCAGGCTATGTTGCTCGGGAAGATTGGTTTCGCGATCTGATCTCCACCCAGCTTGCAATCGGCTTAATGGAAGACATATCAGCACGCCGACTCGTCAAACACATTCTAGGGATTGGTCTTTCTTGGGCGCATGTTTTAGAGAGTTTTCCGGAGACATTCATAATGGAAGGAGAACCTGTTTTCTTGATGGGACAAAAGGGCAAGGTGGGGCATCGAATTTTCAAATTCAAGCCGGTTCATCATCCTGATGGTCTGCCCATCGTCATTTATTCCGGCAGCTCTATGGATCTGCCGATTCACAAACCAGAAGTTGTTGAACGGCTGCGCGCGGCACTAGAAATATAAACTCCAGCAAAATAAACTGCCCGTTATGCTGAGCGAGGATTGAAATTCTTGCGGCAAAAGCTCGAGATAAACCTGAACTTGCGATAAGAAGCTTGTTGGACGCACCACTTCATTAAAATGTTTACATAATCGCTATTATAGGACTCATATTATTGTTTAATTTAACTTTAAAAAAAGTTCAAAAGATATTTTTTATTGCAATGGTAAGACCAGATATTGTGCCTGATGAGGACGTTATAAATCTTCGTATGGAGCCGCATGAGGTAAGCGATAAGAGAGGAGTTCGGAATGGAAAAGCTTATAAATGGAAGTTCCATTGAGCAACTAACGGAATCACTTGCAAACATTTTACAGGTGTCCACGCCAGCTATACATGATTTTGTGCAGAGTCAGCAGTATCGCATCACAACAAAAGGCAACGGCATTTATTATGATAATTTGGCATTTGAAGACATTGCAGAGCATTTCCAGATGGAGATCGACAACCTTTCGATTGATGGGATTACCGTGAGTCATGTGTCGGCAATCTTGGACCCCCAATCCTTTTACGACCATGGCATGTTGAGCCTAAAGGATCTTTTCGTTATCGAAACGCCGTTTAAAGCTTTTTTGCGGGATTTCGGCATTGACCTTTTGGTGGAGGATAATAATTCCCTTTCCATTCGCAGAGGAGACTGCAAGGTTTCCTCGGGCCATTTGAATCTCCGCATGACGGGGGATCGGTGCATCAATGGTTTTTTGTTTGGCGACAACCCCGAAACAATCGATGATGTTGAAGAAATGCTCAAATGTCCCGAGTTTGTCTTGGACATTGGGCGTCATATTTTTTTGTCGGGAGACTTAGAGGAAGCGTGGAAGTCTCGTGCGACCCCGTCCGTGATTACATTCAAGGCTTTATTCTCTGAACTCGATGCGAGCACGTTTGACACCGAAGATTCAGATGAAGCGAAAAGTAAGTTGATCACCGCGGCGTTTGAGAAACTTCTGTTTCACTTCCAGGGGTGCGACGATAACAACCCCATGATCTACTTAAAAGAAGAGGTCAGTATCGGGGCTGACCGCATTTTGAGCATTCGAGAAATATAGAGTACAAACGTGCATCCGACCTGCATCCCACAAAGCAGGTTTTTTCATGTGGAAAAAAATCCCCGTGGTGAACTGCCTGGTAAAAACAATCAGGCAAATCAGCAGCCGCGATCGGCGGGGTGTCTGCGGATACAATTTATCGAGGGGCAAGGGGGATCTATCTATGCGCGGTGGGGGCATGATTATAGCTATCATTTTAGGAGTCATTCTGGGGTTCCGGGCGTTATTTCGGCTATTTAAAATGAGAATGTATATTCGTTTCGGTCTGTATTTTGTGATTTGGTTTGGATATCCAATTGTAGCATATAACCTATTTGGTTATCTTGATCAGATAGATAATGTTCATATAAAAATATGGGGTATTATGCCCCTCCTGATAGCAGGATTAACTTGGCTCTTTTTTGGTTTAATGATGAACAAAAAAGTAGAGAATATTAAACTGAACATTAATTACCAAGATAAGTACTCTCGCACACGACGGATTATTGGAATAATTATGTGTGTTGTGGCATTTCTAACGTGGATTAGTGGGTTAAATTCATATTTTGGAGAATCAGAAAGTTTTGATATTCTTGGATCGCTCGGTTCTACTATGTTGTTCTGTTTCGGGGCATTGTATCTCACAGGAAAACCATTTTCGAAAATTGACGACTAGTCCTAATAAATACCGGCCATTCAATGGCCGGGAAACACCCATATTTTCACTTGAAATCTAGTATTCCTGTATTAACTTACATAAGATGAGGGGTAGACAGTATGTATCAAATTAAGAAGCCATTTGCGAAAAAATGGATAGTCTCAGTGATTGTCTTTTTAGTACTAGCTGGGTGCGCGAACAACTCGCAACCAAGAGAACAGCCAGCAGCTGCAAAAGTTGCAACAAGTGAACCAGCAAAAGAACCCCCTAATCCTGTAGAGTCTCCAAAACAATCGGAGCAACCGAAACATGCAGAAGAACAACCTAAAAATGATCTTCCAATGTTAACGCAATCAGGTGGTCTTGGTGATACACTGACTGCAATTGAAAAAAATTATGGCAAAAACGAAAATAACCCTGATACAAGTTTATCCGCGTATAACAAGGGCAGGATTCTTGTTATGTACACGGAATCGGAAAAGATAGCCCATAACGTAACTCTCCAATTCGAAGCCACCGAGAAGCCGCGAAGAACTAAAGATGAAGCAATGGCGGAAGTTCAAAAATCGATTCCAACGGATGCTATAAAGGTAAAAGAGTATAAAGTTGATGAAAATCGAGACATTATTCAATACGAAAGTAAGGCTTTAGCAGACCGTTTAGTAGAATACTACGCGGCGGTTGATGAGTCATATAAATCACTGGGGATTAGTTCAAAACCAGTGAAACACGGTACGTTTATTGTTATCCTTAAACATGACAATAGAGGGTTTTTCGCTTCTGTCATTGGACTAGGGGATAAACCGTAATACTGGGGGCTCACTAAAAACGACCACCGTGGGGACTTAACCAAGACTCAAAACCGTCCAGATAATTCGTTTTAACAGCAGCAGATCAAATCAGAAAAAATGCTTACCTTGCTGTAATTTTAGTTCCCTATAAGAGGACAAGAACATACATCCATTAGGATCCTCGCACTGCGCGGCAGTATCGTTTTATAGAAGAAGTCGGCATCTATGGGATGCCGGCCTTTCATTTTATTTACGTAAAATTCTAATTTGATAAAATTAAATATGAAGTAACTTGGAGGTCCACTTCCCAATACTTGAAAGCGAAAAAAAAGACGAAACAGCCAATCTTATAGACACGGAGCAGCTCATCAAGATGGACATAAGATAGGAGTACGTTTAGTCTACATCAATTTCGCCTTATGTCCATCCCGAATCCCTTATTCCATAAATAACCAAATCGTGCTATATTTTTTGTTATGTATTAGAGAGGGGATAAAATGATTTTGAAAAATTTAAAGGTGTTTATAGTAATTTCGACATTTGCTTTAGGACTGACAGCATGCGGTTCTAAAGACGACGTAACATCCACGGTTTCAACACAGGCAAGTACACCAACAAATAGTGTCAAACCGAGTGAACAACCTAAAGCTGTAGCTAATTCAACTCCGCAGCAGACTCCATCTCCTGCTCCTCAGAAAGTGGATAACTCAGGCAAAGAGAATGAATTTAAAGCTGCGTTGAAGAAATATGTAGATGAGAATTTTGGCATAGAAGGGTACAAAACCACTTGGTACGACTTAATTAAAGATTATAACGTCGAAATTGGAGAGCAAGAAACAGTAATTACTGTTGTAGTAAAATCATCAGCTGATCCGAACAAAGCTCCAAATATTATTTCAACTGTGCTTGGTTTTGTAAATGACCAGACTCAAAAATCATATAAGGCTCAAAAAGTAGTAATAAGTACTGATGACAATACAACTCTTTCAACAAAGATTAATCCAAACAAGTAACATACGCCTCCAATTTGGGTGCTTTTTTATCGTTTGATTACAAATATTTTCTATAACGTTGCATCCGCTTTGCCTAGCTTCCGGATATAATAGCAGCATGTCCGAACAATAAGTCGGAAGCGATGAGGGGAAGAGAGCGGTTTCGATTAGGACGGAAAGGGGTTACTTATTATGACGTTGATGGGACTATTGAATTCTATTTCAAATAATTTTATTATCGCCGCAATTATCGGAGCAATTTGTGCGAGTGTTCTCATCGTGATCTTATGGAAGATTTACGTTGTACTTATCGAGATACGAGATGAGTTACGCGCAAAACCAAAAAAGATAGATTACTCTGCTTGATGAGTTTAGTTCTCCTGTTAGACGAACTAAAGCCTGAAGGATGATCCTTCGGGCTTTTATATATTTGTTGCTGCAGCAAGCTCTGACGTTTCTTTACTTCGCAGAATAAGGGTTCTAAATACATGTTTCGTTTACATACATATGCCAAAAGCCACTCCTAATGATAGAGTGGTTTCTTTGGGTCTAATAAAAATATATCATTAAATGATTAGGGTAAAGTTATTTGATGGAGGGAAAACATATGGGTGAAAACGAAAATGTTGAAATTCTTCTATTAACAAATGCGATATTAAAAGATAATCAGCTTTCACTTAAAGCCAAGGGACTCTATTTCAATATGATTTTCTTAAATGAAGAACTGGATCTAACCATGGGCATGATTAAGAAAATGAGTCAAATTGATAGTGATCGTTCTATTAAGATGGGACTCACCGAGCTTGAAAAGGGCGGTTATATCATTCGAAAAACACTTCAAAATGGAGAATCTAGTTGGGGTTTTAATAGTACAATGAACATAAAAAACAATAAAGAAGCAACAGCAGTCAAAACCCTAGAAGAAAAGAAAAAAAATCAAACGAATAAGCCGATAAGAAATAAGGTGCAACCAAAGAAGAATACGCGAACACGGAAAACAACCAAAAAAACCGGCTTGAATCGTGCTTTGAGCAATTTCTTTAAAGAATTCTTTTAATACACAAATGGGGAAGTGCAACCAGTTTTGCTTCCCCAATGCAACCACTTTTGCTCGAATCGGCGCCTGTTTTCTTTCGGTAATGAATGTCTGACCGCGATACTTCTAAACATACAATGTCCTCATCTTCGATTTGATGAACCTTGTTATACTCGTCTAGTATATACATGGCAAACATCCTTTTTAGACTTATGTTTCCTCAAATAAAGTTTTTTATTCGACAAAATTGATATACAAGTCCTATATCGTATGGTAAAATTTACTCAATTTGTTCAAATTGTGAAAGAGGTTCGTATGAAGAAGAAAATTGTAATACTTATTTCTCTCTTTTATTTCTTATTGATAGGTTCCGCCCATGCTAGTAGTAATATAAAGGTTTATTTATATGATGAATTAGTTGATATGGATAATCCTATAATAGTAAACGGTAATACACTTGTGCCACTTAGAGTGCTTTTTGAATCATTAGGAGCTTCCGTTTATTGGGACGATCAAAGCAGGACGATCAGGGCTACTAAAGGCGATACGACACTGCTTATACCAGTGGGGAGTAACAAGGTGTCAAAGGATGGTAAAGAAATAACCCTCGAAGAACCAGCAAACATTATTAATGACAAGACGTATGTTCCTCTAAGATTTGTCTCAGAATCATTTAATCAAGATGTTAAATGGGATCAGGAAAACAATTCAATTCATATCGGAAAATCTTTAGGGGCAAAGGAAATTTCGAAATTAGCATCGCCGGCAGTTGTATACGTAGAGGTGTTTGATAATAAAAATACACTAACCGCAAGTGGTAGTGGATTTATTATTGAAAGTTCAGGCGTAATAGTGACTAACTATCATGTAATTAATTACGCTAATTCAGCAGTCGTAACCCTAACTAACGGTAAAAAGTATGCCGTCACTAAAGTAATTAATTACGATCCTGAAAAAGATATTGCAATACTAAAAGTAACACCTAGCGAAAAACTTCCGACAATTGAAGTTGGGAATTCTGATAAATTAGAAAATGGTGAACCGGTATTTGCTATAGGTAGTCCAAAAGGATTACAAAATACGATTTCAACGGGAATTGTGAGTAATAAACGTAGAACTGACGGAAATAGGACATTCATCCAAATTTCCGCAGAAATAACTCATGGTAGCAGCGGAGGGGCACTTCTAAATAGCAAATCTGAAGTTGTAGGGATTACTTCAAATGGTCTTGGTGAAGCAGATTTGAATTTTGCTATACCCATAAACGAAATAGGTGTATTACGACATATTGATAAAAACATGACTGTTGATTCTGTTTATAATTATGAACACGTTATACAGTACAACGATGGCATATATGTTGGTGATAAGAAAAATGGCAATCCTAATGGATTGGGAGTAATTATTTGGAACAATGGACATCAATATTCAGGATCTTGGTTAGACGGTTATAGGTCAGGTAAAGGAAAATACACTTGGCCAAATGGCGAGATTTATGATGGGGAATGGGTAAAAGGACTAAAACAAGGTTTCGGGAATCACAAAGATGCTTTTGGCAACATTTATGAGGGGCAATTTTCAAATGATTTAGCTAATGGTAAAGGACTTCTAACTTTTTCAAACGGTGATAAATACCTTGGAGATTTTACGAATGCTAAATTTAATGGTTACGGTACTTTTACCTTTTCCAATGGGCAAGTAACACAAGGTTACTGGGTTGATGGAAGTATAGTATCATCGCCAACATCAAATGGTACCCCTAGGACAGGATCTTCGTTAACTCCACCTGTAACGACAAAAACCCTTTCTATTTATTCTAATGATGGGAAAACATATCTAGGAAAACTTACTACAAATGTCTATGATGTTGATTCAATTTTCAATTCTTACGGAACATATGGAAACAAATACTCAACTGATAGCATTTGGAACGAATTCGGATCATACGGAAGCAAATTTTCATCCACTAGTGCTTTCAACGAATTTGCGTTTGAGCCACCAGTTATTATTGATGAAAAGGGTTCGATTGTAGGTCGTCTAACAATTAATTCAACAATAACTGGAGCCATTTCTCCTGTAGGATTAAAAGAAGCTCTAAAAACATTAGGCTATTAAAATTTCAATTTTATTTATACAATAGGCCCTATACAGATTCAAGAATTTCTACACTGGTTCGATCCAAACAAAAACTAGAAAGTAGGAGAATAAAATCTAATGAAATTAATAGGCACATTAAAAAATATGTTTAAGAGAACCGACGTCGAACAAGGAACAGAAATAGTACAGAACGATGCGCAACCCTCGGAAGTCCCGACCTCTAATGATCCCAAATGGGGCGAGTTAAATCAAAGAACCATGAAATATGCTACAGAAATGAAGTGGGGACTATACCGTAACGTCAGACTTGATATGGCGAACATACTCCTAGACGAGCATCGTTTGGCGGACGGTCTTAGGATGTTACTGTACGTCTGTTACATAGATTTGAATGGTCCAAGAAACTCCTCACCAAATTTGGTAGGTCTGTCCCCGATGTTCACACCTGATAATTTTCTTCTGGCGCCGGGGGTACTGGGAATGGTTGAGGATACTTTGTGGGAATTGAAGTTCGATCTGGAGCAGGCTAAGAAAATATTTATAGAGCATAATTCAACACTGAGGAACTCGCTCATGCCGCTTTCTCCGCAAGATGCTTGGGTTCAACTAGAAAAAGAATTAGTTGATCGGTCTATCAAGTTTCCGCGTGAGCAAGATGAGGATGAGTAGAAAAAAACGATGCGCTTTTTTTATATTTCTGTTTGTGTTATAATTTTATATATTAACCGTCACAAACAGTATTGTTAGCAATGGTGTTGTACCAGAGTGTACTTATGATCCTGATGCTTAAAAACATATTGGTGATCGGTAGAGCTGCTGACGAGCAGCTTTTTAAATATTTAATTACTTTATCGCTTTAACGCACTACTTCACAAAAGAAGTATTTTATACATATGTCTAATTATAGAACATACGTTCTCTCTTGTTCACTTGCTTCTTTGCTGTTCGGTTGACAAGAACTTGATGTCATAAAATACAAAAGCCGCGAACTACGCGGCTCTCAATGAGATAATGTTCTTGTCACCAAACACTTGCTTGTCTATTACTAATGATACAAATGTTTATTGATTATTTTTTAGGCTGGTATTTCATGGGTTTCCTCATACGATCTGATAAAATCTTCAGAGCTCTTTTTAAATTTCTCGAGTTCTTCACTGCCGATAGCTTCCTCTCTACCATAAAACGCAGCCTTACTTATCATTTCTTCAGCTGCGTTATAATTTCCCTCTTTTGAGAATATGTAAGCTAAATCAAGCAATGTATAATGGTATTCTTCATGCGAATTTGCTGAAATGCATCCTTGGAAATCATCAGGAATATATCTTTCATGAATCTCCTTAGACTTGATTAATTGTTCTTTCGCTTCCTCTAAGTAACCTGCCCTCAGTAACTTATCTCCTAATGAATAGTATACTTCCGGAGCGACCTTTACTCGATCAAATATAAATTTTGCAATTAAAATGGCATCATCAAGGCTTGTTTCAGGTGCCCAGAGATGGTACGTATCGTTGTGCATATAAGTGTAAGCGCTATTTTCGAATTCATATACATTCTCTTCTTCGGAACCGTTATCCTCGACCATAGTAAATTGGAACGTGAATTTTTCGGTAGGATCCTCAGGCTTTAATGTTCGCCCTGTATGAAGATAATCATACGTAAGTTTTGTACACTCTGCTTGCCCTAAAGTCCATAAAGGCACTAATCCACCGTTTATATATTGTACTGGAAGAGGGATCTTTTCACTAATTTCCTTAAACTCTTTACTTGATACTCCAAGTATCTTTGCGAACTCTTTATCCCCTATCCTTTCAGTTAACCTTTGATATTGTGTATTGTAAACAAAATCTAAGTCAGTTCTTATGTGATTATAAGTCAAACTCTCAGGCATACCAAGAAAGGCATCTATTATATTCTCAATTCTTGCAGTCCATGTATCCCAGAAGAAATAATTAATCCGATCTTCATCTCTTTCGCTCTGACCTAACCTATATTTAAGTATCTCAAGGCTATTTTTATGAACAATGTCATAAATTGAACGATCAAGCCAATTTGTTTTATATATAGCTTGCAAATTATTTATGTGTCTATCATGAAAATTGGGCATATATCTAAAGATCGTCTCATGATTAGTCATTTTGACTGATGTATTTTGCCATTGGCGTACGTGCAAATCGTGTTTAATAAACGCGAAGTAACTGCCTAGTTCGTTGAACTCTTTATACATTGGGTCCCCATTATTAAATAACGTAATCATTGTTTCATCCTCCCTATTATAAGTATCTATTTTATCCTCGACCTAGAAAAAAACCGAAATCTATTTTTTTCATTGACAGCCGCCCCTATCAAATTGCAATATCTTCGATATTACACGTGTTTGTAAATTGAACTATGTACCGGGACAATTCATCTTGGTCCTTTGCATACCGGATAATACCGTGTGAAGTTCGGCTGTCAAAAGACAATTCAAAATGACCTTGAGTCGAAGGATAAATATCGACGCGCCGAAGCTGATCCCCTGATAACCACCAAACCCAAATAGAGAACCATTGGTGTTTAATTTTAAAATCTTTGATTCCTGCCTGTTCGAGAATGTCGACAATAGATTTGTGAATGTTTATCCGTTCGAAATTCGCTTCTGTATCATATACCTTCACCAGAGCGTCGCCATTCCATATCAACGATCCGGCAAATAGCTGCTCCCATTCCCTGTAGCCCTTAGTTTCTTTTTTTGGGATAAACCCATTCTTAGAAAGAAAATCAACATCAACGTGAAAGCTGAATGAAACCATTTTTGCCTGATACTTCACGGCGATATGTTCAACCAGCTCCATTAAGAGCTCCTTAAAATCGGGACTATAAGATGATGTATCATCGAAGCATGCAAAATCCAATTCTGAAATTGTATTCAGGATCCCCATTTTCAACTGATTCCCAGTGCTTGTCTCCTTGATTCGGAAATTTGTACGCTTTTGAAAAACAAAATCTTTGCCGGCCGCAATGGTATACCCTCTCTCCTTACACTTTTCCCTAAGCTGCTTGGAAATCAACATATTCTCCTCATTCTCCTTCAATCTAACTAGTAGTCGGCTACAATCCTCTTTCTGCCTTTTACGGACGCCTTTGTCAGACCGGTACACGGTTACCACCCATGTTCCGTATCAAATGATTACACCAATGTACATGGCTTTCCGATCGTCAATATAGTCCGTATGAGTAAGAAACGGAAGAACAAGTAAATCCTATCATTTTGAATCTAGGCTACTCATTTACTACACATAAAATTGGAGGCTTCTTCAGCTCAACTAATACATCTTCCCAATAATGAGTGTGTGCATCAAGTCTGTTTAATAATCCTTGGAGCTCGTTAATTAGGCGTTCTTTATCTTCGATTGAAATTAGTCTTGCTGATTCTACAACTCCATGGTTCATCCAAACAGTTTTAGGTATACGTTTCTTTAGCCTGGCTAGACGTTCTTCAAGAGTCATCTCCCATACTTCTTTTCTATCCATTTTTACATATTCTCCCCTTATTTTATTTCAGATCTTAATCTATTACTACTAATTCTAACCCATTAATAGATTGTTTATTCCACTAAAAACACTAAGTTTTGGTAAGTTCAACTCTCCTGTTATCTCTGAATCCAGCAAACGATTCTAGGGTTATGTTGTACACACAGCTATAGCGCAGAAGCATCGCGCAGCCATGTCCCATATCCACGATCGTAAAACCGCGCTGCGTACCAATCCGTTAATTTTCGCCCACTGCATCCAGATCATTTAAATCCCACTTGATATCATCTTCTTGGTGGTTGTAACCTTAATTTTTTATTTGGTTGCAAGAATGTTTGTATAGCTTACTATTTGGAAATAAATAGTATCATAATCATCTAGTGTATTTGACACTAAACAAAAATAACTCTATGATAAGTGTAAATTACACTATTCAATAGAAAAGAGGGATAATATGGAGAAAATGACTACCGGGTACCCCACTACCCAGTACAAGGAGTTTAATGATTTAGGAACGTATTTCGCATACATAAAACACGAATTGAGCGTCCGCGCATGGGCAGCAAATGCAAAGAAAAATTCTGCCGAAGCACTCCCTAATTTAGCGGAGAGTATAAAAAACCGGATGGATTTATCAAAGCTCGCAGAAATCACTAGATTGGACGGACAGATTTTTCGTGTTGTACATGGCAGTTCAATAGGAAAGCTATATGAAATCCTAGAGGAATATAATGACATCTTGAAAACCGAGCTTTGGGTGTCTTGGACCGAATATACGCGAAAGTTATTAGAACTGCTTCTTAAAGCTCCGAATTTAGTACACAAAGAACATGTACGTGATGACCTCCATTATGTATACAATGAGCAATTCAATCGACTTACACAACGTATCGGTATTAAGGAATTTGCCTCGATCATCGGTTGGAGCCAGCGTCAATTGGCGGCGTTTCGATCCAACGGTGATAATTTGCCGGCTCCAGTGGAATTATTAGGTGCTACACCCATTTGGACTCTTGGCCAAGCGGAGAACTTTCTTCGAATCATCGAGTCCCGCAAGGTACTTAAAATTCGTGGTGATTGGTCCTCCATGCAAGAGCAAACTTTAGATTGGAAATTGAACTGGCAAGAAGTAAGTCTCGGTTGTGAAAATCTAAATGAACCTGACGAAACAGAACGCGTTTATTGGATTGAAGATACGGCGAGCTCCTATTCCTTCTCAATAAATCACAACTTAGATAAATGCGTAACACCAGCCGAAGTAGAATCTGCAGGTAACTTCTTAATTGAGAGACTTCACTTTTGCCCTGAGACCTATTACTACATGGGGTCAACTTATTTGAAGCACGGTTTCCTAGAGACTGCAGAATGCTACTTCACCAAAGCACAAGAGCAATATGAGACTCTTATCCCTACCGAAATGGAAGGCTATGTCCTACATACTGAAGAAGGGTATTTTTACACCTACTTCTATCTTGCTTACCTGAAAGCAGAAAAAGGAGAAATAGATTCTTCAAAAGAGCTGCTTACTTACATTCAGTCGCGGGTAAAGGTTGAGAATGGACCGGAGATTAACTTTGATGAAGAATTAAATGTAATCGAAAACGAGCCGACGAAGTTTGCGATGTGGGTAAAAGAGAGAAATGATTATTCTATCTGCGATGAAGATCCTGCACCATCTTTACCGGAAATACCAGGTCGTTTGATTGTAGATATTGAAGAGAAAAAGAAGATACTTTTGGATTACTTCAAAAAAGCCAAAGGGGATATGTATCATGCCGTTGAAGTGTTTTATGGTTGGTCGCGTTTTCAGGTTTCCCATGTCATGACCTTCTTTCGGGAGAACATGTTAAGTCTGGATCTTCATGAGTTTCAACCTGGAGACGCTTTGATTAAAGAGATCCCAGTCGGTAACTCAAGTGCCTTGTTGATCATCCATCCGAAAAAGCCCAAAAAAATCTATTTATTAGGTCTCGATATCCAAGAAGCGCAACGTTTGGCGATTCAATGGCGTTCGCAGGTAATGGATAATTTGGCTGGATAAAAATTAAACAAACCATTAATCTATCATCAGATGCCACAGAATCTCGATCTGTGGCATCTGTGCTGATCACGTGCTTCCAAGCCGCATGTTAATTATAATCAATAAAATGGTTCCGTGCGTGGATTGTAAGATTACGGAAAAGCGAAAAAATCAAAGGTCATGAAAGCATCACCTACAACTTGGAGTTGCATGCCTTACTAACCTGAGAGAATTATGCAAAAAAATAGAATTGTAGCGCGCTGCGCTGCAGCTCATCTTTCGTCATTTATTTTCTGTTCATGTTTAGTCAACATCTCTAGCTGAAGCTATCTGTCTTCATCCTGAAATAACACTTTTTCTTTATTAACTCCAACAGTATATGAAGTGGTCTCTGACACAACATTCAAAATGTATTCTACATCATCAACATCTACTGCTAGAACAGTAAGATCTTTTAAAGGAATCTGTTGTTTTTTGAAGTGTGGATCCACTATTCTGAGCATGTGAGAAAGAACGGAAGTAGCAAAATCGTCCTCTGATAGCAGAAACCCACCGTCCTCATCTCTAACTTTCCCTCTATAAGTATGTTTCAAATAAACTAATCTTTCTTCTGGATGGTATTCCAATACAATCGAATTGGATACATATCCAGTGTCTTTAACGATATGCCCTATGTATTGTGTCGGTGACCCAATCCTCTCAAAACTGTCTTTTCTAACAAGCTTTGGTTTTGCGCAGAGAACATGTGGAGCCATGAATGTAGGATCGTTTTTATAGTTTTGAATCAACACTAGAATCTCCTGAAGTTTCATCTTTTCTTTAATTAGATAGGCAACAAACTGCTCTTTGCTTATTGAATTGTTACCTCGAACCTCACTAAATAATTGTGACATTTCTACAGTATTCGGTTCGTATACAAAGCCGGCAGGAAAAGGGGTTTTCTCTAAATTTAATATTTCATTACTTAGTCGATAAATCTTTCCTTGAAGATCATGTTCAAGAGTATCGAGTGATCGTTTCAAATGTACACACCCCTTTTTCCTTAGCAGCGCCAACAGAACTTAGCGGTTGCTTTTTCAAGTACGAGAATGACAACTTTCCCGCCCCCAATTTAAGATATATTTCTAATATTAACCTATTAATTCATACATAAACATATAATCCGCGGAAACTACATTCTCATTCTTCGCGGCAACGCGGCTGCTACTTAGTTCTCCGATTTTAGATACCACTTAAAACCAGAGATTCGAGTGATGCTGAACCTTCCATCTATCCCTCGAGGCCGCCGTTAT
The DNA here is from genome assembly GCF_030817275.1 of Paenibacillus sp. V4I7. Classification (NCBI taxonomy): domain Bacteria; kingdom Bacillati; phylum Bacillota; class Bacilli; order Caryophanales; family Paenibacillaceae; genus Paenibacillus; species Paenibacillus sp. V4I7. The sequence continues at coordinate 109,369 of NZ_JAUSZD010000001.1, read as the reverse complement.
CAAAGAGAATGTAAATGCATTCAGCATTTCCAAAAATTTAACTTGCATAGACAAACCGTCTTCGTTATATAATAAGATACAAACAAATGTTCTTATTATGGTGGTGGAAATATGTCATTAGACGAACAGGCTATTACAAACGATGATTTACAACTCGTCAAAGAATATACGCTCCTTCCTATTCTGCTTGACATGCTTACTCGTGACATGAACGAAATGAAGGCATTTGAAGATCGTATCATTTACAACCATGTAATTCATTATTTACAGGATATCGAAGGCACAATATATCGAGTTATTCAGGAGATTAAGCAAAAGATGCGACAACGCGGAATTAAAATACTTAGCACAACGCCGGGTAAATCAGGTATAGACGTTGAGTATAAAATACGTGGATATGTGCATCATTTCAGCATGCTCCGCAGTTTAGTAAAAGCAGAGCTCATGACCACTCTTTCAGATTTGCGGAGCCGACTATGAAGGATCAAAAAGTTATAATGCTCGCGGATGGCATGTCTTTTTATGCCTCAGTCGAAAAGGCAGATCACCCGAATATTCGTTATCGACCCGTAGCTGTTGCAGGCTCTGTTGAACGGCGCAGCGGAATAATTTTAGCTGCTTGTCCGATCGCAAAGAGTTTTGGCGTTACGACCGCGGATCGGCTTGGCGAGGCATTAGGTAAGTGCCCGGAGCTTATTGTAATGAAGCCGCGCATGCAACATTACATCGACGTTTCCATGCAAATTACGCGCATATATCAAGAATTCACCGACCTAGTGGAAATATTTTCCATAGATGAAAGTTGGCTTGACGTGACAGGTTCTATTAATCAGTTTGGCGATGCTGATACAATTGCAAGAATGATTCAGAATCAAGTAATGCAGCAGACAGGGGTTAGGGTCAGAGTTGGTATCGGATCCAACAAAATGATGAGCAAAATGGCAAATTCGATATGGGCGAAGAAAAACGAAAGTGGTATTTTCACACTGGAGAAGGATCAAATTCCAACACTACTCTGGCCTCAACCGGTTGAGAAAATGTTCGGAGTAGCCGGCCGGATGACATCTCATTTCGAAAGACTCGGCATGCATACAATTGGCGATATTGCCAGAACACCACTGCCGAAACTCAAAGATAAATTCCGCGTACTTTTCGGCAAACAATCAGACATTCATGCCGAAATCATGTGGAGAACTGCCAATTCAATTGATAACAGTCCAGTGACTCCCAATACATTCGATATAGCGCCTAAAAGTATAGGGCACATGATGACTTTACCAAGAGATTTTTTAAATTCTCGTGAGGTGGACACGATTCTCTTAGAGCTAACAGAGGAGATATGCCGGGATGCGCGGCGGAAAGGTTTTATGGGATCGGTCGTGTCTGTCAGTTGTATGTGTAGCCCCTTTGATGCTCCTACAGGCTTCAGTAGGCAACAAAAAATGCCAGACCCAACAAACAGCACGAATGCGGTCTACAGCGCCGCGAAGACCCTATTTTATCGCTACTGGAACACATTACCCGTTAGACGTGTTGGCGTTACATTAAGCCAGCTTGCCGATGACGAGACATATCAACTCAACATGTTTGAAGATGTGCCGAAGATACGAGCACTCGAAAAAGTGACGGATACAATCAAGGATAGGTTTGGCAGCACAGCGATAATGAGAGCCTCTTCACTATTGGATTCCGGGCAAGCATTAGATAGAGGTAGCAAAATTGGAGGACATTTCAAATGAGTAAAAAGCTGCAGAACAACGGTCTGTGGGAATCTTCGAGGATGATGCTCCCTCAACATCGCGAAGCCATTAAACTGCAACAAAAAGAAGAAACACGTATCGAAAGACCGAGGATGGACGAACAAGAAGCTCACACGATGGCTGCCGCGCTTACGCAGTCACAAGTTTACAGTCAGCTGGTAGAGGTTACTATCTACGGAGAATACCAGTCGCGGACATTGACTGGCCGTGTTACGAGTCATCAGCGTGATGCATTTCGCTTGTATATCGACGCTACGGTTCAAGAACATGAATGGGTTAGGTTTAAAGATTTAATTAAAGTAGAGCTTATTGATGTTGAGTCGATGTTTGAATAAAAAAAGGTGCCTACGGCGCCCTTTTTTTTATTTGAACTTTCACTTACTTTTTGAAGAAGTATGTAATTTGTTAAAGGAGTGATATATACGCTACATCCTTTGGTCTGAAAGCATAATCAGGACCTGTAAAAAATTCATCTTTTTTATGGTCAGACATCGACTTTAGATGATCGACCAGATCATGAAAGGTATATTGTGATTTGATTTGAGCTTTTGTTTTCTTACCGCTTCTAAGTATGACTTCAATCTTATAACTATAGACCAAAGGATTAAATAACTCCTTATCAATTTTCACTGAATTATCCTTTTTATTATACTGGTTTATTAAAAATTCCCTATAATATCCACCAAATTCAAACTTAATCATTCTATAAGTTAAATATTGTCTAAAACCTTCAATGCAATGTATGCGATCGTTCATCGCTGCATATAAAAACGGCCGAAGTCCATTATTATCTTTTTGATTGAGGTTTGCTCCGGCTTCTATCAATTTCTTTATGAGTTCAAGGTTCCCCACTTCAAAGGCTGCCATTAAAGGAGTTTTCCCATGATTATCTTTAAGGTCAATCAACCCTCCATTCTCGATAATCTTGTGAATTATCCCGTCATAACCTTCTCGGATCATAGAAATTTGGAAGTAAACATTATTTAGATTTTCGGATGCGAGTTTTTCACACTTAGCTGTATTAGCCTTCCTTTCCTCAATCTTTTGAAAAAATTCCTCTTTCGAGATCAATGGGATTTCCTCCTAATATTTTGCGCATGTCAATCAACGGCCATTAAATATCTAGTAGAACGGCATCTATTTAGGGACCTACCCTTTCTAAGTTCCCGTTCTTATCCATTTGAAAAACTGTATTGGCTTCATCTGGAGCCATTTCAATTTTACGCGCCCGATTAATAATCCGAAGAATGTCGGCAGAATCCTGTTCAAGTATTTTATATTTAGTCTGCCATTCATTAGTTTCATTTTTAGCTTCATCAAGTTCTTCCAGTACATTGTGAAGTTTTTCTTTCAGTCTTTTGTTTTCAGCTTCTAACGATTCTATTTCTACCCTAATTAGATCAAGCGACTTACTCCAGTGACCGTGCTTGTCATGTTTAAAAATACTAATACTTAAATCTTTATTTTCGTCCTTGATAGTTTTACGAAGTACAGAGTAATATCTCTGCCTGATTGCTTGTATGCTATGACCAATAATCGGAGCTAATTTTCGATAGGCATCTTCTTTTTTCGATTCTACCTTGAGTGCATCGAGTATCATGAGATCATGAGTGGGTGTCCACGCCATCTGTTTTTTTACTCCAAAATGCGCTGATTTGGATTTATTAGCTTTTTTATTTCGAGATTTACGTTTAATTCGATAGAAATGATTACGAACTGTTGTCCAGGAGATTTTACGCTCTTTGGCTATCTCTTCAAAAATATCCTGAGCTTCACGTCCGGCGGATAGTGCATCATTTACTCGATTAAAGAGAATCTCTTTATCATTACTGCTCCAATGTGGATACTTATTACGATTATTAAACTCATTTAAACTATTATTATCCTCATAAATAGAGTCATTCACTGATAATCACCACCTAATAATAGTAAGATTTATCCAATCCTTCTATAATCCATGATCACCGTTTATTGCCATTTTATACTTATGTTTTAAAACTTAATTAAACTATTGGACATTTAATAGCAATTTTCTTTAATAGTCTGGATTGCATTCTTATCATCCAATTATGAAGCGGGAACGAAATTCGGTTATCCTTAAAGATGTTTCCCGCTTGCTATCACCCTATTCGCACTACTCTTAATAACGATTGCCATGATCTAAGACCTATTCAATGCTTCCGAAGGACGTCTGCATTGATGATTACGGTATCAATGAATGATTTATCCTCTGGGAGTGTTAGATTTCCCCTGAGAGCGTCCTGAACGCAATTCGTAATAAGGTTCTTCGCCCCTAAAAGGACATCTCCCAATTCGTTGCCTTCTACAGTCTTCCGGATCGCCGGTATATAAGCACTATACTCAGAATCGCCAGTGTTTTTTTCAATCAACACACGATACTCTAGGTTGCTAGAATTGGCATCCATCATCTCTTCGATCCATTCAATGTCAGTCAAGACCTCATATCGGTCGATCGTTAAAACTGCACGTATGGACTCTGAATCAAGATTTAATGTTGCTTTTGAATCAAATTCGGAAAGAACTTTATACATCAGCTTGCCAAGTTCTCTAAGTATTCCGCGTTTTTGTTTATACGGCAAAACGGGGAACAATGTATTGACGGTATGGGAAGCATCCATCATGGCCATGGGGCAGCTCCAGTCCCCTTTGTAGCCAGTAAGAACTCCTTTATCTGATTCCTTGTCAGCGATCGATATATAAAACTGCGTCTCTGCACCGGTAAACAGGGCATGGAATGTGAAATGGATATATACCCCGCCCACGCCGTATGAAATGAAGTTCACCGACGCTTCTCGCCCAACTTCTCCGATTACTACTCCCTGGATCAATCGAGCGTGCTTCTCTGCAATTTCAAGTAATTCTTTTTGATTACCGCTGTGTTGTAATAATTGTTCCATTGTTAAAAAATCCCCTCTCGCGTGTAAAATTTTGGTAATAAAAAAGGAAGCACCGTCTCATGCCTTTCGGCGAATGAGATGGTGCTTCCATCTTTATGCTGGCAGCGTTCATATAAAATGAACGTCACGCTATTCGATTAGTTGAACTACGCTTTTATCTTATCACGATAAAAAGAAAGAAATCAAGACACGCTATTTTCGAACTTTGGATATCCTCCCCATCAGCATTGCCGATCCTTTGAAGCACTCTTTAAAATAAGTTTACATAATATTTGTTATGAATTAACTATATTAAATAGTCTAGGTTCGATCTTTTAACTAGTTCTATTAAAAAATGAGTTATTCTTCAAGAACTGTACTCACTTGAGTAATTGCCGCTTGAATTTCTTTTTTATAATTAATTAATTCTACTTCCAGGTGAGACTCAACATAATCTTCTATGAACTTAGCTTTCTGTTCTTTGTCCTCACGAAACCACTTCTTAACAGGATTTTTGGTCCATTCTTTCTCTGCTTGATCTCTAAGACGCTTTCTCATACTTAATTCGGCAAGCCTAACATCTACCGCTGCGCTTCGTTGTTCTGCAATTACAACATTAGGAGCGGGAAGCATCAACTTCTGTTTAGCCTCCATTTCTTCCTTAAATCGAAGCAGTCTTTCCTCCATCATCAGTCCAAGTTGCTCGACGACGACTTCTTGATCCAGATAGACCGATAGTTTCTGTTCATCATCTTCACTAACGTATTGCACTGGAAAAGATTGCTGGATAAAAGGAACTAGTGCTTTTACCGATAAACTTTTTTCTCTCGCTGCGTGAATATATTTTGCTATAGCAATATCAGTTTCATCAAGTACTCGCTCGCCTCTCTGGTTCCGTTTCAAAGTATGTACTTTAGATTCGTGTAATTCGTTAAACCAGTTTCTTAGGGTCTGGGCCGGGATCGATATCCCCTCCTCTTTCTCAAGATGCTCCTTCGCCCTACCGATGGTCCAATGCATTCCTAAATCCAATCTATTCACTTCCTCTATTTTTGTTTAATAAACAATTAACTATGCTAATCATTTCCGGAAGACTACCACTATATTTTTTTAGCAATCTACCATCGACTTTCTAGTAGATTTCCACTTTCTATGAGTTTACCACCTGATTAACACATTTCCAAGAGGTATATCTAAATACCCCTGTCAATATCATAGAATGACTTCACGGAAACCTACCACCTTCCAGAAGACTTCTATTAAGAGGTTACCATAATTACCTTGGTAGCCTCATAATCATCAACAATCTACTTTAAATATTGAATGGCAGGTTAACATCACACGTTAGTAGATTAACAAATATGCATGGAAGACTACCATTTTCTTTATAGTAGGATACCATTGACTTACTAGTAGGTTTCCACTTTCCAGAAGGTTACCAATCCACAAGGCTTTCAAGATGATTTTGCCTTTCTAGAAGGCTTCCACATTCCAGTAGCATTCAGTTTCGGCTAGTTCATTGTAAGAGCTGCGCATTGACCAACAGGACTCTCGGTTGTGAATGTGATGAGTAGGAGGGGAGGGGAGGTTTGAGGACCACCCATAACTTTTCAATCACCATGAAAGACACGGATCTATATCCTGGGAAACTGTTTAGTTCGTGATCTTTTCAAAAAGGGAAGAGCAGGGCGTATCTTCCAATCATTCTGCTTTCTAGAAGGCTTCCACATTCCAATAGGTTATCAATCTTTATTAGACTATTTCGATTATTGGGGTTATGCCCCGTACGGATAGCTGCTGCGTTCGGAAGAAGTTAGGCTTAGCAAGCTGCAGATTTACTTGATCCCGGGTTGCAAGTGGCAAACAATCAGGTAATAAGAAGAAGAAGGGGGGGCAAGGAAGCGTAAAGAATCATGCTCGCACGTCCATATTCCTTAATTAACAATAGTTTATTAATAGTTTAAACTATTAATAGTTTATAATAGTTTATTGTTAGTTTAAACTATAGATAAACTATTATTTGTATGCTATAATTGCATTTAGTTGCTTAATTTATCCAGTTTTTATAGGGAGGCCTTCATATGGTAGCGAAAAAATTAATCACAGGAATTGATCCGGGCAACACCAGCACAAAGGTTAGCTACATTAATGAAGAGGGGACTATTGAAAGTTTTGCGATTTCTACGGTGTGTGCGCCGGCCAACGAAAAAAGTGATCCTTTCAGCAGCAATACCCAGCAAAAGGAATATAGTGATACAGAACGACTACAGGTTCGGATTCATTCAAAGTCCGTACACAGTACATATTATTTCGTAGGTGATTGGGCTCGGAACAAAGAAGGCATGTTACAACCGGACGCGGAATCCTCTGATAAGCACAATAGTGAATTACATACGGTTACTACCTTGACAGGCCTTGCAATCGCAGCACTTAAAGTCGGCAAGACAGAAGCAGATTTGGATTATTCAGGTGGTTTACCAATTGAGGAGCATAAAAGAATTGATGCATCTCATGTTCTGGAACGTTATATCGGCACTCATACAATCTCTTTCATGGACGGCAAATATGCCGGAAAAACAGTCACATTAAATATTCAAGATGGACAGGTTCATGTAGAAGGCGTTACGAGTTCTTTTGGCTTAAAGTACGATATCCGTAAGAACAAATTGGTAGCTCGACCACGCGCAAACGAGATCGGCGAAGAATTTGCGTTAGGGGACCTGGGTGCAGGAACAACCGATTTGGCTCTCTACGATGTAGATGGTTTAAATGGTTATGTGAGCACGAATATTCAGATAGGAACAAATAAGTACATTGATGCAATGATTCAAGACATCTTTGAACTAAAGGAATTTGATGCTGTTAAAGAATTATTTATTAATAACGGTAAAGACCCTGTCATGTACACTAATCGCGAAGAATTCCTTAACGACGTAATCATTCCAGGTGTTGATATTATCATTAAAGGCGATAATCCTTACTTCAAAGTATCTTGGCAACGCGTGAAGAACCTAGATGTTACCGAGATCGTACTTAAGCGTATGAAGGAATACTTCGATGCGGTTTATAATAAACTCGAAATGTTCTGGGCCGAGAAAGCTCCAAAAATCGAAACATTCCCATTAGTTGGCGGCGGAATCTTGTTTGCATACTACTACTTCAAAGATACAAAGGGCTACATGCTGCCTGAAACGGATCTTCTGAAGGAATCTCCATATATCACTTCACGTTCGTACTTGATCGCGAATTATATCAGACAGAATAGCTAATCTCACCAAGAAATGTGAGGGGGGGTTAGATTGGGAAGACACCCGAAAGCAGGTAACTCAGGCTACGAAGCAGGACAAGGGCGCACGTTTACTCCCTCTGCTGGCGCAGAATGGATAGAAGAATTTAATTCAATGATGTCCTCTCTGAAAAAAAGTCGAAATGAAATGACCGAAGATTTGATTCGTGACGGATTAATGGCACGAAAAGGCAAGGAAACAGGGCTAACAACCTTCTACAATGATGCAGAAATCGATTTTTTAAAAAATCCGATTATGCAAAAGTTGGTTAAAGACTATTACTTGATTATGCATGGTGCGGCACCTTCAACGATTCTACAGGATCTTCTATTGGATAAACCGTCTTCGGTCGCTCCTGTGATGAGAGAGAAGTCTAATGAAGCAGCTGGAATCACTGTTGACCGATCTTCAATTCCGTCCTCTGATACGCTCATTGAGCGGTCTCCTGAGGTTGTAATAAACCAACATGAGGAACCACGAAATCCGGAACAACCAGACAATGATGAAATGGACTTACTAAAAAAAGCTGCAAAAGAACTGACTAGAATGGCATTGAAAAAGACCAACCAATAGAAAGGTGCAGTCGGAGTGATTTCCCACTCCAGACTGCACCTTTCTTTATTATTGGCTTTATTCAGATGTAGATGAATGTTCCAAAGCAAGAGGGAGGGGGAGCTCCATAGAAAGGAAGCGAGGAAGTCTGTGAATTGACTTCGATCATATATAACAGACCGTTCCAATTCATACAGATAAGGAATACAAGAATCTACCGTTAATACATATCGGACCGCGCACACGGGAAAATCAACATTGATAGTTATATTAGACTAACAATGCGTCATAATACGAACGGGCAGGATAACTGCAATATGGTGAATACAATAAGAGGAATTCAGCTAATTTTGTTGAATGACATGAAGAACACAATTTACTAAAGGACGGACTGGTTCACATCAGAAGTACAATTAAGACTTGGACAATCGGAATTTTTGTCCTTCTTGGAGCTTTTCAGGTACTATCCTGGGGGATTAATGTATCCGAACGCATTTACGGGAAGCTAGACCGTTATAAAGGCTATGAGCTTAGCGAAGAAAAACATGAAGATTTAGCCAAGAGAGCATATTCAAATGGTCGTCTATGGGGAGATGTCACGGCTGAAGGATATGAGGCTGGCGGTATAGACGATATCCTTTATGAGAAAATGTCGGTCGAAGAGTACCGCAAATTGGCAGGAATGTTATTGGACGATAGAAAATTGGACTTTTATTGTTGGGGGGCTGATGATTGCGGCGACCTTCCAACAACAGAGCAGCTTAAAAAGTGGTTCGGTGCTGATTGGGGCTCCAAGAATATGCCGGTCAATGCATTCAGGTCCGGATTTATTGATGCCTTTGTTGAATACCTGGACTAATCTAAATGAACTCGGGGGAATCAAATTGCCAGGTCTAAGCCAATCAGTCGACATTAACAATCCCAAAGCAGTAGTAAGAAAAGTATTCAAAGATGCAGTAAGGAATTCCATATTCTTTGGAGTTGCGGCACTTATCGTGGCGTACATAATCACTGGGCTAGAGTGGAGGATTTTCGGATTAATTCTGGCTATTATTATCGCAATTCCAATCGGAATCAATATTGTGAAGTACGTGATTCTGGACTTACCTTTGACGATACTTGCAACGGTCGTTCTGATATGGGAGAAATCCAAGAATGAAGCCGCCGCGAGCGCAACATCGACCTATTTCACGTCTTTACTTGGCAACGTATTTCAACTTTTCGAGAATACCATCGGACTAATCATTATCTGCTACCTGTATCGCGCTTATTATGACAAGGATTTTCTTGGAATTTTAGGATTCTTCGGCATAAACTAAAGGATTTCGGATAGGATAAAGGCGGGCACTCGACTCTCTGTGCTGTTGAAATAGGGAGTTTTACTTTTGTAGACCACATGTAGACTTTGGTGGATAGGCAATATTAAATAAGTTTTGGAGTCTGCAGGATTGTGCGACTACCATGTGAAACATTTGTTACGCTCCCTCGGAAAACGATAGTTCAATAAAACAGCGGCAGTCTAGGACTTTTTCTCGTCCATGGCTACCGCTGTTTCTTTTATTGGAGTCAGTCTAATACTTATTTTTCGAAGTCAGACGAGAATGTAATTCGAAAAGACACGTAGGATCAGTACATGCAGTCTAATACTTTATTTTCTTTCAACAATAGTAATGATGTTCTAATGCTGGTGAGTGGGGATATGCGAGATTCATCACTAAACTACCGAGACCAGTATCTATAATGAGAGCCCAAGGGGAGGAGTATCCTTGGGCTGTTTCCTTCAAGTACCATTAGTCATGTATAGCTCTAAGGTGTAACATTATTATGGGTGGTGAAGATAATGTTTATTCCTCCAATGCTTTTACAATATGCCAAAAATAACGAACCATTTGATGATTCTTCCACATTTGCCGAGCTTAAGTGGGACGGCATAAGGTTGATCGTTTCTAATTTAGATGAATTAAACCTATATACAAAGAACACGAATGCAACATCAAAATATCCGGAGTTGCACAATCCGCCGATCCAGAAGGGGACCATCCTCGATGGTGAGATTGTAGTGTTAGATGAACATGGTAAGGCTGATTTCGAAGCCTGTAATGCTCGGTTTAAGTCCAGTAAGGTCAAGCATAAGGTTGTCTACTTCGCATTTGATATCTTGTACCACCGCGGCGTAGACGTAACCGCATTACCATTGGAAGTTCGCAAGGGATTACTTGAAGAGGCTATTCAAGAAAATGATCACTATCGAGTAGTCCGTCCGATCAACGGCAGCGCTACAGATTTCTTTAATATCGTCTGCCAACACGGATTAGAAGGCATAGTCATTAAGAAGAAAAACTCCAAGTATGAGAAAGACACGCGCTCCTGGTCATGGCAAAAGGTGATAAATTTCCAAAGAGCAGAGGTCTACATAACGGGATACAGCAAGAAGGAGCATTCGTGGCTCCTTGGGTATTCAGATGATGGCCGTATTCGACCTATCGGTGCTTTAGAGTTAGGTATTACTCCCGCGGCGCGTAAATCGATGTGGCCTGTATTCCAGGCTTATAAGAGCGGTGAGAGCAAGGATCATGTCTATGTGCAGCCGGTAGTGCGCTGCAAGGTAAAGTATCGGGATTGGTATAAGTCGGGTCTCATGAGGCTGCCAGTGTTTGAGGAATTTATTGTTTAGGGGATGTACATCATGGAATACCGCGTAAAGCATAAAGAAACAGGCGAAACGTTGGTCCTGAATCACAATGAAGTAAACGATATGGTTTACGGTGATAACGGTCAAATTATTGTTTTTGATACGAAGATGGAAGTTTACTTATTGATCGATGAAGAAGAATAAGAAGCACTCCCGACAAGAGAAGTGCTTAGGCATTATTTTTTTACTATTATCTTACTGAGATCACTATTAATTTGATTGAAAATTGGGCGGTGGATCCGAGCATCGTCGTCAATAGTAACATGTGAAGCAACGAAGGCGAACTCGCCCTTGACCTAACTATTATTATCATTTGAAGACGAAGATCATGTGGTATAAGAGTATCTATAACTCGAAGTTGTTGAAACGTTGATATGACCACACTATCGACATTAAATTGAATTAGGATCGATTTCAGAACAATTTCACTTTCGAAGTGAATAATCCTTTAATCAAAATCATGTGAATAGAAGCGATCTAAAAGCGCATTGATCAGCATTTTTTGATTCCCCTTACGCAGCTGAGCAACAAAATCCACAAAAAGAATGGAAATCAACTCGGCAAGGGACATTTCGAAATCAAGGTATTCGGATGCCGCATCATTCAAGAAAACATCACCTCTCTGAGCTGCATCCCTGCGTAAGTGGATATCGTAAATAAGCCATTTCTTCCGAACGAGAGAGTACTCGCCAACTTCAGTTCGTTTCGTTCGGGGGAAGTAAATTTTGCGCTTATCAATTAGGCTTTTGACAACTTCTTCTTGAGTAATGCTATTTGCATCGACCTTTACATCAGTCATATTTTCCCGAACAGTCATTAAAAAGTCATCATATAGTAAGTGTATCAAATGGTCTATCGACAGTTCAGCAAAGGCTCCTTTTGTAATTTTATTCAAATCACTAATGAAGACTGCAGCTCGATCGATATCAATTTTTTCCGCTCGCACCTCAATCTTTACGAATCGTTTGTTCCGTGAAAATAGGTCTCCCCAGGATATTCCACCCAGTTTTCTTAATCTATCTGTTACTACGTCACCGGCCTTCTCGATACGCATCACTATCAACCTCCCCTCTGTGAATGTAGTTCATAATAAGTCGATAAACGGTCTTCCGAATAGATAAATTCATCTTTCTTGCTAGCTCCTCAATATAATCAAAATCCCTCAGAAGAAGTTCAGCATGCATGTACTGGCCGGTATCACTGTAGACGAGTGGAGGATACCTTTCCGGAAAGATACTGTATTGTTCTAACGCCTTCTTTAGGACATGCGTATTAGAGATTGTTTCATATTTTTTCGATGGATCCTTATTTTCAATCCGAAGTTCCTTGGCCAGTTTTCTTAATTCTTCGCGTTGAGCCGGCGTTACGGGGAATTTAATATCCTTTTTCTTATCAGCTCGTTCGTTCCTTGTTCGATGCTTCGGTGGGGATGTGGGTTTGACTTTTGGTACATCAATTACCTGCTTCGTTTCAGAAATATTTGCACTCTTACGATGTTCATTCATTTCCGATCCTGGTTTCTTTGTAACAGGATCCGTTGGTCGTAATATAGCGTTTAGGCTTGAGCTCAATCCTCTTCCCTCCCGTTATTTATGATAAATAGGTCTATTATGTCTACGGTCATAATTCCACAATTCCATTATTCCATCTTATAGGACAAGTATATGGGGAGGACCATGGTGTTAGAACACATGATCCTTATGTTTAATCTCTAATCAAATAGTCAATCATGGATAATAGGATTAATCACGGGGGAGGTGCCAATATTGGCATCAAATGAACTTTCAAAAGAACAAGCCATGAAACTCGCATCTGCAATGTTAAAAAGTTCAACTAGGGTAGGGGCGCCGAAAGTTGCTTCTTCGAAGAAATAGTCATCCAGGAATATATAAGACAAATTAATAAACTATTGATGGTTTAATTTAAACTATCGATAGTTTATTTTAATTTTGATGAAGCCTTATCTGAAGCAGAACTGATGACTGCTTGCAGAAACAAATGAGTTCTTCATGAGTGAATGTTACTGGGGTGGATGTATGATTAGGGGGGACTTCATACCCATTCGTCTAGATTGTTCGTAACCAATAAAGCTTTTACAAATTTAGGGTTAATTATTTAGGTTAGATTCTCAGGTTTAAATCTTAGGTTTACTGTTCAGGTTTTATTCCTAATGAAATATTAATCATTTTTATATAAAAAACACTCTATAGTGTTATCCACAATCCCTTTTAAAATAAGGGATTTTTCTTCGTTTTATCCACACATTCAAAGAAGTAAATCGGGCACCTTATCAGAGCGTGGAGCGGGCGACTAACTATGCACTGATTTGCACACAGATTTCTTTATTTTTGACCCTAGTTTTCTCAGTTACGAACAAGCTATCAAAATTTCCAAAAAAAGCTACCTACGTATCCTAGATTATGGTATCTTAGAACTATGAAAGATGTCGAATTTTGGTAGAGAAGGGAGGTACCCTACCGTGGCGGGAAGCCATCTAGAGAATGAGGATTTACTTTCAGTTCAGAATACTTACGGAATAGAAGAGGAAGAAAGCTTACCTATCGCAGAGTTTGATCCTTTTACATCAAAAGAGACACCTTTTCCCAATGTTAAGCCATCCCTTGATATTACTGAAACAGGAGCGGGTGTTATAGGTCATCCGACTCACGAACACGAGACATCTTCTGGTAGTGAAAAGGAATCCACCCGAACAAAGATTGCCCCTGAATCCGAAGATTCCACCATTAAGGAAGCAACCAATCAAAAGAGAGCTGCGGAAGATGATATCGAATCTGAGCTGACGGAGTCAGACGGCAATTCCAAGGAAGAGAAGGATTCCTTATCAGAAGATAGCGATTCCGACGATAAGGGGAGCGGGAAGAAACTAAAGCGACGAAACAACGCAGTTGTGCGCCGTGGTAAACCTATAGATAGGACAGAAGCAGAACTTGTCCATCTAGTTCTCAAAAACACGGAAACAGCCATGGTTCTCCATTCGCTTTACGTCCATCGTCGTCTAACCAGCAGCCAGATCCGGAGTTTGTTCTTCAGAAGTAAGAATGAGAAGTCCTTTGAATATCTGTTGAACAAGCTGAACAACTACCGTGTTTTCGAGCGGGAATACATATTCACATTAGCGAAGAAAAAAGGCGATTTTCCAATTCATTATTCATTATCTTCATTTGGAATTCGGCTCTATGCCAGAGCTGTTATGGATATCTCTCTCTATGATGAAGAAGTCTCAAGTACGGATAAGTTGCCCAAACAGCATTACCTTTACAAAGACCTCCTAATCAGAGATCAAGATGTCCACCATTATGTTTTACAAGCTTTCCTTTGCGCGCTCTTGGGTTCCTTCTGGGGAAAAGAAGTCTATCTTCCTAGTTCTGAGTGGCGCCGCTTCCTTTACTTGGATCCGGCACCTGTCGATAAAGAAGGAGAGAAGCCCGAAGTTCCATATCGACCTGACTGGGTTATCTTCAAACCAAATGAGTATTACAACGATCTTGTCAGGAGCGGGAACTTAGGAAAGGATATCTTAAATGTACCAGTCAACTCACGGAACGAAGAGGACAACCGGATTGTAAAAGAATACTACCAGCCATTAATATCCGTGGAGTCGGATACAGGCACCATGAGTTCAACGCAGCTGGAAGGAAAGTTCAAGAAAATTCAATCCGTGCTGCCAGCCCTTCCGAAAGGCATCGCCTTCGTGGTCGCTGAGGGTTCGATGGGTAAGGTCAAAGTCGACGAGGACAAACGCGATCAGGCAAAAAGAAAAAGTCGGCAAAACAAAATCAGACTTCGAACCATTGCAGAGGCTGCAGAAAAGGCAATCAAAGACGAACTGCTTTCCGATACGTTGCAGATGTTGGTTGGATGGGAAAGTACGCTCACCCCTACGACTGAAAAATACATATCTGCAGAAGGAGAGCTTAAATCATACTTTCATGTGTCGGATGATACATGGAAGACTCTGTTCCCTTCCTATACGATGATGTCGAAGCGGGACTGGGCTACATACTCGATAAAAACTGGACTCCCAGATGTAGGGTTGATCGATAGGGGAGCGGGTAAGATCATCGCCTTCTATTTTGCCTTACCTCATTGGGTGAATCCACAAATTAAGGTGAATCATCTAATAGGAAACAAAATTCCCGATTTGAAATGTGTGCTGGTATATCCTGATAGATGCGATATTGATACAGACGCGCATATCGCAAACATGGAAGTACTTAGTCTAACTCTTGAGGATATCCGGCAGGATAAACGTGTTGCACATCAGAGGACATATGACCGACGAACCGGTGTGAAATGGGGGGAGGTGCCGTCATGGCCGTTCTGACCAAACGTTTACCAGTCATTGCACTCTGTATCGGCTTCATAATCATTTGGCTCATCTTAATGTCGACGATGGGAATGTGGATGGGATTTATCATTGGTCACGGAAATTTGACACATGAGCAAATGGGAAGAATGTTGTTTGTATTCTCACCACTCATGCCATTCTATCAACCACCGCTTACTGTACCGATCGGCCTTCTGATTTTTACTGGAATCCTTTGCAATGGCACCTGGTTATTCAGCACTCGTGTGAAATTAACGAATAGCTCTGTTCTGAGAAGATCGATTGCGTTCATCTATACGTGGGGGACGTTCACATTACTAGCGATGCTTGTCACGGCTGCTTATGTAAAGCCAATTGGGTACGATATCATATGGCAATTCGATGGTTGGGTGAAAACTCCAGAATATCGGGAGTATCTCCATCCAGGTGGGCTCAAGATGATGGGGTGGTTCCTGCTGTTGCTTCCATCCTACGCAATTATTCGTTACTGGATAAAAATCGTCGGCGAATATCGTTCCGACCCCGTATTGCAGGAATGGTTTGAGAATTACAAGTTCCAGTGGAAATGGATCGGAAGGTTTGGAGATGAGCGCGCTAACGTAATGCCTGACATCGTGCTTGCGCTAGAGGCTGATTCAAAAACACCGGTCGTACTTACGGGAGATTCTAGGCAGCTTGGTACCATGCTGATTGGTCCACCGGGATCTGGTAAAACGAGCTTGAAAATCATCAAAGCTTTCCGTCAAGATCTTGACCACTTACAGAGAGCCATTAATGCATTTCCGGTTTACGTTAAAAAGTATGGATATGGAACGCCGGAATTCCAGAAGGCTTGGGGTAATCATCTGATCGGGAGTATCATTGTTGAACCAGCTAAAGACCTTTGTGATAAAGCGTATGAGCTTACACTCGAGCACGGGATTCCCGAAGAATTTGTTGTTTACCTTGATCCATCGAATCCGGATACGCCTGGATTCAACTGTATGGTTGGTCCGCTATCTCAGGTAGCAGAGACATTGACTGCCGTCCTGGATAGTATGAGTGAGTCGAGCGATGACTTTTTCCGCCAATCATGCCGTACCGTTCTTAAAGCGTATGTATACTTACTTAAGTTCATCAAGAAGAACGAATGTACACTTCTCGATCTTGACCAGATGTACCAAGACCCTCGCTATACAGCTGATTTAGTTGAAGAACTTGAACGGCGTCTTCCTGAGCCAGCAATTGTCGCCAAAATGTCTCGGGATCGGCAGATTTTTTGGATGCTTGCTCGTCGTACTGCTCAATGGTTCCGAAATGACGGTATTGAACCGGAAAAGACTCGCGAAGGTGTGTTCGTTAGATTTAACGATGGTCCTCACAAAGGGAAAATCAAATATGTGGACAAGCAGTTTGAGTTTACACGAACCACCCGTAATCTAATCGCCGACTTGCTGCAGAATCCTTATTGTGCACGTGTCCTTCTTGGCGAAAACCGTGTGGATCTGGATAAGCTGATGGGTCGCGGGGGTATCCTGCTTTGTAATACGGCGAACGGAGAATTAGGTGATGTCAGTTCACCTTTCGGGAAACTAGTGTACATGTCTGTACAGAACGCGGTCTTCCGGAGAAAAGGTGAAGAAAAGACAAGACCTTTGATCTCATCGTATGCGGATGAATTCCTTGAATATATGAATGCCAAGTTCCTGAAACTGACAAGCCAGGGTCGTAAGTATAAGTATGCACCTCTTGTTGCTACACAAACGCTCTCTCAGTTCGATATTGAACTTGGTCGGGGCTTCGTGGATGGAATGATGGGTACAATTCGTAACTACATCGTTTACGGCGGTGTCGGGAAATATGACGCAGAAAAGTTGTCAGAGATTTTCGGTACGACGGTAGTAGATGAGTTTTCCCGCCGTGAAAGCATAACACCAGAGAATATGACCAGTCCGAACTACTCCTTTGCTGAAACGACTACTCGTAAGGAGATGGAGCTTGTTACGTCGGATAGCATCATGTATAACAAGTTCAAATATTCTTATATTCGACTAGTTGTTGAAGGAAGTACGCAAAAAGCCATTAAAGCAATGGGTGACTTTGTTGACTTCGGTCGGGCCGACAAGTGGAATAAGGCACTGAAAGCCGACGCGCTCAATTCCTTTATGGAACATTGGCGAATTGCCCTTAAAGAGGACGAACAGTTCGATATGGACTGGATCGAAGATAGTGCTGAATCTAAGGACGACGCTGAAAAAGGAATTCGGCTGCCAGGTCAAAGTGAAAGTACCTCTACCAGTTTAAGTGATGGCTCTTCGAATATTTCGGAAGCAGCAGCCACAACCGAGACGCAGGAAATTAAGCGTAAACCTGAATACATCGGTCATCCGTCATTCAAGGAAGTTCCGAAAGTGGATGTTCCGAGGAGACGTTTCGCTGAAATCGAACTCGTAAGTGGACAGCGGCAGACTGGAACAATAGATCCGGAGATTATTCTCGCCCCTGGTTCAGAGCCTTCCGCATACAGCGAAATTGAAAAACAAGCTTCTCAAAAAGAAGAAGTGACCATTGAGGAAAAAAGAGAGGACTCGGCAGCGTCTAATCCGACTCATGTAGTGGAAACGAAAGCTCCCAGTTCGGCGCCTCTATCTGCAGAACCAATTATTCAAGCCAGTGATTTTCTATTCGGCGGGCCTTCTCCAACGAAAGAAGATCCAATGAAGGAAGAGAAACTTTCTATTTCAACTCCTACAATTGAAAGAATAGAGAATACGCCGAGTGAAGCGATAGTTTCTGAGGATCGTGGAACTGAGAAAAATGATACTCCATCAAAGAAAGAAGCCACACAGACAATAGCCAACCCTAAACGTGATGAGGAAATTAATGCGGCTAGGCGAGGTAAGCCCACAAAGCAGGAACAGCCACCTATTAATAAATACAATATAGCGGATCCACCTAACAATGAATTTATTGCGCGGATGATCCAAAAGCAGAACAGGAAGAAAAAATAATTCTTAAGGGATAAAGGAGTCTAATTTCCATGTTGATGAACAACGATGCTATTTTAGAAATACTTCGAGAATCTATGATTCGTAAATACGTGCAAATGGGGACTGTAGCAGACGTAAAGCCAGTTACGCTCAAAGGAGTGAAAGACAGCGTCATTGTCATCAACTTCAATGGCGTTCCCGTATATTGCTCCCGTGAACAATTTACTACAAGAAAGGTTTCGAGTTTTACAGGCTTTATGGGTACGCCTGTACCATTCCTTGTTACGGATATCGACCGCGAGACTGGTGTAGCGATCGTTTCCCGAGTTCAGGCAATTCCGATCGTTCAAAATCAATTTCTGAAGAACGTCAAGGAGGGGGACATCGTACGTGGTACCGTAACAGGCGTACGAAACGATTCAAAACTCGTTTTTGTTGAGGTACAAGGCGTCCCCTGCATGGTGCCTCCTGGAGAGTGGGACTTAAACAGTATCACAGATTTAAGAGAAGTCGTCATGATTGGCGGAGAAGTAGAACTTAAGGTAATGGCCGTTGAAAAGATTAACAAAGACGGGGATGAAGGTGCAGATAGCGATTTTGAATATCGTCTCCGGTTGTCCCGAAAAGAAATTCAGAAAGAATACCGCTCTCAGAAATGGGACCAGATCGAGCAATACCACTCGGTCGGGGATCATATCCTAGCGAAAGTTGTGGCAAAGACGCAAAATGGCCCTAACACCTATTTGATTGAGCTCGCGTCAACGGGTATTGTCATTCTTGGCAATCTTCAGTATCCGCTAAGTCAACAATTCCGCTATGGCCTTCCTCTTGGGCTTCGTGTGCAAGCACAGGTTACTTCGTTAGATAAGATCAAACGGGTCGGAAGAGCGCGGATTTACCGAATTGACCCTACGCTGCAAACAGCAGGCGCATTTGGCAGTGGCTTCTGATTTGAATAGCTTGAATAGTGGAGCAGCTATCTCCTCGGCGTTGGAGTATTCTGATCTTTGGAGGGCGCAGGATGGCAGCCTGCCGCCCTTAGATGATCCAACGTTACAGTTTTCCGCGCAACGGAGTGAGAAGCCGTCTGTCCTTCATTTTCAAACCATTGTAAATCGCGTAACGGCTGGCCAAATTGGTCCTCCAGACCTCATCCTGACGAAGTTCTTCCAAGAATGGATCTGCTTAACCGAACGTCAAATCCGGCGTCTTGCTGCAAATTCATTTGAAAAGGCTCATCATATAGGCTCTCGACTAAGGACACTACAGAAGCTAGATTGGTTCGACGGATATTGGTTCAATCGCCATGGTATACCAGAAAAAGAACACGTATGGATGCTAGGACAGGGAGCGTTTCTGTTTTATTCGATGATGCATGGCATGCAGCTCCTAGAGCCGTGGCAACTTCATAAGTACAAGAGCTACTCGCTTTCTATATGTGCGGTCAACGAACTCCGTATGATCCTTGAGGAACGAGGCAAGTATGCCGAAGTGGTTTACGCCCCCAACTGGTCCAAAGGTGATCCAATTCGCCCTTTTAGTCAGTTCTTTGTACAGTCGGATAAAGGGCCGCTTACTATGTATGTAGAGCGGTTGGCGCAAAAATCTAACCCGCTCCGACTTATGCAGAAAAAACAAGAAATGTATGAAAAAATGGTCCAAGAAAATGACGGTAAGCTCCCCATGGTTAAACCTGGTGCTGCGATGGTTGTATGGAGTGTAGGGTCCCTAGAAGCGATCGAGGCAGTTGTTGGGTCCATTGATTTTATGTCGGATTCCTTTGTTCAAGTTTTTTTGCCCGATGAATGCTTAGATGAGTTTCCAAAGTCCTTCTTTGTAGCAAGGAAAGGTAAACGAGAAGGGGAAGTTGAGCTGCAGCGGCTTAATATGGATATTCTGTAAGGCTGCCGCCGAGCTTTCCCTCGGCGGTTTTTTTCATATTCGATGGAGGTGTAAGTTTGGCTAGAGAACAGATTATCGTTGTCGGTTTTGGTACGGAAGGCATGAATGAAATTATTAAAGAAGCTGTTGAAGAAACAGGTGTCGGCCGCGTGGCTGGCGTCGCTATGGTGAGGAAAAAACTTGTGGATCGGGTTATTGAACTTGCTGCCAATATGGTTATTGTTGGAGAAGATTTAGTTGGCGACAAGGAAACAGATGAGGAGTGGCTCGACATTATCGAGGAGCTACGCCGAGTAGACATGTATATGCGCATAGTGTTTGTGTGTAAGCGCCCGGAAGAAGATCTATTTCTGGCAAAGCTTGCACTTCAAGGCGTAACCGATATTTTTAATGAAGGTAAGCTTTCGTCTGAATGGGAAGAGCAACTCCTGAATCCTCCGAAATTTGACTCTACTGAGCGGTTTCGCAAGCAGCAGGAGAAAGCTACGGAGCAACTACGCAAACGAAAACGAGAAAACTCTTCTCCAGAGGAAATCTTGGAACAAGCACATATCCCGCAACAGGAGAAGAAGCTAAGCCCAGCGCCCGCTGAACCGAAAAGTGAAGTTAAAACCGAAGTCAAGATTGTTGAAAAACGAATAGTTGAGAAGCAGGTTGTCGTTGAGCAGGTACGAGTCCCATCACGGAGTGTAGTTGTCCTTTCACTATTCGAAGGAGCGGGTTCATCTCTGTTGACACGCATGTTGGCCGAGTATGTTTCAGAACTGCAAGTAGATGTTGGTGTCCTAGAATCACCAATCGCCCCTTCCGCTTGGTTCGAGATTATCAATGCTTGGGGATTATTTGACGGAAGTAAAGGATACATCAGCCGTAAAGAAGCGATCGTGAAGCAAAAACAAAAACAACCGATCGATCTGCCTGTTTGGGAGAGTTGGCACGAAACCGTGCTTCGAAACGAGGAGCTCCCTGCGTGGTCGGAAGTATTCACTCATGAACACGTCAAATATATCATTCGTGGACCGAAGGACGATCTGAATGGTTGGACGGAAACCGATACAGCACACCTGCTGGCGTACAGCCGTAATCTGTCCGTTTTATTATGTGATGTCAGTACAGATTATGATGATCCCAGCGTACAGATATTGCTTCGCAGCGCGGACCACATTATTGCGGTAGGAGGCTATGATGTGGTCCGGACGGAGAGGGAGCATTCTAAATTTAAGGAGCACCTTCACCGTTACTATGATAAGCTTCATGTTGTTATGAATAAGAGTACTCCTCGCCTGGAACGTTTACACTCTGGAGAGATTAAATCGATCTACAGCGTAAACAACCTTACCCATGTACCGGCCATGACTGAACTATTTGAGTTGTACATGGAAGGGGACTCCTTCTGGAAAGCTAGCTTTATTCGAGATGAGAAGCGAAATGCCATGAAAGAGGTCATGGATGAACTAGCGGACTTGATCCTTGGTGAAGAAGTCATGCAAAAGCTTCGGGCCCGGAAGAAAGGTAGCTTATGGCAACGTATGGGGGCTTGGTTTACACAAGATGATAAGGAAGTCGAGATCGACGAAGGGACGGCATAAATGGGGATGATGATTAGAAATTTTGCAGATGCTCAAAGCGCCGTCGAAAAGCTCCTAGAGGAGGAGAATGCAGATTCATGTTATTTGCTTAGTGATGAGATCGTTTCGGGACGTCTACAGTACCTGGAAGAATTAATCAATAGAAGTGTACATTTACAGAACATTGACAACTTAGAGTCCTATGATTGGCAAACCTTAGAAGAGTATTATTTAAGAACTGAGTCTATTTGTTCTCCAAAAGATATATTTTCACTCTTCGATGAGTTGGCCCATCTTGAACTCGAGGAGCCTTCTGTGAAAAACAGAAGCATTTATCAGGCAGTCTTCAATATGAGTAAAATTCAGTATTTTAGAGCGTTAGCAGCCGTTGATAATGATCCTGAACTCCTTCGATGCTTTGGGCGTCTGATGAATGCCGCAGATTATTTTATAGATCTTAATGGATCTAATGATGAATTTATCTCAATAGCTACATCCATTGTTAATGAGTTACCATCTATCAAATGGATGGCCTTGTCGGAATTAATGCGTGTCTATAGAGATGATCTCTTAGCAATGGTTAACGGTGAGCATAAATACTATTCTTACACCGACACAGAATATGGAGTTTTCCAACATGCGATTGTTTCCCGTTTTTCAATCCAGATCGAGGATATTGTCTTTCCAAATAGGAGTAAGGAGACAATAGAACTACCTTCGGACAAGCTTAACCTTAACAAGAATGGTCAAATATCCAATTCTGTTCCTGAAGATCCTGTCGTTATTTTTGAAAAAATGGATCGTATTATCGGTCTGAAAACAGTGAAAGATTTTATCCGCAGTTTATATTCCTTTCTTACTGTGCAAAAGAAACGGAAAGAGTTGGGTCTTGCAACTCAGAGTACACAAACGGTGCACATGATTTTTAAAGGGAATCCGGGTACGGGGAAGACAACCTTTGCTCGAATTGTAGCTGAGGTCTTGCACAGTGTCGGATATCTCCCACAGGTAAAACTTACGGAGATGGATCGATCTAAGTTGGTGGCCGGATACGTCGGGCAAACGGCGATACAAACCCGTGAGGCCGTTCAAAGCGCGCTGGATGGCGTTTTATTTATTGATGAAGCATACTCTCTTGCATCAGATGCTGACTCAAAGAATGGATTTGGTAAGGAAGCCATTGACACCTTAGTTAAGGAAATCGATGATAATCGTGATCGTATTGTTGTCATCTTAGCCGGCTATAGTAAAGAAATGGATGATTTTCTACAAACTAATCCTGGATTAAAATCCCGATTTCCAAACGTCATTGATTTTCCAGACTATAATACGGACGAGCTGCTAGAGATCGCGTCTCGAATGTACACAGAGTCGGATTATCAATTAACAGAGGTAGCCATTTCAAAGATGAGAGCTATCTTTGATGAAGTACGCCATGATTCTCAGTTCGGGAATGGACGTTATGTCCGCAACCTGTATGAAAAATCTTTGCGGTTACAATCGCATCGTCTCGTGAATGAAACTGATTTCTCCCGTGAAACTTTCATGATGATTGACGGAAACGATATTGAAAAAGTTTAAGGAGAGCGCAATGATTCCTGAACGCTATATACAGGTAGACCCCAGTGTGGCACATTACTTTACTACCCTTGAGTCCATATCCGCTATGGGGATATCCCTAAGAGCAATGATTAACGAGGATGAGGACCGTGCCATGCAACGAAGGAAATTCGTTGCTTTTACCCTTCAAGAGGTTGGCGAATTTGACCCGCTCCTATGTTCGTGTATTGCCGGTTATTTAATCAGCTTGGATGATAAGAAGCTTTTCAGCGATATAGCCCGCGGTGCGGGAATAACCATTCATGACAAGCTGCTTAAGAAGTCCGATTGGAAGAATATTCTACTGGAGAAAGTCCTCTTTCGCGTAACGAAGCCTGTCATTCGTGAATATCTGCTTCACTTAGCAGCCGGCGCAAGTAAAAGAGTAGTCGACCGTCTCACAGGGGCGTTTGGTAATCTTAAGGGTTTCTTAGATAACCTTGGCAACGAACAGAAGCTTGAATTCTATGAAGTTCTCCGTCGACAAGGGAAGACCTCTCCTGAACATAAGATTTATGCCCAGGCAGTCAATAAGATAGCTGTCTATGAATCGTGTGTCATACTTGATCGTAAGGAAGACGCCTCCCTTCTTATGGATTCATTCACGCCCTTAGATTGGGCGGTCTATGAAACAGAGATCTTAAATGGATATTATTTCGTCTATGGCGGCCGTATTGGCGGCAAGGCGGAGGGAATGACCTCTCATCTTACGGCTCTCCAAAAAGCGAAAGAATTTGAAGAGCGTTATGAATTCGAGCGTCTACAAACTGAAGAGTTGCAGCAACAACTGGAGCGGGTCAATCAATCCGCAGAGGAGCAATTGGAAGAGGCTCTGCGGCGCATTAAGGAGCTTGAAGAACACAACGAACTGCTGCAGCGTCTCTTATCAGAGCAGGAGCGGGTTACCGATGAATATAAAGCACTTCTCGCTGTGCAGCCGAAGCCTCTTGCTGGCAAGCATGTACTTGTTGTGGGACACCGCGATCAAAAGCAGATGTACGAAGAGGAGATAGCAAAGAGAGGTGGGTTTGGTGAATTCTTTCCTGCTACCGACGATGAAACCAATATTCATCTCCTTGCCGGACCAATCCGGCGCGCTGACCTCATATTTTATATTAGGACGTACACGCAGCATCGCATACAAAAATATATCCAGAGTAAAAATCCCGAGAACTTAGTTATTCTTACATGCAAAGGACGAGACAGTTTTACACGGGAAATTGATAAATACTTAGAAAAAATATAATCAGTATCTCGGGAGAACCATATGGAGATCGCCAAACTTGTTTATCAGGAAATTAATATCGCAGAAGAATGGTTTAAGCAGGCTACAGATGGATCTTCCAGAGAAACTATCGTTCGTTCCTTAGAAGACAAATACCGCATCCATTCCCAGAAGGATGCATTTGTATGCCTTTGCTGCAATCAACCTGTAAGGCTTGTTCTTCGAGAAGAATCCCCTCATTTTCGGCATCATGGAGACCGGTGTCCCAGTGCAGAGAACTACACTAAATATATTCACCGGATTCGAAGTGGCGAGAACACTCTTACGCATCGAGTAGGTCGTACCATCCTTCGTGCCTATCTCGAGGGGCAATTGAAACCTCGCGGTGTTATTCTTCAAGAAGGGTATATGTATCGTTCGGCCCTTAAGATTGTACCTGACTTCATATTGACGTTTCCGAATGGCACCAAATGGTCGGTAGATTATGTGACTGGCAAACGTGAGGACAACACGTATAATAATTACATTTCTAAACGTACATCTACGTACCAGGCAGCCGGCTTCAGGCCATTTTATTTTATAAATGCCGATTGGATCGCTGATGTACCTGATCGTTCCATCGTATCACTCTACTTAGCTGAATCTCAGATGAAAATTCAATCAAGTGTTGACCAACAGTGGAGCGCTTTTGTGAAGGAATTTTATGAAACATTTGATGCATCCTTTGTTCTCCGTGAGATGTTCGGGGTAAAGTCATTTGGTGAGCAACGTCTCACTCCGGAAGCGCAGGATGTATTTAGCCTCGCTTATATAGACCCGAGTGAGGGTCGCGCATGGATAGAAAGGTTCATTCCGACAAACAAGAAATTTGGGTACCATATCCACCGAGCGTCTATCTCTTTGGAGAAAGCAACATCCCTTTCCGAAAAGTTGGACGAATTCCAGTGGTGGGGGTTAGATGAAACAGAAGATATGAGGGCATGTCTTGAGCGGCTAACCCATCAGTATGAGGCTGAACAGGCGGCTATTGCAGAACGTGAGGCTGATCGACTGGAAGCTTTAAAGCGAAAGAGGGAGGAGGCGGCTGAGTATGAGGAGAGAATGAAACGTCAGAGGGAGCTTGCGGCTAACCTTACACGACGAGCTCCTACAACTGTACCTACAACTGCTTTACAACCCCGATCCGTTACAACCGCCTCAACCAAGGTCTTTGGCTTGCCTGCTGTGGAGATCGCTTCCTTGGTCGAGAAGATAACGTTGGAGATGACGGCTGCGGAAGCTAGGCGAATTCATTCAATTTTAAGCCCAAGGAAATCCAGTATCACAAAACCCACCCTTGAACAGATTCGAGCAAAAGCTCGAATGGTGCTGGGGCCAAATCGAAATCTAAATCCAATCCCACATGATTTACGTAAGGCCCTTATTGATCTGGCTTTGTTGTAGGGATCAGAGTCAAACGACATAAAACTACCCACAAAATACGCAGTTGTGGTTACAGAGCTAATTCAACCTGCTCTATCGGTTGAGAATATCTAATAAAATGAAACGAACTTAATCGAAAGTGGGCGTTTCTAATGCCAAAGCTTGTAGACTTAACCAATAAACAATTTGGAAAGCTCACCGTTTTGGAAAGGGATTTTGAAACACAATTGCAAAGAAATTCTCTAAAACCTATGTGGTTGTGCAAATGCGATTGCGGAATGAAAATTTCTGTTAGATCGAGTAATTTAAAGTCTGGAATAAGTGCTAGTTGTGGCTGCTCAAGAAAAGAGAACGATAAGAAAAATCTTATGCATGAATTAAATAGCGCAAATAATGAATCTGATTTTAGATGGATTCCTTTGAGTTTAGAAGTTAATGCTAAAGTAGATATCGATGATTATGATATTTTAAAGCAGTATACTTGGCGTATTGATGGTGCTGGCTATGCGAGTACAACAATAATAACTCACGGGGAAAGAACAGAAATATTAATGCATAATTTAATCATGCATCCACCAGTTGGTACGTGCGTGTCTTTTATCGAAAAGGGTAAGCATGATTACAGAAAAAAGAATTTAAAAATTGCAAATAGACAACAAATTGTTTTTAATCGAAAAGTAAGCAAGAATAAAAGGTATTCTAATTACAAAGGGGTTTCGAAGCGACGAGGAAGATGGATCGCGTCTATAGGTAAAGATAATAAGCGTTATAATTTAGGGACATTTGAAACTGACATAGATGCTGCAAAAGCATACAACACTAAGGCTATTGAGCTTTTTGGAGAGTTTGCTTGGCTAAATGAACTGCCATGAAAAAAAAGCAGTTGTTTAAGAAAGGTCTTCGCAAATGGGCCGGAATTAAATTTGTGGTTGTAATTGACTAGCTCAAAATGACATGAACTTAGTTTCTGGTTAGAAGTTCCTAACGATTTCGATATGGTACTACAAGATGTCAAGACAGTTATTTTAATATATTTAAGGTGTGAAATGATTCACAAGGATGGAATAAATAATTTATTTTGAAAATGTTTGTTGAATACCTAGTTCAAGATTAAGGGTGAGTAGTGTGGAGCAAAAGCGAAAAGGGTAGACGGGGAACGCCAGTAGAATGTAAAACGAACATTTATCCCCTGACAAAACCGGCATCAGGGAATTTCTGCTATAATCAGCTTCGTTAGATATTAGGCTACTGCCGATGGGGGACAAAATGATGATTGCTGAAATCCACAACAAGATATCTTCTACCGGTAGTAATCTCCACGAGAGACTGGAGGATCAGCTCACCGGGAACGTGTTCGGAACATTGAGGTATGTTCCATATACAATGGGGCTGCAGCCGATCTTATCACAAGCGTATTTTGAAAACGAATCACATCGTGATACCGTTCGATCGGCATTGGGAGAGATTTCTGATGACTGTAAGCTTATTTATTACTTCTGGCCGCGTCATGCAAACGGAGAAATTGACCTGATCATCGAAGCCCCGAAGCTTATGATTGGGATAGAGGTAAAATACAGGAGCGGTCTTTCCTCAGACGACGATATGGATTTGTCAGACAGCGAGGTATGGATGGAGAGCGACAATCAGTTGGCTAGGTACCAGTCGCTCCTGGGTGATGCCCCCAAATTGGGGAAAGGGAGCATGCTATTATTCGTGGCACCGGCTGATATTGGCGTCACAGTGTATCAAGACGTTGTACGAAGGAAACTTATACGGGACGAAGTCTTCTTTGGTTTACTTACATGGGAAAATGTATTACACGCACTTGAAGAAGCACAACCGCCGGCGGATCGTTATCAGTGCTTGGCAACTGAAGATATCATTGACCTACTGAGGAAAAAAGGGTTCGAGATGTTTAATGGTTTCGATGCTGTTTCGGTATCCGTAAATGCAAACAAGTATTATGAATACAATAAAGGTTATAGTTATTTATCCTTACCAATTCAGGAGGGACAAGCGTATGAATACCGGTGAGAATATAACGAATGCAGTCAAGGTAATCCAGCGGACGTATGAAAATTTATCTCGGATGTTTAAAGACCTAGATGAAATCGCGAACCGAGCGGGGTTTGTCACTATTACCCCGAGATTTCTCCGGTATAAATCTGATAACGATATTACTGGATGGATGGTCGGCGGGTTTATTAAGCTGTACCAACTAAAAGAGGATCCAGAGATTCCTGGCTCAGGTGGGTTACACAACGGGCCGATCTATGGTGTAGACGTCACATTGTCCGACGAAGGGTATTCATTCCCCACTCTTACAGTGGTGAAATATGTGTACAAGACATTAACTGGATGGGGGAAGCTGCCAGCGGTAAATGAGCATTGGGGACTCGAAACAAAGAGTACATGATATTTGAAGAGACCGAGGATGGTTTCACGCGGGGGACAATGCGTAAGGAGAAGCCTGAAAATACGTATTGGTGGCTCACGGAGACATTGTTTACTCGATTTGAGTTACTTTCGATTACCGGTAGAGAAGGGATCGAGGAGAAGATATTCTCTGTTATTGAAAAGCTTCGGACAAAATGATTCTAAACGTCAAAAACTTTCTTTCGGTCAAAGATCGCATCCTCTCGAGTAAAACGGATTACGGTTTGTTTGTTCGAGCTAATGTCAGAAAAATGTGATATGTTTGTCCAGGCAGTCATCGTGGAATGGCAGCCGCGTTACGCTAACGGGAAACTATAGTTCAATCAAGCCATGAAGGCAGCCGGCACACGATCGGCTGCCTTTGTCTGTTGAAGTAAACGGGCAGTTTAACATAATAGTTATTGTTTTCTTAAATAAGAGACCGCCATATAAAGCGGCGGTCTTGGGCATAACGTTAGAATATTCTTTGACGTCTCTTAACTAATGACATGAAAGGAATGAACCAAGTTGAAACTTATTCAAGTGACAGGTGAAGCCTTTCTTATGACATATCTATTAAATACTTGAATTATGGTTATGAGGAATACAATCATTAAAAGTCTTATTAACAAATCTATAAGTTGCTTATCAGCTGTAGTAGATAGGAATCTAAATCCATACTTCGCAATAATTGGTGAATCCGTTGCCGACCAATAGAGAAACTTTATGGAATGCCTGACTAAGTGCCATACATTGTAACATACAGAAAATATTAACGGTAGCAAACTTATAAACTGATTTCTTGTTACAAAATACAATCCAAGACCAAACAAGGCTAGGAATATAGCTCCAAATAGGTTCATTGGATACCAATATGTTATAGAAAATGATAAATACCAATTGAATGTTTCATGAGGAAATAAAATATTTGTTAAATAAGCTATGATAAATGGGGTAAATGCAACAGGTATGAGAATACGGTCAATCCGTTTTCTTGTTTTTATTAGGGTAACAACACTAAGTAACAGTGCAAGCATCAAGGAGGGTGATAATACCCTTAGACTAGGGAGTGCGATTGCGGAAAATATAAACAAAATGAGAAAGCACGCAGATATAATACCAATTAATTTGATATCTAATCCAAACATCTCTTTAGTTATTTGCTTTCTGAGTTGCTCTGGCTCACCGAATTTTGTTATTGCCTTTTTTACAGCTTCTTCTTCTCCCATGCCCTCTTTTTCCTTTAAAGATAAAGCTGAACTGTTTATATGAGATTCCATTTCTTCTTGCCACTCTGCTTTTTCGCGTTTTGATAAAAAACTATATTGCAAAATTTGTTCCAAGAATTGTCTTACTCTTTGCATCAGATAATCCTCCTAAGAACATGTTAATAATACTTGTATTTTGTTGCCATGATAATCTGCTCTCATCCAACTTTTTTTTGCCTTTTTCACCAATCTTATAGTATCTCCTTCTAGGAGTAGTTTTCTCGTCCCAGTAGCCATCAATATATGAATTAGCTTCTAAGCGTTTCAATGCTGGATAAAGAGTACCTTCTTTCAACTCAAAAAGACCTTGGGTTCTTTCGTTTACGATTTTAGTAATTTCATAACCGTAAGCATCCCCATTACTCAGAACTGAAAGAATAATAGCATCTATGTAACCTTTAAGCATTTCTTTTTGCAATTATGCCACCTCCATATACTTTGTAATTCTATGTATATAGATTAACAAGATACCATCAGTAAGTAAATAGTATTTTTTGTTACATCGCTCCTAGTTGTTTTTTTAATTGTGCCAAGCCAACTTAGCCATAATGGATTGCTCAAAAAACTGTTAACCCTTACCATTAGATATACATGCGGGGCGTTCAGCTAACGAAGAACGTTAGTTTAACACCGAAAGGGCTGCCACGTGGTAGCACTGTTCTCAGCTAATGGGAAGATTTGCTCATTCTCAACTCGTATTTGAATTTGGAAAAATGAAACAATTTTACTTATTTTTCGTATAAGAAAAAAGAGGTGATGATGTAATGAGAAAATCTTTGATCATAATGGCATGTATCATATTTATTGTGGGTTGTTCAAAAAATAATGATAATAAAGATTCTAAAATTCTCTCCGTCGATACAGCATTTACGAATCAAAATGGCTTAGAAAATTGGAAATTAGTGATGATTCCAAAAATCAATACTCTAGGACAACAGGGTTACGATATTGAATTTATGTATACAGGGAGTGTTCCTGTTGAAAGTGTAGTTATATATTATCGAGTGGATACAAAAGAAAAGCTTTCAGGTAAGACTGTAAAAGCCGATTCAAAAACCGTTGTTTCAAAATTAGATCCGAATGAAAAGATAACGTTATCCGAATTAGAACTGCCGATTAATATACCTGTATCGGTAGAAGTGGATTGGCTCGAAGGAAACCATATTAATAAGGGAACGGGGACTTTTAACATAACAGAATCAAAGCAAAAATAGGTTTTGTTTAACATTGTGGGGCGTTTATTGGTGTTTCACTCGCTGATCGCAAAGCTAAGGCTTGGGGTCGATAGCGGAAAAGATACCTGAGAGAGGGACGCCTCGGAAACTTGCTCTTGTCGTTAAACTAACGGATACGATAGTTCAATAAAACAACGGCATTATATGACTTTATTTCATATTCTGCTGCCTCTGTTTCGATTATATTTTTCGAAGTCTGAGGCTTAAAAATTCGAAAAGCCAAATACCCTTTTCAATGATGTTGTTTCGAAGAAGGACCTATTACTTTAATTTCGCTTTAACTTCCTATGTTACTTGGGGATGAAATCGGCTATTTTATTTTAAATGCTCAATAATCTGTAAGGCTCTAAAGAAATCATTGCCTGAATCATTTGTAGTTTTTCTTGCCAAGAACTTAAGTTCATTAATTTTACTAGTATATTCTTTATTAATAATTAATTCTAAATCAGGCAAAGTCTCCAAACCTCTGGTTATGTACCCAATTGGAACATATGGACTCCAGAACATGAAGCGAATGTTCTCAAAGTTTTTTAAATATGTTTCAGCGTATTCCTTTTGTTTTAGATGTTTTGAAGATATCTTTTCAACCGTAGTTTTATTATCAACATACAAAGCTCCTAGGAGATGTGTTGTGACTTCACACAAGTAGGCTGTATTAGTGGCAAAATTCATGCCTATTACGTCTAATTCATCTAAACCTTTAATTCCCCCGCCTCTTGGTCGTGCGTTATATTCAACAAAATCGCATCCTTCAATTTGTTTAAGGTAAGCACCTACAATTAATTCTCCCATTTCTGTCTTCAATCCTATTTACACTCCCTCAGAAATCTAACTTTCTTTCCTTTAACCATATTGGCTAAAGAGCTTTAATTCAACTTACGTTCACCCATTTCGTCCAGTAGATCATGAAGAAACGTATACTCCATAAATTCCAATGCCTTAGCTAATTTAGTTTCAGATAGTTTTCCTTGTGATTCTAATAACTCTTGTGTTTCACCGAGAAATTTTTCCAATAGGGCAATCTCTTTGTCAAGCAATTGATTTTAAAATCCGTTTTAAAATAGTTTTTGTTCTTCATTAATTTCGTCCTCATGCGACATTTTTAGTTTCCTCCAATCTCATAATGGATGAGTCTTTTAGTCCTAGTAAGCATTTAACAATCATGCTTTCCCCATTATAGAGAATCTTTTCATCTGCATTCTGAACACTCGGTTCTACCTTTGTTGTGGTATTTGGTTTTACACTTATCACAAAGTTTCATCCCTTTTTTATCCCATAAGAAAGCGCATTTACTACAATATGTTTTAGTCCCTTCAAAGGAAATATATTTCTTATGCTGGCTAATACTTTCTAATATAGCTTCTTTTCTAATTTTTTCTTCGAATGTCTGCCATATCTTCTCATTAATAAATTTCCTGGCAAAGCCACTTTGAAAATCGTCTTTGGTTGATAAGCCTATAAGTTTACCGATAACTGGTTCATCAAATTCATCTTTACATTTATTGCATCTGTATCTCGGTGTCTTTGTTTTTCTTTCGGTAAAATTAATCGAAGAACAATTAGGACACAGTTGTTTCTCTTCTGCTTCCTCAACCCAACGTTTTTCAGTCAACTCACTTATAAGTAAATTATTTTCAATTAGAAATCTATCGAAATATTCATCTATATATCTACCTACAATCGGATATTGAATACTTGAATAATCTTGTGGATGCCAAAAGTGTTGAATAACCTTTGTTCCTTCTTTTTTGTTGCATTGTTCGCAATGATCCTTCAATAATTCTTCTCTTCTTTTCTTCCATTCTGCGGTTTGCCAAGGTTTTGTACTCTTATTAAATAATTGATCAGCAACTTCTTGAAATCCGATTCTATCCTCTGCTAAAGCTACCTCTAACTTTTCTAAATCAATTAATTTCATATTGCATCCTCATAACATAGTATTTTTATTGATTGCTTTATTGTACTTTTATTTGTCTTTCAGTTTCTACAAACTCCAACCAATGCCGAGCAGGAATCATCAATACCATTATTCTCTAATAAAAGCATAGCATGATCAGAAAACTTGGTCTATTGCAATAAAATTTTAAAACAAAACAACTTGTTCGGATCCCCCGGTTCGTTCAGTCAGGAAACGAGGCAGCAACAGCAATTTATCAAAGATATCATCATTATTAGGCATATTTGTAAGTCCAAAAATAAAAACTTGGCTGATTTAGAAAAGACTGACGATGGCAGTCTTATTACTTTCTTGGGCCAGATAACTATCTCAAATCTGGTCATTTTGTGATTCTGTGGAACATTTTCACGAGAATTCAGAATTTAGGTACTGATAACCCTAAATAAGCCTTGTCAGATCAACACTTTGCGTATTTCACGACCTCCCTCTTTTTATTTAGGGGGTTATAAGCAATGTTCCACGGGGGTGTTTAATCCCGTTTTTTATCTTTTAATCCCGATTTAATTAATGTATAATGGAAATATGTGTGGTGTGGTGTGGTGGGTTAGCATATTAATATTGTCGTTCTTACTTCGAGTTCGCTGGATGGGGAAATAGGCATAATTGAGCTGGACTATTAAGGCTCTTCGAAAAATATGGTTGAATACGCTATTGTGTTTCTCAGGGGGGATTAACGATGAAGGAAAGATTAATTAACAAAGGCGAAGATGCTATGGAGAAAACCTTTAAAAGATCCAAAAAGGGATTGATTTTTGATTTACATCCATTTGAAACACTTCATGATAATGAGGGAAATGAAATAACTGTGGAATGGCCAGACGCTAAAAAAGAGTTGCTGAATGGAAAAATCATTGCTCAGTCAAGTGTGATGGGGGGCTACTTTTTCTTGCGGATTAAGAATGAAGGCTTACAGGAATATAGTGGAAAGTATGCAGGTTGGAAGGATGTATCTTTCGAAAAATACGACGATGTTTTTGAAAGTGATTGTCGGAATAATGTTAATAGAACAGAATGGTTGATAACAAACCTAATTATAGAATAAGCATGGGACATCAGTTGGGAAGTTACACCCAATTCCTGGCGTTGTTTGTGAGCGTAGAGAGCTTCTTAGTATCGACATTTCCATCTTGATTGAGAAAATACCATCCTACTTTACCTTAAATCGAATTGAGTGGTGTTAAAAGTATGAATGTATTGGACCATTTTGTAACTAGCTATCAACAGACGAAAGAGTTAAAAGAATTTATTTTAACGCTTGATCAAGTGGATCACGAAGTTAAAGGCTTTGTTTTCGTACTTGATAAAAAGCTAGCCGGCCTGGAAGAAAGAATTCTTAGCCTGCGTGGTGGAGAAACTCAATTTCCGCATAGATGTGGTCTATGTGAACGGCAGTATGCAGAAAAGGATGTTCGGATAGTGGGAGAGTTGAAGGTATGTCCGAACTGCAGATCCCTTAGTACCAGTTTTCTTGTCGCAAGTGATTTTGAAAACAAATTTAAGTTGTCTCGGGGTACTGTTAAACGAGATTGTCTTTCTAAAGAAGGGCAGCCAGCCAAATTGCAGTCTTTTATCGATTGTGGTCTGATCATAAAATCAGGCATTCATAACATTGTGCATGAAAGAGTCTACGGAATGTATTACGGCAGTGATACCTATAAGCGAAGAAAAAGATCAAAACAAAATCCTTGAAATTAGCAACTGCTATATCGATATGATAGAAGGAGATTTTCGTCATGATGGTTTCATTTACTAAAGCAATTCTGCATCAGTTAGGTCTTATCAAAGGATTAGACAGTGTTGTTTTCTTTTATTCAGAAGAAGGCGATACATGTATACGTAAAGCACTTACAGATGAAATAAATGATTCATACAAAATCACAGCTGCCGGCAATCTATATATACCAACTAAGTTCAGAAGCAGAATGTCGCTCGAGCCTTCAGATAGAATCAGAATAGTTAACATTGAAAATGGGACAGGTTATCTTACAGTCCAGAATAAACTGTGGCCAGCCAAAGAACATCTTGATTATAGGGAGCCGTTAGCAGCTGCTCGTCCTTCTCTTAACCAATATCTGAACCGTACACCAATTAAAAAAAATTCAGTAGACACGTTTTCGGATTTTATAGATTATAAAGCAGGGTTAAGAGATTCAGAGAATGTTCCTATAGTAATCATAGATTTTCGTGTACGTGGGGATCTTAAAGACGCCAAAAAGGCTATTAATACAGAGTATCCGGATAAACAAGTTGTTTGGATCATGCCTGTTTAGTAACAACTAGGGAGAGAGGTCAGGGAGTTCTTTTTTTCGCTAATTCTACGATCACTATCTTTTTTTGCAATATTAGGTGTTTGGGGGTGTTTGTTGCGATAGTTAATAAATTAATAAGAATAACAGCGTTTCAAGTAATGACTAGAGTTGCAGTCACAGTCTTTCTTATTCTAATAACGATGACTATATTGTACTTTGTACCTGCGAACGATAAAACCATTTACGCAGTAGGTGAACTATCTGAGACGGATAGTTATCTTGACAGACAGGGCTGGGAAAAATATAGTGGCAAACCATTTGACAATAATCTTCCTCCCATTTATGCGACGAGCGTTTACACAACTAATCCTAAAAACGTGCTGAGCTTACTGTGCGAAGTATTGTTGTTTCAACTTCAAGGCAGATCCCCATCACTCAAAACAAGCACATTAACCGCTCCGGGGCTGCAAGAGGATATATTGGATCAATATGACACTTATGCCGAAATGGTGCTACATAGCCTGGTTTCTGCGAAACGGGAGTTGTATTCTTTCGATATTGAAGTCAAACCTACGATTCAATCTTATGATCCGAAGCTTCACGAAAACAAAAATTCATTTGATATTAACGATATTATATTATCTATTGACGGTGTTGAGGTGAACAGTTTACACGAATATGTTTCGTTAAAAAAAACATGGAATCTCCAGTATGGGGATAGACATGTATTTACTGTTCTAAGAGAGGGGAATAAACAAGAGATTCCCTTTACTTATACGGAAAAGACCGGGGACCAGTTTATAACTGGAATTTCCGTTAGAGATTCTATTACAGATACAAATCATGCATATTTAATTAATGAGTTGTTTAAATATGATTATCATACTGCCGGTAATTCAGCGGGACTCATGCACGCTCTTAATCTAGTTCAAAGGATCAGCGATAGAAGTCTGACAAAGGGATATAAAATTGCCGGTACAGGGACGATGGAACTTGATGGAAAGGTCGGTCCAATTGGTTCAATAGATCTGAAAATTAAGACCGCTGATCGTGAAAAGGTCGATATCTTTTTTGTTCCGAAATATTACCCGATTGCGCGTTGGAAAGATATCACCTATGAAAACTCAAATGAGAAAGAAGCAATAGATACAGCTGCAAGGATCCATTCGAAAATGATAATTGTACCAGTGGAGACGCTACAGGGAGCAATTGACTTTTTAAGTAATCTACCTGAACGATGACGTTAGTATAATTTGAAAGAGGTGTACATAAATGACTCCGGTATATTGGGAACAAATAGGAAATTTCATCCTTTACATGATTATAGGCGTATCGATTTTGCTTTTTTTTGGTGTTCCCTTTTGCAGATGGTTTATCAATTATGTATCAAAATGAATAGGCGGTGTACATGATGCCTTATGTTTTAAGAACAAATACTATCGGGTGACAAATAATCGGCCTGAGTTATTAATCCATCTTCCTTTTAAGGGGGTATTCATATATCACGTACGAATCCATTCATGTTGCAAGCTCGAGCACGCGAAAATCGGATAACTGAGCTAATGGTTCATATCCTTGAAGAAACCGCACTCGCTTCACAATTTGCTAATTTTATTTGGAAAAGTCAATCACTTTCTCATGAATCGGTTACAATGGGCCTGGAGTGTGAAAAGCTACCTTTTGATGTGGATCAAGCGATCGTTATTGGATTAAGTAGAGACGGAAAGATTGATCCTTCCACTTCGAAGAAAGCGGGTGGAAGACCTGATGCATATTTCTGCTTCAAAGAAATCAAAAAAGTTATACTTCTGGAAGTGAAAATAGCTGCAAATACTCTAGATGAGGACCAACTTACTGGTCACTATGGGATATGTAATGCATCAAAGCTAGAAAGCCACGCAACCCTAACTTGGGATGAAGTTTTAACTTTCTTCCAGGATCAAATGAGTATGGCGTTTGAAGGGAGCAAGAATCATTATCTCCTAAAAAATTTCCTGGAATTCGCTAGGTTAGAATCCCTCGGTATAATAGCTGATCATGAATCATTTTTTGCACGATTTGGTATGAAAGAAGAGATCGTTAGATGCTTGCATAATCATTTTATCTCACAGGGATTCAATCCTGAATTTTACAATACAGCGGATCCACGTACTATGGAATATCGCAAAAAGAGAAAAAGCACAAGTCATGTTGCAATTGATCTTAAACATAACAGAATCATCTATAAATTTGGGAAACCAAAATACAAAGAAGACATGGAAAGACGCATCAAGAATTATTTTGGTATTAATTACATAGGCACATATTTTGATGAACCGTCACAGGCTAATTTATCTATAGATCTTATAACTTTAGACAATGTACAAGATGCTATCGCACTTTTTAATATGAGTAATCACTTTCGAACATCGGGGGAATAAAAACTACTAACGGAAATTAGTAGACTAGTTGGTCTACCTATCTCGGCATTTCTTTGACGAATCGCTTTAGGGATGAGTAGTTCTCTTTCCTACCTGTTCATCCTGGATACTGCGAAACATCGTTTTCGCCATTGTGGTATCCAATAGGACATGGCGTTGATGTCTTTTCTGAAGAGGATGTAAAAGCGATCGAACGAATAAAGGCAAGGGAAAGAGAAGTAGAGGAAGAACAAGTATGTTCGTTTATATCTGAAGTTAATATTGCGTGAATGAGCGTATTATGAAAATGGAGGGTGCGTGAATATATGTTGATGCGCTATGAGTGGTACCGCAAGTTGATCCTCGAAACTGGTTGGATCAGAATAGGAAAGAGCTTCAATTGAAACCAGGAATGAAAAAGGCTAAGTCAGCTCCACTTTTATCATATTCCCCGCTCCTTGAATTATTCTAAGCCATGAGTTAAACTTGATTAAAAGGTCAAAGAAGGTCAAAGTCATGGCTCTTAGGAAAGATTTAGAGGCTAAAACAATAATAGGAGGGCAAGAAAATGAAAAACAATAACTACTTCCCGCTAAAATCTATTGTAGTGACTAATCAGGACAAGCTTGAGTTTCTACAGGGAATCGATTTTCCAATTGACCCTGCCATTCTCCCTGTTGTTGAAGCGATCAATAAGACAAGCATTTTTTTGACCGACAGCTCTTGTGAAGGACAGAATGGAAACCCTTACTCTAAGCATTTTAAATATGCCTATGTTGGCATTGGTGTATTATACAACCAAATTAGTTGGCTTGAAAAATTCGCCCATCAAATTAAATCTACATTAGGAGAAGCAGTCGATTGCTCGCTTAATTTTTCAACTGTAAGTTATTCAGTAGATGACGATCACCCAAATGTAGAGGTTCCAGTTTTCAGAACTTTTCTTCGCGTTGATATCTATGAAAGAGAAACGTTTTCGCAAGTCATTCATTTCATTCAGAAATTTAGCGAAGACATGCCCGACATTAAACAATTTATAGATGATAGCATTTTTCAGAATGCAGAATACCGTGTGTCTGCTACTGTTCAACAAAACGTTGACGGACTAATAGCAGCTCACATTAAAGAAGATCTTGATGATACTCAACTGGAAAAATGCAAAGAAGAAATCCGTGCGTTAGGTGGGGAAATAGATGACGACTCCATCGTTAAAATATCATTTAGTGATAAAAATAGGCAGGTAGAAGAATTGTTCCGGCTGCTCACTGCTACAATGAAAGGTAATATGAAAGGGTTTTGCCAAATCAATCTTGACGATGATAAAAACTTCTTCAACAACATAAGAATTGATCTGTTCGATGATTTCCTATTACCAGTGATCTCAGCAATTTACAACGCTTTTTCAACAGTCCTGACGGAAAGATTGCTGAAGTCTAAACTGAAAAAGAATATGAAAGTAGCGTAGTAGCTCTCTCGCGGCAGCTACTATTTCTTATGACTCCCCCTTTTATGCGGAAATCAATTTTTGTTACAAGAAGTTACTGAACACTGAAGGCATACCATCAATGAAATCTTCCTAATAGTTTTAGCTTGTACACGACTTAGAACCTCGTAATAATGTCGATAATAAAAGCTCCTTACTTGTATCCACGTGGGGCCGGGTTGCTAGATTAGCTAATTTATGCTAAACTACCAGCAGATTAGCATTTAATTGTTCAAGTCAAAGGCCCTATGGGCTCTTTATCTCAAACGGGATTTCTATGTCCACGTTTAGGAGAAAGAGTTCGTGGGCCTTTTTTGGTTTCCACTTAGTTCCATAAACGTTTGGTTTCAAAGGTTATTTTGTCATTTTTTTTTTTTTGGATCCTTTTCGTTTTCTCAACGATGCATTTGCCATTGTTATATCTGTGTCCAAGACATAAAATAGAGAGAGGAACAAAAATTCGTATGGAGCGTGTTCGAATGAGTAAAAGACTACTAAATGCAATCGAAAATTTTAGTCTTGAAATCTTTGATAAGCAAAAATCCTTAATGGATGAAGGCTGTTCTCAAGATATTATTGATGATTTCGTTACACGAGTTATTGATGAGAAGTCGTCTAAAATTCTAAATTTCATATCTACTGATCTAGATAAAGCCTATATTCAAATCGGTCGAGAAATTAATAAACTCAACGATAAGCTTTTAGACGCCAAAAGGGCTGAGGAAGATCCGGACGCAATTCACCTGCACGATCTCCAGCTTCTTGAGTATCAAATGAAGCTGCTTGAACACACCATCGTACAGAAAAAATTAGCGCGTCAGAAAAAAGGCGAACATCCCTTACTGACTAAGCATATCGATTATCCAATCTTTAGCGTAGACAAACCCAAACAAAAAACACTCGATAAATTGATTTCATCTGGGAATGTACTCATCGAGAAGCGGGGCAATGGATTTAGAGCCATCTATTTTAAAAATGAGCGCGGCACATATTTAACGGAACAGGATTCCAAAATATTCTCATGCCTATGTAAGTTGTGGGAGGAGAAAGGACGACAAATTGAATTCGATATTGAGATTCGTGAAATCGCGGAAGCCATGAAAACCCCGATGCCAGGCGGTGGTGATTATGAGTCCATCAGAGAAAGTTTAATGGATATATATAGCACTTCCCTAGTTTTTGAGGACGCTAAGGATGAGAGCTTTGAGGATCCGACAACGATCTCTTATCATCGAATGCTGCAATCATTAACTGTGAGAGGTAAGAAATTCACTAGCGCACGAATTCGATTTCACGACTACATTCAGGAATCTTTGCTCAATGGCGAATACACCATGATTAATATGTATTTGTTGAACGATTTATCTTTAAGTGTTTCGAAAAGCCTTTATCGTTTTGTTTTAAATGAAATGAAGAAAGAACGTAAGGATGTCTACACGTTTGAATTTACAACTCTTCGAGGTTATGTTGATGTAAGCCGAGATAACCAATCAAGAGCCTATCAGGTCATCAAGAAGGGTCTGCAGCAATTAGTAGAGCTTGATGTCATTACGAATGTAACCGATGTTAAACTTGAAGTAGGAAATTGGATGTTTTATGTGACGCCGCATCCCAATCAGCTTGCTCTTGTCTGAAACAACGAATTCAAACATCGTTACAATGTTGCGAGAAGGTCAACGGTAGCGATGTTTTTATTTTTTTAAAAATAAATTTTTGCTTAAATCTACTGTTATGGATGGTTAGAAACTTTGAAAAAAATGGTAACACCGAAAATATAAAACATAAGACGAAAAATACAACGTATACCGAGAAAATATACAACGTATGCCGAAAATACATACAACATAAGACGAAAAATACAACGTATGCCGAAAAATACAACGTATGCCGAAAAAAAATACAACGTATGCCGAATTTATATGCAACATAAGACGAGAATATATACAACGTAGGACGAAAAAAAATACAACATAGGACGAAAAATACAACGTACGACGAATTTTCATGCAACATACGACGAAATATACAACATAGGACGAAAATACATACAACGCATCCATTTTGACACACATAGAAACTATTGTTATTGTCGAAGAAGGCAGAAATATGGAAGAGATTTCTTCTTCCATTTCAAGGAAATAGAAAGCAAAAAGCCTCCAATTTGGCGAATTGGAAGCTTCGGGTGATTTCGAGAAGTTTTGGCGAACTCTCGAATGATCTTAGAGTGTTAGAGATCGGTTTAGCGGACCAGGTATCTCAATAAGAGAATAAGTTATACAGAAGCTCCGACTTTCGAAAAAAATCGATTGTTGAGGGCCTGCTTTCTTATTGCCTATACCTATTATACCAATAAATGATCTTACTATTCAATAGATTTAAGGGGAAGGAGGTGTAATTTCATGAGGTTTTTTCTTGCCAATAAACGCAGTCTTGAACAAGGGCTTCAAACTACTCCAATAAGACTATCTGTAACCTTTATGCAGGCTCTATTTGATATTGAACTCCAGTATGATTCTGGTCTCACTTATCGCGTTGGTGGGGAAAAAACTCGTGAATATCACCTTCATCACCTAACTCAATCCGATCTACAACTAGGTATTATCCTGCAGAAGTGCTGCAACACAGCGGGACGCTTTCATGATCTCACTGCACTCTCCAATGTTTACGATAAGATTACCGAGTATTTTGAAGAACCGGTATGCTTGTCACAATTCTATGCATCTTTTGCAAAGTTTAGAACACTAGGACTTCTTCGTGTTGAACATGATGAAGGCATTAATACATATAGCATGGAATTAAATCATTACCGGAACGAAGAAACGGATCGGATCGGTAACCACATGAAGGCACACCCGTTTATTTTCTCAAAAGCATTTACAAGCCTTTCACTGAGAGAGCAAAAACTATTCTTGTCCCTATACATTCAACAAGGTGTAAATCCAGATAAGGTAGAAGCAACATTCCGTTGCTTCGTACCAACAAAGAGTGAGCACGTACAATACCAAGACTTGCAGCGGTTCCTACACACAAATACTTCATATGTCCGAAGCGCAATTAGCCGGCTTGCGGAGGAGAAGTTATTTGATAAGGCTCCTTTGTTCAGTAAAGCTTTTTATCGCAAAGAGGGGAAAACGTTCAGTAAGGTATTCATTTTGGTGAATCCAGCACTTCATGAACATCCCCTTGATGAAGACTGCCATGATCCGATCCAACCACAGACCGCATACAAACGAAAAGCAAATCTGCTGCAAAGAGAACTCGAGAGTGTTGGACTCGGCGATCTAGTTGCCTACAAACAGGGGGCTGAATTCAATAAGATGGTTCGGGTTCTACGTAACGCGGGCGTAGGCGTTGTAAAATATGTGGTGAAATCAATTTACGAGCGCTTTGTCCTGAAGGAAGCATACCCACACCAGGTAGTTCCGCTTGTTTATGATGCTGTTCGTGATCGGACTAAAGCTCGCCTCTTGGCACTTGCAGACCAGCACGGCCTGTATAGACTCATCTCGCCAGGGTGGGATGAGAGCGAGAAAGAGAAACGGCATAACGAATTTGCAAATGCCCTTAGCCATCTATCTGAGGAGAAAGCAAAGTTTTTATTCGAACGACTTGCTCCAAAGATAAGGGAGCGATTCATGGTCCCACCGTCATCAAAGCCACACCGGTACCAGTATGATGAACGGTTGACATGGCTAAATGGAATTGAAGCAATTCGCAAACAAGCTAAACGATCGTACAAGGATCCGGAAGATTACTTCAAACTGGAGCAGGAATACGGCCACCGTTACACATCATTACGGGGAAATCATCGTTTGGAATCTCTCTCTTATCAAAGAGAAGTACGGAGTCTAGTCGATGATTTCCTCGAAGATATAGATAAGTTGCCTACTCTAATTCTCGTACCAGCTGTTGATGAGAACTTCCGCCTTGAAAACGAATTGTTTGCGTTGGCTGCTCAATCGGCCTAACCCCTGACCTGTAAAAGGATTGGGGTATTTGTGCTGCCCACATAAGGTTTTCGTATCATTCATATCCTGGTGATCCTCACGATCATGCCATCTGTAAGCCATTCTAGGTTCAGGAGGACTGAAATTTAGACATTGTTTAACATTACAATCTCGCTCTTTTCATCTGAAAAAATTGTTTTTTTCATATTTTTTATTGTGGATTGTCTGAAGTATGGGGATCTTGTGGAAAATCTACATTCCATCAATGTACCAGCCAAACTTATGAATTGTTTTTTTCGAATTGATTATTGGGGATGAACTTGATATTGAGGATAAAGGGGGATAAGTCGACAATGAGAATAGTAATAGTAAGGCCCAGGCTGATATATCATCAACAGTTTCAGTTATCATATAACCTGATATGAAAAAAACAAATATGTGCATTTTTACTCTTTGCATTTTGCAATTTTGAGTCGATATACTTTAAAAATGA
Source organism: Paenibacillus sp. V4I7 (assembly GCF_030817275.1). Classification (NCBI taxonomy): domain Bacteria; kingdom Bacillati; phylum Bacillota; class Bacilli; order Caryophanales; family Paenibacillaceae; genus Paenibacillus; species Paenibacillus sp. V4I7. Next base: position 65,702 of record NZ_JAUSZD010000001.1, on the reverse strand, counting down.
ATTTGCTTTATACAACGTAAATCACTCAAATCCCTTACTACGTAGGGGATCCCAGTCTCCCATAAAGGTTTTATTATTTAATTCTTTATAAAGGATGTCATATTATATAGGTTATATAACTATATGAGGATTTAATTTGAATCTTGTTCTTAATGAATCCCTGTGGTAATATTTTCATCAGAGTAGTAGTTTCACCTTGTCGCAAGTCAGAAGCCCTATGTGGCGGAATTTATGAGAAACGGGAGTATTATGCCATTTCTAATGATTCCTACCCCACATAGGGCTTTTTGTTTTCTACTCTATTGGCGGATGTAGCGACCCGTATCAATTAAAAGGCTCACACCTATTTGCATCATTGTAATTCTTGATTCCATTGGAATCTCGATCGATGCTTGGGTGTGTATTTTATTTTCAGGAGGTGAAGCCCCTATAGCATATACATATAGCATTAGGGGCGATGAGATGAGTACTATGACGGATTTGTTGTTACAACAAGACGAAGGATCAGTACAAGCCAGTACTGATAAAAATGCGGTTATCGTCAAAATCAAGGATAGGAAGCAATTCTTATCCATGGTGGAAGACGTCGCTAAAGCAGCTGCCACTTCGGATTCGATTCCTGTTCTTGAGATGATCAAGATGGAGATCAAAAAGTCCGTACCGAGAAGAAAGACCGATGGCAGTGGGGAAATGGAAAATGTCCCTGGTAATGCTTTGACGCTAGTTGGCAGCGACGGAACGATAACCATTGTGAAAGCTGTGGCAGCCGTCGAGGGGGCAGAAAACAGCGTAATTGAAGCAGACAGAGAAATCAGTGTGTTGATACCCGCTGTAACCTTCTCTAAAATCTGCAGCAATCTTCCCGCCGGTGATTTTAGGTTAGAGCTTGAAGAAGAGCGACTGACCATAAAGGCAGGCAAAGCAAAGTATCAGCTGGCAACTCAAGATGTCAGTATGTATCCGAACATCCAGACAGAAACAGATGCGGTTTCATTCAGTACCCGCTCCAAAGAATTCTGCTCGGTTATCAAAGAAACCCTATATGCGGTTTCCAAGGATGAATCGAGACCTCAAATCTGCGGCGTACAGTTAAAAGGTACTGATAGTGGTGTACTACTCCAGTCCACCAATCTGAAACTAGCTTCGTTACAGCTTTTGGCGGTTGAAGTGACTCCTTTCGAAGGCATTGTCTCTCACAAGACCGCGAAGCTAATCCTGGAAGTTTTCGATAAGACAGACGGGCCAGTCCGTGTTTCAATTGGGCCGAGTCTGATTACGGTAGCCGGCATCGGTGTCATGATTGTGAGTAAACTGATCACCGGCAACGTGATTGATCTTGAAACGCAGTTGCCCAGATCGTTTGCCTCTGAATGTACCGTTAACCGCAAGGAGCTCGAAGATGCATTCAAACGAGCAATGTCGGTTACAGGAAAAGAACAACGAGGAGTCAACTTCAAACTCGTAAGCGGCGAGTTTCATATTACGGCTAAGGGTGAGCTGGGTAACGGGGAAGAATCCATATTCGTTACTGATGCTACCGGTGATATGAAGGGCTGCGTCGATGCTGAGGTAATGAAGGATACGCTTAAATCGTTGGAAGCATATGAACAAATCCACTTTAGCTGGTTGGAACCCCTGAAGCCCTACATTTTGGCCCCAGTCTTAAAAGATGGTGAATCCTCCAATAGGCGAGCAGTTGTTGTACCGCTTCGCTCTCGTGAGGTGTAACGACATGATGGGGATCATTGAGAACATTAAGCTATCTTGCAGATGCTGCGGACGTGCTCAATCTCAAATTGTAGATGTAAAGGCGTCTGTTAAGGTTCAATGCCCAGAATGCGGACAAACGGAAGAATCTTTTCTTCCGCTGTCTTCTTTCGACAAAGTGGAGGGCCATCCTATTTATAGGGTATTTGAAGCTCGGCTGAAGGACGAGGGAACGATGATTAAGTTCTGCTGCAGCAATGTACGACAACCGAGTCTTGTAGAAGATATCCGGAGCGGGAGATTTCTCATTGACCCCGATACAGCGGTATGTATCTTTGAGACTTTCGATCGGAACGAAGCGCGCAGCATGGCAACCGAGTTCTAATGTATGGAAACAAAGGAGGCATGGGGATCATGGTTATCAGCATGGGAATGGGAATTTACGAAGTTTGCCCTGAAGCTTTAGAGAAGGGGAAGTTTCTCATTTTACGGGTAATCCGTCCAGATATTACAAAGGCATAAAGCGAAATTAAATCTAATCGCCCAGAGTGGGGGCTATCATTCACAGCCCACCACTTATAGGGGCTGCATAGGGAGAATACTTGTATGAACAACAATAAGGCTACTAACGGTGAAATTGTAAAGAACGAACTATCTTCTGCTGACCAATTCGGCTCATTTCTCTCACTAAATCGTTTCTTTGCTCTCCTTGAATCCGGAAAACCTACATTGAGCCAAGCTCAAGATGCTATTCAAGCCCTTTGCAATATGTACGGGGTAAAGGATGAAGAGGAATTACTCCTTAGAGGAGATAGCGAAATTACCACGATTTTTAAAGAGATGAAAGCCAAAATTTTGTCGTTCGTCAGCGTAGAACAGTAATCGACTATTATCTGATAAGGGAGGGAGCCTCGCTAAAAAAGTAATGGCGAGGCGTCACAATATGAAAAATGTCCAATTTCTTGGCTTTGAGTGCACGGTTGAAATTTCCCGCTATGTTAAGGGCGGCGCCGCAATTCAACTCTATGATGCGCAGGACGGTACACCGTTTGCGACAGCAAGCATTTGTGTGCCAGGACTAGAGCTTCCTTCTGAAAGCCATGTAGTGATCAAAAACTATGCGGAAAATGAAGGTATCCTAGATGCATTAGAGGAAGCAGGGATTGTAAAACGGACTGGAGTTTCTGTACGCACTGGGTTTGCTTCATGCCCTGTTGCGGAACTGATCTTGGAACCGGCTCAAGTATGATGTAAGGATATGAGGGTGCTTCGGCATCCTCTATTTTATTTTTACGAAGAAAGGGGTTCCTCTTTATGCATATTCAAATGAACTTGCTGACGTATCAGTCTGACCTGGACAATGAAGCTTATGAATATTTTTACGAGCTGCAGACGATAACCACTACTCGAAGGAGCGAGGCTGGGTATGCCGGTGATCATCGTGGGGAAGCGGCAGTACATAGACTCTATGCGGCTGGGGCAGAGTTGTACAAAGCCAGAAAGAAGGCTCTTGTACCACACGATGAGTTTATTAAGCAAATACTGGAGCTCATTGTTGAGACTTATTGCCTTTCCATTAATGGAAACGTGTTTAGGGATATTTACTTCGTACCTCAAAAGCCTGCTGTCTACCGACCGCGCTTTGCCCGAGACCTGAGGAAAAAGGTGCATGCTGGATTAAGAGTTCCGGCCGACGCACTTCTTGTTTTCTTTGAGTCGGGTGAAAGAGATTATTGTCATTATTTCACAGCGGTCTATATTCATGAAGGTCGATGGTACCAATCCCATCTATGGGACCTCAAAGATAAGGACAAGGTTGAATACAGAGTCAAAAAATTGTATGGGGGAACATTTCAGGCAGATCGTGAAGGACAATTTTGGTCACGTGAAGGTTTCCAAAAGGCAAAGGACGAGAAACGGCTAGATTCTCAGATTGCTGGAGCTGTTTTTTTAAATTATTGGCGTTTTTATGGACGAGATATGGCACTTGAGCGTCTGGGGCTTCCCCCATTGTCGTTGAAGACAGAAGGCGTAAATTGGAGGGATTATTTCTATGGAGTGGTACAAGGATCGGATAGTAGAGATCGGGAGCAAAGTCCATGTGTATCGGAATCTGCATAAGGATTCCATTGTCATTCGTTGTGCGAAGACCGGATTGGTGGCCGGGTACTGTAACACGGTGAGGCTAACCGATGCTCGCTTTTTTGTTTCAGAGAGCGGAAGAGCGAAAGTCTTGGAGAAGCGGGTTCGCTCAGTTCACGCATACGTCGTGGGTACTTTAAATGCCTACGACTTCGAGCTGGAGAGGGAAGGTAAAACTCCTATGACTGAGACCTTTATTAATGAACAGACATGGGAGCCAATTTTTACTGCACCTGAAGTTGTTGTCTCATACGATAGGGCCTTTATAAACAGGACGTTAATATCCACAATCCCGAGCGTGAACATAATGAGCGAGATTGAATGTGGTCAAATGTGCTTGATTGATTATGGTGCATTTCAAAAAGTTGCGACTTATTTAGCATCAGAGAACGGCAATAATGTATTTGTTGATACAAACGGCAAGTTTGTTTTAACAGATCGCTTTTTAACGAAAGGCTCAGTACGCATTAATACGCTTGAGGAGGAGTAAGAACTCCGTTGTCATTGACTAATATTTCATGATACAATGGCAATAAGAATTTTTGGCCCCTTAAGTGATGGGCGTTTGTGTGAAGTCGAAGACCCTATGGGTTGAATTTATGTGCGAAGTGCGCATAAATCTGCTCATGGGGTCTTTTTTGCGTTTTTCACTTATGAAAGAAGGAGGAATAGGGAGTATGACCCAACAAATTATAGATCTAACTAGTTTGCTTAAAAAGAGAATTTCAGAAGAAACCGTAGAGGAAATTCGATCACTCGACCTAAGGGAATTTGCCATTGCAATGGGAGACGAGATCAGACGTGTGGGAAAATGGTATATGACGTATCGAAATGGTGGAGAACGCACGCCTTCTGTCGGAATCAACCCAACGCAACGTAATTGGCAGGACTTTACCCGTCAGGGTGTTGGCGGAAACGATGTACTTTCCTATTATGCCTATCGATTGTATGACGAAACCTCCCTAAAAGACCGAGAACGATTCGTGGAAGCCTGTATACAAGTCTGTGGTATTGCAGGGATTCCATTGAAGTTTCAGGATGGCACGTTTCTTGAACCCGATGGAGAAAGGCGAGTTTCTCATTCACAAATTGTTGAGAGAGACGACCAAGAAGACGCTAAACGTGAAGATAATTGGCTCGATTTCTATTATCGGCGGATGTTAGATCTTTTGGATCTCGGGGATATGCATAGAGATCACCTTAAGCAGGAGCGGGGCTTTACTCCAAAGGAGATTCAAATTCGAGGATATCGTTCGGTAACCGACAATTATCGAAGTCGGTATATGCTAACAAAGGAACTCATTAATTCTTTGAAGGAGGACCCTGTCGGTGTGCCAGGCTTTGTCCTTATGCAAAAAGACCATATGCGGTATTGGACACTTGTTGCAAGGAACGGGTTCCTCATCCCCTTCCGAAACTTATGGAACCAGATTTGCGGCTTTCAACTTAGAGTCGATGACCCAAGAATGATCAAACTACCTCCTGGGTATACAGCGCGTCTGAATAACGGAGAGGTGGATATCATCGACAAAGAGAGTGAATCCGTTGTCTGGAAGGGAGTAAGGGACGATTTTCCAGTGTCTCTAGAGCGGGGAACCGCTGTGCTGGAACCTGGAGCCAAGTATGTATGGCTCTCCACCAGTAAAGATGTTCAGAGGGGAGTTATGCAAGGAGCTCGTATTGGGCATCCGACACCCGCTCCATACCATGTTGCCGTTCCCTCTGCAGTGCTTGAGATATGGAAATCCGGTGATTTAGTGAGCAACGTTTGTGATGTTACGGAGGTATGGTGGGGCGAGGGTCCGCTCAAGGGTGATATTTCCGCAGACTTAACCGACGCCATTCATCTGCAGGCTGCTGGTGTACGGAATTATCGGCAACTCTTTGAACCGACTCTTCAGATCAATCCGAAGCGAGTCATCATCGCATTTGATTCAGATGCTCAGGAGAAGGTTGCGGATGTAGGAAAGACGGTTGAGCAATGTGTAGAGGAAGCAAAGGAGTTGTTTCTTCCGAAAGGAATCGAACTCTATTATGCATCCTGGCATCCTGTTCAGAAGAATGGGATCGCGAAAGGAATAGATGACTTGCTTCGTATGGAGCTAAGGCCCATTATGTATGCATTAGGAGGTGAAGAATACCCTTATGAGTATCCATACGATGAAAAAACTCGGTGAATCTTACCAGTTTCTATATTTGGGATTCATTGTAGAAGGTGTGCTTACTGCTGAGACCTCCACCACCTATGTCTTTGATGCAGCAGCTTTGAAGGATGAGAAGACTGGCGAGAACGTAGAGATGCCGTTGCCCTTTGTGGAGATTGTTAAAGATATGGCTGAAGAATTATAACGAAAAGGATGATGGCTGCCGGGTACTCTGCCCAGGTAGCCTTTTCTTTTACAAGGGAGGCAACATTATTATGATGCAAATGCTACTCGAGTCCGGTATACGGGAGTATGGACCATGATATAATAATTTTTTTTTATGGATGATCGTGAAAGGTAATGAGGACGTGGTGAGACAGCTTTATGATCGTCACTATTCACGTCCGAAAGCCAGCATTGGCAAAGCGCAATTTAAACGCCCAGGCTATAACTTAACTATGAGAACCAAAGAAGGGGACATGCTGGATTTCGTGGCGTTCAAAATTTCCAAGGAAGGACGGATACGAGGCATATGAATCATCCCTATTTAGGAATGAATCACAGCGCCTCAGCTCGTCCATGATTAAGTGGGCGGTTTTTGCAACGATTCAGCAATGGGGGGCAATGCCGCCGGACGGATTTATTACATATGTATCCGACGCCCATGTCGAATCCCAGAATAAAGGGTGCTGTTATAAAAAAAGTGGATTTATTGAAATTGGGAGAAGCAAATCAAGAAATCTTTTGCTGCTTCAGCTCACCGAGTCCAATGCAAGACTCGTATTTAAGGAAATGTCTCTACTGCAAGAACTGCAGGAGATTAAAAACTGGATGCAGGTAGCCATATACAACGGGGAGTGGATCGAGGCGGATTCCTTCCATGAAAAGGGTCTTCTTATTGCAGAGCAGCTGCATGAATTAAAAAAGCAAATGCGCAAGCAGAAGATGGCTGGCTGGACTAAGTTTGAGAGTCCTTTGTCTAAATATGAGTTCTTACTTGAACTTTCTCCGGATGGCTTTGTACCGGAAGATAGTCTAAACATATGATGGCCCGCTTCTGCTACAGAAGGAGAACAGAAAGAAAGAGCGTTCCTCGGATTAAAATCTTATTCCGAGGGACGCTTTATTTTTGTTGCTAACATGCTTATAAGAAAGTTATCTATTGCTCTTATTGGATGACAAATATGTTTTGAAGTGACAAACTACCCGTAATATCAAACAGTCCTGTCTAAGACTTTATTATCATCTAAGACAATGTAGCCAAATTCATTAAAATATCATTTATGACAACCGTACGGTTATTAGTCAAATTCTATTGCTACCAGCCCATATTCAGTGTCTTTATCTAATGTTGCTATAAATTCTCTTATATTTTCACCTTCGTTTGTTGCATAGAACTGATCAATAAAATGTAGAATTGCATTTGGTTTAGCCTTTGCAGTCCATGATCCCCAATCTGTTTTCTTTCCTACCAACTGATTTGTATCAATGTGATCTAAAACTTCCCAGAAAACCTGCCGGCACGATCGGAGCGGGGATCGTCGGCCCTCTTTTTGTTGTCTTGCTATAAATAAGAAGTTGATATTGGTTACTTATACATATACAATAATCTCCTAAATGATAAATGGGGGAATATGGAATGGGAAGAAAATTGACTCATAAAAAAGCGCATGAACAGTATATGCTTGTTCATGATTTACTCGTAAGTAATGGAAAGCAGTATAATAAACTGCTAATGAGGTTCAATGATGAGAACTAATATTTATGCTATCATACTTGTATCAACTCTTTTTTTAAGCGGTTGCGGTACCACCCAAAGCTCAAATGTGGTTGCAGTTGAAACTCCTAAAAGCACAAACGTGGTTGCAGTTGAAACTCCTAAAAGCACAACCCTTACAGAAGACGATCTTGATCGTAAAATGAGAGAAGCAATAGATAGTGCTCGTAAAAAACAAAGTGAAGAGTTAAAATCACCGACTAAAAAAAATTCAACATCGTCACCATCAACATCATCAACAACAACATCAACAACAACATCAACAACAACATCATCATCATCAACAACATCATCATCATCAACCAGTGATTACACGGGAAGCACGTGGCATAAGACAGCTGGAGAAACAACAGGCTATGATTGGGTCAAAATGAACACTAGTCAAAAGAAAGACATAGTGTCTGGAGTTATAAAAGATTGGAAAGCAGCCAGATATAAGTTAAACGCTGATACTGACTATTTTATTACTGAACTTAACAGCTATTACGGTGATAAGTCTACTAACGATACTAATCTCGCAAAGGCAATGAGCCTGATAGGAGTCAGCGGCGGAGTTCTCAGTACTAAGTAAATTCAATGTAACCGCAGCGCATCTAAAGCAACTTGGTTCAAGTTTTAGCAATGTGCGTCTTGAGTATGAATACATATCCGTTACGTGGTGCACACAGAGGAACATTGTCATTCAAAAGTAAATTATATGAAGGTACTACGGTTGAAATATTTTTTCTAAATACATGAAAAGTCGTTGAATTGCAGAGGGAAAAGAGAATGAAGGCAGGTTGTCTAGGAGTAATTGTTGTAATTATTTTGCTTTGGATTATTGGAAGTTGTATGAGTAGTGGAGGGAGTGGTAGTTCGTCTAATCCATGTAGAGATGCAGGTTTTTCTGCTTCGGATTGTTCTAAAGGCATGAGAGAATTACAAAGAATGAAATAAGGATACATAATTTTAAACTGTATATTTACACTTTAATGAGATCTCTAATACTATTCGGCGGGTAATTAAACATTAGGAGGAACAAAGCTAAATGCCAGAAGTTGAAATTTATAAAGACTTCCCAATACATAGTTCGACACGATATCCGGGGGCTATCATAAACACTACTAATCCTGAAATCAGAAATTGGGCGTCTCAAGGAGGAATAAAAGAGTACTCCATTCACAAAGCGCCTTTTCAACCGTACCGGACTTACCCATCACTCGAGGAAGCGCAAGCGGCCATTGACGCCCACCTTACGAAGCCTCCATTTAAAGAATCGTTGCTAGCATCTCTAAAAGATCGTGTCCGCAAACTAGAAACGGGGAACGACTCTAAATTCGATCATCTAATCATGAAGGATGAGGCTGTCGAACTCCTGAACGACATAATAAAGGAGATCGAAAGCGGAAAACACGGCTAATATCCTTGTATAAACGTATGATATTGTGGACATAATGGAAGTATGGTGAAGTGCGCCTCAATTACCGTCGAGCTCTGGTAAAATGTGAGTCAGAACTGACATCTGTCTGTTATTATTCCGCGAAAGCGGCAAGTTGAGCTCCCTATGGGAAGCAGCTACAGGTTCGATACCTTAGCGCAGCCATAGGGAGTTTTTGTCTTTTCACTAAATAAAAAATCAAACATTGTGCAATGTCAAACAATACAACATTGCACAATGTCGTAAGTAGTGATAATATGGTGATAAACATTTTGGAAGATAATGGAGCATTGATAGGAAAGGAGCGGGATCTTTGGATTGGCAGCAAATACTTGTATATGGTCAGATGGTACCCATAATGGCTTCAACTGCTTATACAGACTGGAAATACAGAAAGGTGTTTAACATAGTCTCGATGCCGGCGATATTGGCTATGATTATCACCCGAATCTTTGTTCACCCGCAAGGCTGGTTGTTCTATATAGCCGCTTTAGTTCCAGCGCTATTGTATTACATCATTGCACTTATAACTGATGAAGTAGGCGGCGGGGATATTCTGATGGTTGCTTATTTAGGGATAGCAGCTGGCACCGTGGCCACAATGCTCTCAGTACTCAATGCGGGAATTCTGGGGCTAATCTTATTCTATGTCGAAGCTTTTTTCGGAAAAAAAAAGCCAAGTCTACAACAACCTTGGGTTAGCTTATTGTTCGTGGGCTTCTGCTTTGCAGTTGTGCAAATCGCTTGTCTTAAGTTCATCTTTCCATTCATTAATCCTTGGGGGTAGAAATAATGTTTCAACACCATGAAGAAGTTTTTATTTTTGCCGGCCAAAGAATCGAAGTCAGAGACTCCATGCTCGGCAACCTGTATATGGTTAGACTCAAAATCGGGGAGCGATCTGAAACGGTTGAACCGAAAGAAAAAGGATTCCTAACCGGTCCGAATTCAGAATTCTCGAAGTTGTTGGGGAAGAAAGGTTGCACTCTTATTTCAGCAAACTGCGCCAATTCTTATTTACAACGGAAGAGTCGGTATCGGCTTTCCCGCGAATCCCTTCAGATCAAAAAATGGCTAACTCAAAATGGGGCCGCGCAGGGCGGAATACTGTATGGAGAAATTGAGCCGGGACGGGTACGCGGATGGTATATCGTTTTGATGATGCAAGTGGACCGCTACGGAGGATTCATGGATTATGTTGAGCCAGGGTATCAGTTCTTGGGTGAATACTCCATGTGTTACCAGATACGTGAAGAGCGCGGAATCGACGGCATCTACAACAACGGCTGCGAGTTTTTCGTGACGACAGTAAGTGGACAAGAAGTAAAGACTATTTTAAATGTAAAATAATCTAATGATGAGAGGAAGAAAAATCGATATGTATCAAGTAGGGTTTATTTCGAAACGAGTAAAAAAGGAATTTAGCGAGTTCTCCAAACAAGAGCAAAGGGCTATGGAGGAGGCGATCGCCGAGTTAGGTTTGAATCCACGGCCATTAAGTAGAAAGTACGAACAACTTTTATGCTACACTGAAATCAAAAAAATCAAGGTCGGCAGGATTCGTGTTTTTTACAAGATTGATGAAAAGAATAATCAAATTTGGATAGGCAAGCTTGATAATCGTGATAGCCATACATACAAAACCGATCCTAAGAGTTGGTTTCAACGGTCAGCGTAACATACCTCATTATGACTGGGAGAGAAAGATATGATTCCTTATTTAAGCTTAGGTGCTGTTCCTTTACTTGCAGTGTTGCTTTATATTACCAGGTTGTTTTATCGCCTTCGAAAAAAACGCGGTTATAGGTTTCTTACAGTTGGATCGGCGATATTACTTTTATCTGCACTACTGGAAATCACCATTTCGACGACTGCACTCCAGCAACCAATGCTGCCTGTGTTTCTTCATCATCTAGTTCAAGCTCTGTTTAATATCGGCTGGTATGTGAGCGGAATCGCACTGTTTATGCTTAATCGAAACTTGGCCAAGCGAGGAAGGATAGTTCTTCTTTGTGTTCTTCCTGTGATCTTGATTATCAGCTTCATGCCGGCATATATCAGTATGTTCATCTGCGGTCTCGCTGCGATTTTTGTAGCTGTACAAATTTCTAAGTGGTTGCCTGAGGCTAATTCAGGATTCCGCTGGCTGCTCATTTTATTTGCGCTTTCTGAGCTGTACGGTGGTATAGAGCAGCTGCTTCCCAAAAGTTTGAACTTGCATTACGCAGTTCTAGTACATGATTCATTCTTTATTGTTGGCTGCAGTATGGTCCTTGTTCTCGTAACGACGCGGATTTCAGATGTTTTGGAAAACTCGTACAAGTCATCCATTACCGACGGTCTTACTGGGCTCTTTAACAGAAAGTACTTTATGAGTGCAGTGCAAAAATATGTGGAGCGGGCCTCGGACGTGGCGATAATCTTTTTTGACCTCGATAATTTCAAAAAGGTCAATGACACACAAGGACACAAGGCTGGAGATGATGCTCTCAAGATAGTGGCTTCCATCCTGAAGGAAGAGATTGAGGGTCGTGGGATTGCTGGAAGGTTCGGCGGAGAAGAGATGGTTGTGCTCGTAACGTCGAATGAAACGGTTTTGCTTATAGAAGAATTCTCGGAGCGGGTGCGTAAACGTATTGAAAAGGAATGCGTTACAACAGCAAGTATTGGTTTCGCTCGGTATTCGAAAGGCCTTCCTGCAGATGAGCTCCTGAAGCGCGCCGATGAAGCTATGTATTTCTCTAAGTCAAATGGCAAAAATCGTGTCACGGGTTTCATGGTTGCATGAGCAGAAACTCCACTCCTGATCAAGGAAAATAAAGTTCGTTAGTGGAAAATAGAATTCGTTAGTGGATATCACAAAAGTAAACAGTTTATCATCAAGCGAAATAACCGCGGTAGTTTTTGCATTTGTTTCTATTACATACATCGGGGGTTCTCATGAGAAAAAGAATTGTAAGGCTTGTTGCAAGCAACGCATTAATAGCATCCTTATTTACTATGGCAACAGCGAATGCACAATCTTCCACCTTTATGGATACCAAGGGTCATTGGGCTGAGGAAGCCATACAAAACATGATTCAGCTAAACATCGCAACCGGATATGAGGATGGAACATTTAAACCCGATGTAACCATAAGCAGAGCAGAGTTTGTAACAATGCTATCGAAAGCGTTAGGCCTCAAACCAGAGGTAAATACAAATCAAAAATGGTATCAGCCGTTTATTAACGCAGCCGTTGCTGCAGGGATTCATCGTTATGAAGATTTTACCCAAGACGTAGAACGACCTATTACTAGACTAGAAATAGCTAGATTAGTAGTCAGATCAATCGGGAATGAAAATAAAGATTCAATTGCGACCACTGATAGGTACTATGCTTATAGAGCAACGGAAACCGGACTTCTGCAAGGTTTAACCGGCGGTCAACTTGGACTGGACGAAATATCGACACGTGCGCAGGCGGTAACAGTTATCAACCGTGTCCTGCAACTAAGATCAGGCGGTAAGCTAAAGGTAGATAGAGCTGCATTAGAATTAGCTGATGTAGCATTAAATGGTACCAATTTCAGATCCAAATTAGACAGGGCATCTAATATAGAATTTCCCTATACAGTTGAACTTGGCGGGATAAACTGGACCCTCCATGAGGTTTACCTGATAGACGGTAATGATACCAACTCTCCTTTTATGCAAATTGTACGAGAGGAAGATGCCAAGTATCCGCATATAAAAAGAAATTATGATGGACAGATTATTACCATTCTGAAAATGACTTATGATTTGGGAGACGGCGGACGAGGAGATACCGTTATTGCAGATCATTATTTCAGTACAGGTGGCAACTCAATAATTAAAGCCTTTAGGAAAGACGAGACCGGCATTAGGGAAGGGTACCAAATTTATGTTGAATCCAAGAAAAAGTATATTCGTTCAGGGCCCTATATCCAATTAAGCGATTGGAGAACTAATGAAGATCACCAATTGCTTACGGCTTATGCAGATGAACATCCCATACCTTATAAAAAGGAAGAATTGTTGGATGCTATTCTAAAGTCAGTTGACAGCAGTTGGTTAGAATTCTCAAACAGACGGATGTCTCCTGACTTTAAAGGTACGTGGTATGTTCCCGGGGTAGAAGAAATAAACGGTAAGATTTATGGCGGTTTTCTCTATCGGGACTCATTAAATCCTAGTTATTCTAAGCTTGTTGCATCTTATACATCAAAAGGGGTTATGCCCTATGTCAAAATAGAAGATGTGTTAAGTGCGAATAATGAACCTAACATGGAAAATTTCAAGGTTGCAGTTAACTTAATGAAAATTTTTGGCCACAAAGTGGACGATAGTCTTATCAACGAATTTAGTGAGGTTGCAAAAACTTCCATCACTAAAGATGTTCAGTGTGAGGGTTATTCCGTACACATCTACAAAAATAATAATCAGATCACTGTGCAGTTTATTCTCCAGCTTGATTCTTAGGAAGGCACAAAAACAATAAACTGGTCATTGACTAACGAACTTTATTTTCCTGAATCAACTCCTGCTGCTGATCGGGGAAATTAGAGATCGTTAGTGGAAAATAAAGTGTTTTACTAGAAAATAAAGTTCGTTAATCGGTTTTACAACTGTAAACATTACGAAATTAGCGCCAGGATCAGACTAAATACACGGTCGTCGGGGAGGTTACCGGTATTAGAATAAAAATAATAGCTAAACCTAAAGCTTTTAAGCTCGGATACTAAGGGCTTTTCATGCGATAGAGATCGATCCTAATGAGAAGTTTTTAATACTGATCATGCAAGATGAAGATTAAACTGACGTGATAGGAGGATGCAACACATGCGCTTTTACAGTAATAATAATGTCTCAATTGCTTCTATTAACGTACTCAAGCTAATCTTTATTTTAATAATTCCTGGTACCATATTAGGGTTTATAATGTTCCCCGAAGCAGGTCTATTCGCTCCAATAATGGGTATTTTCATACCAGTAATTGGATTCATTGTTTTTATTTTTATCATTAATCTCATAACTCCGAAACGACACGGAAAGTTTACAGATTATGATGGTTCACCTGTTGAAGTGAAAATAAATCAGCTTGAGTACCGTGGAAAAACAATAAACTTTGATTCAATACAATATGCCAATGAAACATATCTTTATAGTAGATGTTATACGATTAGCTATGTTGACGATAAAGGAAGATATGTCAAAGAGCGTATCAGTTTTGGTTTTGAAAGGAAAAACGAATTTGAAATGTTCAAATCAGACTTTCTATCAAAATACAGAATGCATATCAGTCCACGAGAAAATATTTGTGTAGGGTGAATATTCCCCTCCCTTGATAATTCGATAGTGGTTTTTTTTTTGGCTAACTGATGACCATGCTACTGCCGCTGCTGCTGCTGAGAAACATTTAATGAAATCATCGGAAAATATAGATACAGCCGAAACTGTGCTTATCAATGTTAGTAGATATAAGCGATTAGCATGGCACGAGCGACTACAATAATGCTGCCCAATAATTTGAATACGAGTTGTAGAATTTGTACAATGCTATTGTTGGAAAAATTATCTTATTCGAAAAGGATGATGGCACAGATGATGCTGTCCAATACACAAATAGAGCGCCTAGCTGTAGGTGCAGTTACAACTGCGGCACATCAACCAGGCTCATACTTGAATGCAGATATACCTGTCGGTGATAAGGGAATATCTTTTGACGGGTCCATATCTGTATTTAGAGATGGATCCGAGAAAAAGGAATCCTTGGTAGGAATCGTCCCAGTACAAGTAAAAGGTAATACGGTGGATCATTTCCATGAAGAAAATCGGTCTTTTTCCTTAGAAATGGCCCATTATAGAAATTATTTAAACAGCGATGGCGCCTTGCTGCTCGTCGTTGATGTCAAGATGAGTGGTGCGACTAAAATATTTTATAAATCACTCTTAGGGATGGAACTCACTCGAATTATTGAGAAGTACGGTCACCAGAAGACCAAATCCGTAGAATTACGTCCACTTGAGGAAACGAATCTCTATTCGGTTTGTCGAAAGTTTTTATCAGAGAAGGAACATCAACCCAAAGTCCTTGTAAAGAACAATTTGTTCCCTAAGGACTCTTTCCAAGCATATACGCTCACTAGCTTAACGTATAATCCTACGCATACTACGACTAGCTCGATATTTGAGCACGACTTTACTATTTACGGGATGGCGAATAACATTCGAATACCTCTAGATATTGGTAGAATCCAATCCTTAGGAACAGCAGGATTAACAAGATTCGAAGTTAACGGGCATTCATATGACTTTCGTACGAAAATATCCGTAGAAGAAGATAAAACAATCCTCATTCTTGAAGAAGTGTTCTCCATTACTATCGAACAGAGCAATATGAAGTTACATTTTCGTTTTTTAGGGTTCCATTCTCTAGCCGCGCAATTACAAGTCATCCCTTTCCTCAATGATATGTTTGCTGGCCATCCCGTGCAGTTTGCAGGTTCATTTTTTGAAATTACACAAGGCAAAGAATTACAAGATGAGCTCCAAAGTGTAAAACAACTTCATAGAGAAATTGAAGATGCTTCTATTCTTTTTAAGCATTTAGGAATTCAAAATAATACAGTTTTTAATGAAGCAAAGGATGCTGATGATCTCGGTTTGATTTTATACTTATTGACAAAATCAATTAATCAGAAAAAATTAGTAGGTATCAAGATTAAGGATCCAGAAAGTACCAAGCTTATTAACGTAGAGCTCGGGGATAAGTCTGTTCTCGTATATTATAATCCAAAAGGGGATTTGCTAATATCTAACGGCTACGGAATGGATATGCTTGAGTTACGCATTGATATCCAGTTCGAATCTGGGGATACTTTTCCGCACAGTGTCTATACCATGCTTAGTGTGGATACATTGGCGAAAGCGGTAAATCTTAACCCCGAAACATTAAAGAGGTCGTTCGATCATTTTGATCCATATGAAACTGAGGCTGCGTCTAACTGGACTAATCAGTTTTGTCTCAGATGTATAAACGCTTTTGACTTAAGCGGAAATACTGATCTGCTCGAGGTTGCTGATCATTTGTATCAGAGAGCACGATCTTCAAATCCGCCCGACCCGGTAAAAATCATTAACAGGCTTCAAATAAAAAAACGAATACATGGGAGCCTAAGGGAGGAAGACAATGAAATTCTCATCCAGTTAAAATTGGATGGAACTAAACAGGATAATCTGGAGCTTGTATTTTGTACTAACGTGTTACTCGCGAACAAAATGGAGGCGAATTCAGCCTATCGGCAGTTTGAAAAAGAGAAAAAGGAATTTTATGAAGACCTTCCCATATTTAAGTTGTTAAAGGATCTGTAATTGAAGACTCTCACTCCTTTGTTTCTAGTGCTAGTATCTGACAGATATCAATGGTTCAGAACTAATTCTTATATATGGGCTGATAAGTCTGAAGTGTCAGATGACTTAATACAGTATATTACGTAATACTAGAAAAATAGCTATTCAACTCCCTCGGTGAACGTTACTTAAATTTAGATCTCCAGCGGCCAGTCAGTAGATAAACGGATTATTAGTTGCCATACTTATTAATAAAATAAGCCTTATCTTTTAATACTGTCAGGAATCAAATTAGTTGGGGGATATGATGATTTTACAAGAGTAAACATCACTAACGAACTTTATTTTCCACTTTCACCTCATTACATTTTGAAAAAGTCTCCTAAGTAACAAACTAATTTTTAATTATAATTCTCATAAAAACTGCTTAATTACTGGATATTGGCTAACGAACTTTATTTTCCTGAATCAATCATTTTATGAAAGGTGGTTGTACTTAAGTGATTAAATTATTGATTGTTGAAAAAAAGAACCATCTTCTTGAAGGTGGTATATGGAAAGCGATTATTGATCCCAATGCCATTTCTGTCGTATATGTGGGTTCAATTGATGAAGCTGTCGAACTGGAACATAAGGAAGCAATTAACGTAATAATTGTTAGTGGTTCTTTGCTTATAGATAGTCATCTAGAATCGCGTAAGACTATTGATCAAAACTTTCCGAATGCAAAGTTCTACATTACTTCAATGTATGAAGAGGAAAGCTTTAAATGTTTTGCGGCGGATGGTTTTGTGTCAAAGAAGGCAGCCAATGCTATTGAGTTTATTAAACAATTGCAAGGGATAGTGAATTTGCATGTGACTAGGGAAGGCTAGATGATTGATTGCTGCTTTAATTGATCCACCTCAGATGCGAGATGGAAAATACATCTTCCCAGAAGGGAAAATTCAATCAAAATTAGTCGATAGTAATTTATTTGGGGGTAACGGGCTTTGCTAACAACTGATGACGCGATGACCGAGCTTAACTTGTCTAGACGGACTATTTTTGAATGGATCAAGAAAGGGATATTGCACCCCATTGGATCGCGGGATGGATTACGATTTTCCCCTGATGAGATTAAAAAAGTTAGAGAATTTTTTAATGAACATGTAACCATGAGAGAGGCAGCTCTCATATTAGAAGTCCCGTTGCAATTCATCAAAAGCTGGATTGAGAAAAACGTAGACCCTGCATTCCCTTCACATCCATACCTGCGTAATGCAACTTATGCCATCCCTAAGAAGTGGATTGATTCTCACCGTGTTGAGATATGTGGAGAATTTAATGGTCACAAAAACAGGAAAAGAAATACGCCAAAAGAGATAAAGGGGCGTGAGTTGAATCCCTTTTTTAATGGATACCGCCTGTTCGATAGCGTAGATAGGGATGGGGAACATTGCTGGATTGTTGATACGGATCCGGTCACAATCCTTTGTAATGGCAAAATGGTAGTATTGGATAAATCCGTTCCAGAGGGGACTAGTGAGCCTTGTCTTAATTTGCCTTATGCTGCAAGCAAAGGGGCAGTACGATTCAGTATACCGCACGCATCATTGGATGATACGACTCTACACATGTTGGGGACCATGGTCCATCAATTTGGCACGAAGAATATTCGGATTTTTTGGGAGCAAAATTCATACCTGGTTGTCGTGAGGAATGGCATGGTCTTACGTAACCGTGAGAATGAAACGTTATTGAAGAATTATATTGTTGATGGTGAGGTCTTCTCAACTGATGAAGGGATTATCTTAGGCGATTTTGTACATAGACTAACGATCTCCTTACATTATTCAGAATTTCAAAAATTACACAAAGCAACTGATGGTCATGTACAAGAATTGATATCGAAAATTATTAGACAGCATTTGGAGAATAATTAATTTGAATGAATTGCCTTTAATTGGTATTTTATTCTAACTTTATTTTATAAAGAGTTGGTTTGTGGTAATATTATACTATGAAGAATGAGTACAAAGTAGGAGAATTCGCAAAATTGATTGGCAGAACTGTAAAAACACTACAGAGATGGGACCGTGATGGAACTTTAGTTGCTCACCGCACTGAAGGAAATCGTCGCTTTTATACCCATGATCAGTATTTGCAAGTGAAATTTAGAGATCATCGTTCGGCAGGAAAGGGGGCTGTTGTCGGATATTGCCGTGTTTTCAACAGCGAGAGAAGGCATCTGTACGACTACCAACATAGAGTGATTCTCGAGTATGCTATTGAAAATAATATTTCAGTTGATCATTGGTTGTATGATACCGGTGGACTTCTAAACGAACGGAAAGAATATACCAAACTTTATCAAATGGTCGTAGCCGGTGATGTGAGTCTATTAATTGTTCCAATACAAGATAGATTAATGAGATACGGATATGAAGCATTTACCTTCTTGTGTGGGTTACATGGGACTACAGTGATATGTGTTAGCGACTATCGTCCAGTGAATGAACACTTGATTTCTCCGCCTGATGAAGAGACGGATGAATTATTACAGCTATTGACTTTTTATCGCCGAGTAAATAAACAAAAAGTCATTGAGAAAATTAATGAAATGCCTTAGTGCTAACATATTGCATTTGAACGTGTGCAAGTTTATACTAAACGTGTGTGTTACTAGTTCAGCATTGAGAGTTGCTGAACTAATTGTTCAAGATAACGTGGCTCTATGAGTCGCACCTTCCTTAGGGAAAGTGTGTCATCATAGAGCTTTTTTGTGTTTACAACTACGTAATATGACAGGTTTCGACATTAGTTCTTTATATCTATTTACACGATTCGACAAACTTAGATTACAGTGTCTTTTAGACCATATAAATAGAAAAATTTGTCGCTATTTTAGTCCTATGTGTGTATAATAAACACGTACAACACAATAGAAGGAAAACATTTACATATAATTTGTCGATACATAGGTCTTGTATCTTGTACATCATAGAGTAGAATGCCCGTAGGACATAGGGCTATCTGGGGAGTGATTCGTTTGCGGAAAGTAATTATTGGGGCTTCGGGAGTAGCCCTTATGGCGATTTCTGTCGTTGGCAATCTATATTTTTCCAAATTAACAGAGGTCAAATTCACCTCTACAATTACGGTTAAGCCAACTCGGTTGCTCAAGTCAGGGGAAATCATCGAAGCATCCATGCTGCGACAAGTATCCATACCCGAGGCCGCTCACGTCAAAGAAGCAATCATTGATTCAAAGGATCTCCTAGGCAAGGAAGTACTCGTGCCTGTTGGGGAGAACGAGGAAATTGCATCATGGAAAGTCGGTACTCCGGGTTATGTTCCGAGGGAAGGCGAACGTTATTACAGTTTTAAGACGGATGTCACGACGAACGTTAATAATATGGTCCGCCTCGGAGATTCGGTAGATGTTTGGGTTGAGTTTGATAGTCCAAAGTTGATCCGGACTCCAAACGGGTTGGAAACGATAGGTGCTGTAAAGATCATTGAAGGGCTTCGAGTTACATCGATCAAGACCGCAGAGGGAGTTGAGGTTTGGGACGTTAATGCGTTGGAAAACCTGGTTCAAAGTGACTCCGACCAACTCGCGAATAGTCGTGCAAAATCAACAGGAAAGCCCGAAACGAATACATACATCATGAACGATGACACTTACAGTGCGTACGCACTTGGTTCAATTGGCGGGAAAATAAAACTCGCGTTACCAAACCTAAATAAACGTGACATGCCACCGGCTAAAGTTACGGATTCCTTCCTAGAGTTGCAGAGGGCGGATGCCTTTTCGAAACAAAATAAGGGAGAAGTTACGGTAAAGAGCAATCTTAAAGATACGGAAGTTAAAGGGAGCAATTCTAGTGCCCAACAGCCTCAGTCATCAACTCCGCCAGTAACACCTACAGCTACGGAGGTACGTAAATGAGAGTTCTAATAGGTATCAAGCAACAAGAGGCAATGGAAAGGCTTCTGGAATATCGAAAAGAAGGTATGGAATTTCAGATTGTTGATCAAAAAGACGAATTTTTATTCCACCTTGCAAATAATTATGATGTCGTTTGTGCTGATGCCGGTCTATTCACCGATCTGTATCCATGGGTATGGGTTGATGAAATTAAGCGTGCGTCAACAGGTGCGCTGGTTTACATCACATTAGACACGGTTACGTACGATTCAGCGATGATATCAATTATCGAGAAGTTGGCGTTGGATTACGATTTCACTATTCTTCCAGCACAAATTTCATCTGAAAAGACAGCTTATGAATTTGCCAAAAACATACTCGGGTTTGAACGAAGTCAAGATCAACACGTTGAAGGCGGCAAATTTATTTCAGTATTGCCAGCAGCTGCGGCGGACGGCGCCTCGACGGTCGCAATGAATACGGCCCTTGCTATTGCTTCGAAAACAAAATTACGTGTGGGATTAATCGACGGGAATCTGAAAAACCCCTCATTGCGATCTCACTTAAACATTTCGGATCGGATTAAAAGTAATTTTCAAATACGAGCAAAGCTGCAGTCGGGTACGCTGGACCCATCCTCTTTAGAAGCTGCATCTGTCGTACATAAAAAGTTTTCTAATCTTTATGTTTTGCCAGGCAGCCACCGTAGGGAAACGGCCTCTGATGTGACACCGGAGATGATTTATCACCTAATGAGCGTCGCTAGACAGACTTTTCATATTACGATCATGGATGTCAGTTCCTTTGCAGATAATGCAGCCACGATATGTGGTGTTAGATATGCGGATGAGAGATGGTTGGTTTCTCAACCGATTTATACATCGTACCGGATCAGCTGGAAAGAATGGTTGGAATGCTACTGGCGACTATGTGGTTTAAGTTCAAAAGACTTTAAGCTTGTGATTAACCGGCTACAAGAAAATGATAAGCTCGAAGATATGATTAACTATCTCGACATGGATGTAGCAGGGAAGATCCCGAACGTGGGTGGTGGATTGGGTGTTAAATCCATTCACGATGGTATCCCTCTATACTTACAAGCTGATTCGCAGATCGATTCCTTTAACCAAGCAATTAATCAACTGGCCTCAACGATTGCAGATAGTAATAGTACGGACTTTGTCGCTGCCGCTTCTGAGCAAAAGCAGCCTGGCTTCTTTCGTAAAATATTCCAGAATAGGGGGTGACTATTGTGACGGAAACTGTGATGAAAATGAAACCGCGTATTGCCTTCGATTCATATAAACATCTGCAAGATATTCGACAAGCGAAGGCAAAAGAACAAGCGAGTTCATCCCTTCGTCTCATTCATCTTGGAGAGGGACGACGCATTCCTTTATCTCAAGCTGTAGAGATAGTCCATAAGCATTTAATGGATCGGCAGCAGAAGGATCAAGAATTATATCGAGACATCCTTGCGGCGGGCCTTGGTGAGATCAGTGCAAAAGACCGGATGAAAGCAGTTATCGATACGCTCATTATGGAGTATCGGATTGAAATGGATCCTGATACTTTAATAGAAGGAATGAACGCAACCGAAAGTATTTTTGCTCAAACATGTGGAGCTAGTCTTATTGAAGATTTAAAGGATCTTCCAGGTGTCGAAGAAATTCAAGTCATTGATAAGGATATTTTCCTCATTATGAAAGGGGAAACGATCCCCTATACCAAGCGAAAGTTCAATTCCACCGAAGAGGTCCTTATCTTACAAGATCGACTTGCTCTATGTGGGAAAAAGCCGATAAATGAAAACGCTCCGTGGGTACAGTCGTATTTATGGAACGGGTCGAGGCTTGTTATGTCAAGAGCGCCATACTCGGATGTGCCAGCCATACATATTCGGAATTTTATTGTTCGTGATGTCACTCTTGAAATGCTCTCATCGGTGGAGTACCGAACGATCAATTCCAAGATGGTAAAATTGCTAAAACTTTTTGTTCGTTATCACGCTTGTATGTTGATCGGGGGTTCTACAAATACAGGTAAGACTACTTTCTTGTTTGGTCTTTGTCAGGAAATCCCTGAGCAGGAGCGTATCAGGACTTTGGAATCTGATTTTGAAATTGCCCTTAGAAGAAGGTTGAAGGGAATTCGAAGCATCCTAGGTGTACGCAAAGTTGATGATATTGGCCTCACCATGGAGGAAGCTTTTAAACCTTTACTTGTCATGTCTCCGCACTGGGTTGTGCTCGGCGAGGGGCGGGGGGCGGAAATTAATCAGGCCATACAGGGAGCTCTACGTGGACATGACGTCATGGCGACAATGCATACCAAGTATCGTGAATCATTTGTCAGTGACGTCATTGATATGATGAAGCAAGACGGTCGTATTCATGATACAGAGGATGCAAAAAAACGGATTGCTCGAGCTTTCAATATTATTATATTCCTACGACTGGTAAAGATAGATGGTCAGAATTACAGAATCGCTACAGAGATCACAGAACTTTCAGTGGATGATGAAGAGAAAGTTCAGGTCAGGCCTTTGATCGAATGGGATTACCTTAACCGGGAGTGGAAACTAACGGGGCACAAAATTAGCCGTCCCCTCATGGACCATATGATTGCCAATGGTGCGAATCCGAGCGAGTTTAAAGAGCTCGGATTCTGGGAGTAGGACATGATGAGTAATCTTTTTTCTCCAATGCTTGTATCTGGGTTCGCAAAGGGACTATTCATTTCTTTGTGGATTATTGGAACGGTAATGATTGCTATTCCGGTTCTTCAAAAAATTGCCGCTGCTATTCAAAAAAGAAGAAGATTCAGGAGTCTTGGCGATCCGGAAAAGGAAATAAAAATATCTTTTCGGAAGATACCGCTCGTCGATCGCTTCGCTGTTGAAATGGAGATTGCAGAAATCAAGACGAGTGTAGAAGTTGTACTTTCGATTATGCTTGTGGGCTTGTTGGTTGGCGGATTTGGATCGACCGGGGCGATTTATCTTCTGCAACAGGCCTACGCTACCGGTACCGATCGGATAGCTTCAACGAATCCAGTGTTCTTGAGTTTATGTACAGGAATATTATTCGCTTCATTCCCTTATTTTTATATTCGCTTTCGATTACAGCGCAAGAGGCATCGCATTGCACTTCGTATGATTGCACTTGTGCAAAACTTGATCGGTCATTATCGGCCTCGCATCACGATGGCAGAACTTGCTTCAAAAGCAGGTCCTACCATGCACGCAGATGTTCGTGCCGAATGGAAGAGACTCGAGCTCTCCCTTCGCATTAAACCAATTAAAGATGCCCTTTATGAATTTGCGGAGCGCTTAGACAACCACTGGGCTGATGATCTAGTAGACATCCTCCTTATTGGGATTACGCGAGGTGTTAATGTAACGGGGGCTCTTCAAAAGTTAGTGAAGGATATGCTGACGTCAAAGAAAAATGAGGAGAATCGGCTCGCAATGATTACGGTATATCGTATCGGTACAGTGTTCCTAGTGCTTGCTGCGTTTGGTATCGTCCTTTTTAACGTTATTGCTGATCCGCCTAATTTTAAGCACTATTTCTTGGAACCATTCGGTAAATTCCTTATGGTCCTTACGTTAGTCGTTCTGATGGGATCCATGATCATGGTACTTAAATCAGGACGTAAGCGATTCTAGCAAGGGGGGGAGCGCTTGGATTTTTGGTATTATTTCTGGAATTACGGATTTAAGGGGATCTTAATAATCTGTTTTGGAGCAGGTGCCTTGTTCTTCTGGTTGCCGATTGTATCTAATATTCGGTTTACCCGTAACAGCCGTCTTGCAAGATTGCTCGAAGACTTAAGAAAAACAGAAGAAGCACAGTCGTTTTATCAAAGATTAGCTGATGATGAGGAAATGCCCTTAAAGGTCCGCAATTACTATGAGAGAGCAAGACTAGCAGGTCTTCCACACACTTTGACGCATTCGTGGTTTCAGCTTGTTCGTTGGAGTATGGCTACCATATTTACATTGTTTGCCTTTATGTCACAAGTGAGAAGTATAAACGTACTACTAAATCTAAATCTTGGAGCGTATTTCTTCATACTTCTTCTCCTACTGGCTGCGGGATTACTTGGATATTGGCTTCCATTTGTACTCGTAATGGTCTCAGCAAATGGGAAAAAGACAGAGTACCTAATTGAGATCGCTAAGTTATCTCAAAGGTTGCAACTCTGTGTCAATGAAAAGTCGGACATAAGAGAAACCTTCCTTATGGCAAGCAGACCTCTAAAACTGCTTAAGCCGCACATTCAAGAAATGGCTGCTGCATGGGGTAACAATCAAAGGGCTGCTATTGAACGCTTTAAAGATTCCGTTGGCATCTCGGAGGTATATCCTCTCGTGAATGCCCTAATATCGCTAAGCGAAACGGAAGCTAAAGAGATTGTCGAAGTTCTGAAAAATGAGGCCGAAAACATAGATGCTACTCTGGAATCTGATGTTAATCGTCGCATTGAGAACGCGCCAGTATTTATTAGCTTTTATATCATGATTCCTTTTGGAATTGATGTAGTCTTATTTTTATATCCGTGGCTTACCTCCATTAGCACTCAAATTATGACGAGTTTTACAACTCCTTAGGAGGTCCTTTCATCATGACAAAGCTTCTTGTTACGTTGCTTGTATGCGCACTCCTTATGGGTGTTTCAATGTATGTGTTCGGCTCACAGATCTTACCTGCTACTGGAACAGCCGGCACTACTCAGCGTACAAATATTCAGAACGCGTTTAACTAAGCCTTCCAATGGCAAATCGCAAAGCAAATTAAACAATTCCATAGGAGGAATTATTAATGACTAAACTCGTGGTTACTCTTTTGGTCTGTGCATTGCTTGCAGGAGTCGCTTTGTATGTTGGAGGGACGAGGGTTGCCCCTGCAGCAGTAACGAAATCCGGCGGTATAAATACTGCTGTCACAGGATCTTCAGTAGACGAAACTACTGGAACTTTCACAGGAACAGCACCTTGATTGTTCTTGAGAACGTGCTTAAATTATTTCTACCACATAATCCGAATACCAAGCATTTTTAATATGAATTTATTCTTATCTAAATGGAGGAGTTTTCAATGACTAAACTTGTCGTAACTTTGTTAGTATGTGCACTGCTTGCCGGAGTCGCATTGTATGTTGGAGGGACAAGGGTTGCCCCTGCAGCAGTAACGAAATCTGGTGGTATTAATACCGCTGTCACAGGTTCTTCAGTTAACGCCACAACTGGAACGTTTACAGGAACAGCGCCTTAATTGTTCCCCGACTTAGTACTTAATGTTTCTAATAATTTTCATAACTAAATGGAGGGGATTTATTTGACAAAGCTTGTTGTAACTTTGTTGGTATGTGCATTGCTAGCCGGAGTTGGATTGTATGTTGGGGGGACGAGGGTTGCCCCTGCAGCAGTAACGAAATCAGGAAATATAAATACGTCCGTTACCGGAGCAACCGTGAATACTACCACGGGTGTAGCGACGGCCACGGCCCCCTAAGCTATGTCAAAACTCATTATTACTCTATTATTGTGCACGTTTATTTTCGGAATTGGGATTTTCATTTTCCTTGGTAATGGTGGCATCGTACAAGATCTCCAGAATGGCCATAGTCAGATTACCAATAAAGCCCGAGGTTTTGACTATAATACCAATTAGAAAACAGGACAGAAGTGATGGATGTATGACAAAGAGCAGATTTATCCGAGTTCTTACTAACGAAAGGGGCATTGCGAGTCTCCTTGTGACCTTGCTTGTAATGCCCATCCTTTTATTTTTATGCTTTGCGATCGTGCCCTTTTTTGTTTACGCAATGCGGCTCGATCATATGCATATGATTGCTAACCACGCTTTGAAAGAGGCCGAAGTAGTAGGACACGTAAGTCCATCAGTCATAACCAATACAAATGCGCGTCTAAATGCATTGGGGTTAGGGGCAGTTACAGTTGGAGGAACAAGTTACCCATCTTATACAGGCAGTACATCGACGAAAGTTCTAAGGGACGCCGCAGATCCTACCATTACACTAACCTTAAAATACCCTGCTCCTAATTTGACTAAAATGCTGGCTGCAATTCGAGGTTCGGGGAGTAGCTCTACCAACGAAGGTTATTATGTAATAACCCTTTACGGTAGAAGCGAAGCATACAATTGATGAGGAGGGAATTAAGTTGAATTGGCTGACTGCACTTCGCCGGCGAAACCAAGTTTTATTTCGCGAGCAGCGCGGTGGCGTACATATCTTATTGTTTTCCCTTCTTGCTATATTAGCAATTGTATGGATGTGGGTGGTTATCGTGAACTGGATGCTCCAAACGGTTATCACTGACAAAACTAAGCCCCTTATAGATCATGCAACTCACGCCGCATCTTTAGATATAGATCCAGTACAAGCAGCAAAGGGACTTCTTGTCTATAACACCACGGCAGGTACAAACAGTTTTTATAAATACTTACGTCTTAATATGCGGCTCGATTCTACGAACATTCCTGTCGCAGGGAGCTATTTAAGCCAGGCGCCGGTTGTTCATTGGATTGAATTTGTAACGAATCCAAGTTATCCATTTGTCATTCATCGGTCGATCATAGCAAATGGCGGAACATCGGCGCAGGTTACCAGAAACATAGATGTTACAATCTACGGTCCATCGGTTGTGGCTATTGTAGAAATTCGTCAAAATTTAATTGGCTTTGGAAGACAAGAGCCAATTGTCATTAGTAGTGTAGCAAACGTCCGGTTCCGATAACGACATCGTGTTAAAAGCATCCCGGATAAAATAAAATTGGATATCGGGCGGTGAAAGGATGGCTGACTATCTCATATTAGAACGGCTAAGGAAACATCACGCAGAGACTTACTACCATTCTCTTCGCGTTTCACAGCTCTGCTTCCAGGTTGCACAGATGATTGGAATGGATCATGATCAAAGCATCTCTGCGTTACGGTCAGGTCTACTTCACGATGTAGGAAAAATGAATATACCTGATCATATTCTTTCCAAGAAAGGCAAGTTGATGGAATCTGAGTACCAGTTTATACAGAAACATGTTGAATTTGGAGTGCAGATTTTGAAAGATAACGGCTACGAGCAAAATATCATATCCGCCATAGAAGGCCATCATGAGAGAGAAGATGGATGTGGTTATCCAAAACAGATTATTCCGGAAGATGCATTATCCAAGATCGTGGCTGTATGCGACGTATATGATGCCATGACGGAGAAACGATCCTATAAAGAATCCTTACCAAAAGAGTTTGTACTTGAACAAATGGAAATCGGAAAAATAGGAGCCTTTTACTTGCAATATGTAGAGGCTCTAAGATATACAGTTTTGTCAGTTTCAAAAGCAAGTTCAGAATAAAAAATGGCAGAGCGTGTCCAAAATCGTTGTACCAAATGGGATTTGCATGTGATATCATTTAGGGTAGATCAGTACTACCTTCCGCAAGCAAGCGACCCTATGGGTGCAGCGTATGCCATGACAGAATTTTTCTGTCTGTCAAAGACGCGCCTCATAGGGTTTTTTCTTTTGGCAATTAGCGAGAAGAGGCGGGCTGAAATTCATATGAAAAGTGAGTTGATTATGATGATATGGAAAAAGGCTTTTCTCATTGGAGCTGCATTTAGTGTGATGGCTGCTTCAGGTTGTAAGGCAAGCGGAGGCGATCAAATAGCAGTTGCGAACTCAACGCAAGCAAAGGTTGATCTCGTAGACATATCTGATCATTGGGCAAAGGATTCCATCTTGAGTGCCGTAAACAAAGGATATGTAGATGGCTATGAGGATCATTCCTTTAAACCGGATTTTAACTTAAGCCGGGGCGAATTCATTAAAATGGTCGTAACGGCCATGAAATTACCTGTAACAGCGACGACAAATGGTGGAATGTGGTATGTGCCCTATGTGAATGCAGCGAAAACTGCAGGGATTTATCAAAGTGGAGACTTTGATATTAATGAAATGAATCAAGAGATTAGTCGCGTTGATATGTCAAAATTGTCCTTGCGTGCAACCGATAAAACGTTGCAGAATCCAGTCTTGAGGATGGATGATGTTTCTGTTATGTACAACGCCGTAAAGAAAGGTCTGATTCAAGGCCTAATCAACGGGGAACTCGGACCAGAGAAAACCACGACTCGAGCACAAAGCGTAACGATCATCGAACGCATATTAAGGGTACAAGCGGGAGAAAAGCTCCCTACTGACAAGTATGCTGCAAGCAATGCCGAAATTGCGCTAAAGAAAACAAATATTTTCTCCATGGCACCAAGCATTTTTGGCGGTGATCAAACAACCAAATGGGATCCTACTAATCTCTTTATTGCAAGTTCTGATGGAAAGTATAAGGGAGTGATCGACAGCCTAATCCTTATCGATTTGGCGGACCCGAACGATCCCCACCGTTCACTTTTGGGGGATTTCAATTCCTTACGTTGGTTAGCAAATAAGGGGCCGGGAAAGGATCCGTTCGTTAAGGACTACCCCGATAGTTATGTTTTATTCTTTAATATGCATAACGAAGTAAATGAGGATACGGACAAGTACGTGGCTAAAATACCTCGTATTAGCATTCATGGGTTTAGTTCACCAGATCAGACTGCGTTAAAAGATGGGACACTAAACTCACTTGCAGTGGTTTACCGAAAAACTCCTTCTGATTTGCCGGCTTACGTTATCCCGAAAAGTGGACTGCAATCAAGGAGTGGTCGATTCACTATTGATATGAACGTACCGACCCGCGAATCCATGCCAGAAGTGAAAGTAATTTTTGGTGCCCTTTTTACAAATTAACAAGCTCAACTAGGGAGGATCAGTCCTCCTTGGATTGACCATTTGCCAACGTAAGTGATCAATCCAAGTGGGATTGGGAATCAAAAGGAGGTGAAGATATGAAGAAATTGAGAAAGAAATTTCCATACATCTCACTAACATTTATTGCAATTCTGTTATTTCTGGGGGCGCTGCTGTCCGTTATTAGTAAGTTCTCATCAGCCGAGGCAGCAACGACACCACCGCAGTCTACGGTTGACGTTCAATATACATCGTCTTCGGGATATACAGTAGGAAGTGAAATGTTTGATGCTACACCGACGCTGGCGACTGATAACTTTAGCATTACAGCACCTGTTGGGTATGTCATCGATAACGTTACGGTAACACAAGTTGACGGGACGACTGGAACGGTATCCCCAGAGCTAGGCTCATCTAGCAATTGGAAGGGTCAATCGACTTGGACAGGCAAGGCTATTGTTCCGGGTCTTCCGCAAACTGTATCGTCAATAGGTAACAACTCGGAGCAAGGCTATTGGGCGTGGTACAGATACATAAAGAACGACCCTCGCTCGCCATATTGGTACGCCGATTTAAATTTTTCAGACGGTTCCTCGCAAAAGGTGAAGTCAAAACCGTCAGCCTATCCCTCTGATCCCGACACCATTGATAGTGACGGGACAGGATTGCCAGCGTATCCCGGGTTTACATCAAGCAGCTTTGGAAAGTCCCTTCAATTAGTGGCTGCTAGGAATAAGGCATACTATTTAGGTTCTACGTATATCCATTCTACGGCGGTTGCTTCATCTTCCGTCCGTGCAATCGACAAAAGCCTAGATACCGCTAAACCTATTGATGGTCCGGCGGGAGTAGATTCCGGGTACACGATGCCATCCACGATTCCGAGTTTTACGGTTGCAAGTGGGGGCGATTCAGATCACTATAACATCGATGCTGTCGTTGACTTCAACCAGGCGAGTTACTACTCCAAGCAACTGAATTCGCCAGCAAATGGGGCCGCAGTGATGGTATACTACTATGCCTTTACGGTGGACTTAGAGGGGACAACATACCGTTATCGTCCTAAAGTGAATGTCACATTTGCGCCGGCACCGACTACAGCAGACCTTGGAAATTTAGCCGTAACATCAGCAAATTCTTGCTTTACACCTGGCACTGCTGAAACATTCAACTTCTCTTTCCAGAACTATGGGACCCAGGACATTAATTCTACGATTACAGCCCATGTTAGAGTAGATGGAAGTCCTCTGCAAGATTTCACTTATGGTTCCGGGCTTAGGGCAGGACAGAAGGCGACAGGGAGCTTCACTTACACCTTTTCAGCTGCGACGACGAAGTCATTCACGCTGATCGTAGATTCCCTTCCGGGGGAAAGCAATACTTCTGACAATATCCAGAGCTTTATGTTCACGGCTAAGTCGACGTGTATGTCTCCAGAAACGGTAACGGCGGATTTTATTGTCCAAAAGCCGTCGATTCCATTCGGTGATAAAAACGGGATTCAAGCTAACAATATCTCGGTTTCTGGAGGAAGCGGCTGCTCCATCCAAGAGGTAGCGTATACGATAACACAGAATGGGAACAGTGAGGTCAAAAAATCGACATCTGCCTTCTCATTTGATATTGGTGGGTTTACGCCTCAACCGAAATGGCTATCGGTAGGTACTGTCACAGTAACGCTAAAAGTCACATCGACTTGTGGCGGGCAGGCAACAGCAGGACCGAAGTCGTTTGAAGTTACAAAGCCAGTATCATGTACACCTTCCAATAATGCTCCTCAGTTTAAAGCGGGATTTGTTTACCATGGAGCAAGCTCAATGCCTTATGCAGTAGACACGGCATTCCCAGGAGATTGGTTGGATGTACAAATCATACAAGATACAATATCTGACCCGGCGACTCCGAGAGATCCTGATGGTGACCCGTATTACTTCTATTGGGACTGGAGCGGAGCTGCTGCCAAGGATTCATGGCTCAAAAAATACGTTGATGATTACGATCCTTGGGAGTATGAAGAAAGGTATTCCTTCCCATTCTCCATGCGATTGACGAGTGCAGAAGATGGTACGCACTCAATTGATGTTTACGCTACGGACCTTTGTGGCAACACATCAATGAGTAAGGCCAGCGTGACCGTCATGGAGCCGAATCCGATTCCGGCGATTACATTGCCACCGAAGGTTGTAGAGGGTAGACCATTCAGCCCAGACATCAGCGGCGCAAGCAGTTGGAGTCCTATGAAGCGTTCCATTACAGGTTATGATTGGCATAATACAAAGCAAGCAGTTTATCCAAGCGCAGGAAATTACTCGATTAAGCTGGATGTCACAGACAGCGCGGGACTAAGATCGCTTTCTCCTGCAAATGCAACGCTCAACGTTTTGCCTGATCTTCCGCCTATAGCAGATGCAAGCTTAGCATCTAAAGGTCTGCGGGGCATCGCGATGAATATGCACGACAGTTCATTCAGTCCTGATGGTGATACTATTGTTAAGCATGTGAATACCATTACTTGCGATACAAATTTGAATGGTGTCTATACCGACGATCCTGTGACCACCGTCACACCAGATGGTAGTGGTAATTTCACATTTACTCCTACTGTACTGTCTTCTTGTAAATTGAAGATTTATGTTGAAGAGGATTGGGGTAAATCAGCAACAAAAGAATTCCTTTTCACCGTAGTGAATCAGCAGCCAACATTAGCAATTGATGTAAAAGGCGATATGCCCGCCCCACCCGTTGTAGAGGGTGTGAATTACAACATGCAGGAATTGCTGACCGACACTTCCAGATTTAAAGTTGACGATGCCTACAGTGCTAATCGCCTTGCTGGGATGTATTATGACCCAACTGAAAAAGCGTTAGCTGCGCCTGCTAGGTCTTACAGTCTGTACTCTGTACCAACTAATGGGACATTCAGTATGGCCACAACAGGTTATGACATGTATGAGTATGTTTGGGGAACTCGTGGTCAGACATATGTACCGATGGGTGAGAGGGGCTCGAAGGATTCTTGGTATAGGTTTGCTACCGACGGTTCTTTCATGTGTTCTAGTGCTTGTTGGACACCATATGGCTATTATTTTAGTGTCTTCGATGCAAGAACCAATACCGCTAGAACAATGTCCAGTACCGACTCTACTCGTATTTGGGAAGCCCATGTCAATCCTGTGGCGGACATGTTGTGGATGCGTAGTTACAATCACCCACGCAGCTGCAGTAGTGATTACTGGAGATGCCCATCAATGGGAACTGTTACCGACCGCTATTCAAGCTTTCCAACGTTGCCTCAGGAAACTATGTGCCATATCAAACAACAAGTGGACCTTATCAGGGAGCACATCAAGCTGGGCAATATGCCTTCTGGATGGTACCTGATAACGCACCTCCAGCGGGTTGGGTAAGTCCTGCTCCGGTACCTCCAAAGCCAGTAGACACACCACCGTTTAACTTTATCAACAATGGTGTCAAGTCCACTGTTCCTACGGCCATCAACCAGAAACGAGATAAGGCAGGTAACTTCTACGCCTTTAAGTGTACTTCCTCGAAGGTTGGTTATGGTCAGGATGATAACGGGAACACTACCTATATAGATAGCTTCAGCTGTAACCTACAAAAGTATAGTCCTGATGGTGGGACAGCCCTGTGGACAGGTGCCAAGACCTATATCAACTACGATAGCGGTTGTTGTTACTGGTCTGTAATGACTTCTTCACCATATTTGGATATCGTGTACCACACTGCTGATAACAAGAGATTGATTACCAGTGATGGAATATACGATAACGATACAGGGGCATATATTGGGCAGGTGCCTGGCTTTGACTATTCTGGGTTGAAGGGTGTGAATCAATATCCTGCCAACGGGTATGGTTATGGGCAGATCTACAACAACATGTTTGAAAAATCCTATCAAGATGTTGTTTACTATCAAAGAATCAAGACGGTTTCTAGTTATAACTGTGGAAGTGACGATAGTAGTACCTGCTATAACTATGTAATTATGCACACCTTGTATAACATAAAAACTGGGCAGATTGTTTTAGAGATTCAGGGCGCAGCGTATAACAGTGATAGTGATAACAATCAGTACTTCCGTACTACAGGGGTATTGACTTCTGACGGTAAGTTTGTACTCCCACTTACTGGTTATGTGCGGAAAATTGTACCACCGTACACATGGGAGCAAACATTTTCTGCTATCTCTATGAGGGTTTATGACGTGTTAACGGGAGACAAGCTTATGGAGTCCCCGATGTTTGAAAACTTTGCAAAATCGGATAGGTGTAGTACTTGGGGTGGGGATATCCAAACTATCCTGACTGGCGATGGTGAGGGTTATTTCCGGTGGAGCAGTGATGATGAAAGTGATGGTAGCTTTGATAACTTCTGTTACTCGAGTCGTAAGTTTACTTTCTCTGGCTCTAGTACTAGTGACGGCAAGTTCAGTTATGGTAACGTCGTTGATAACTCGCAGACTCTGGCAGATGGTTCTATGTATGTTTCTGTTAAGTATACAGACACTACATTCAGTGATCAAAATGGTGCTGGAATAACCTTCCGTGCGCAAGATAATAAGAACTATTATCAAGCTGAATTGACCACTCAGGGAGTTGTCCTAAACAAGGTCGTTAACGGAGTACGAACACAATTGGACAAACAAACCAATCCGTTAATACCTGGAGTCTACTCCGATCTGAAGGTCAAGGCAAATAAGAATCATATAACTGTATATGTAAACGGCGTTCCTTTGATCGATGTCTATGATTCACAGTTTTCTAGTGGTAAAGTTGGCATATTTGCGAGTGCACCCAACTTGTTCATGAAGAGGTTCCATATCGAAAAGTATCCAAACAACAGCACGACTGTTGATAACGTGGTGCTTGTCGACTCAACGATCCAGTACAATGTGAACTTTACGGATCCAGAAAATGATCCCGCCATTCCGCAACTCGGCAAATGGACATACACCAATACAACACCTCAGAAGTTTCTCGATGCGGGGGATGGAAAGTCAGATACGAATGCAACAAATTCGTATGTGGATAGGGAAGTGAATTCTCCGATTGCGAGTATTAACAAGGTTGGGATATTCAAAATCAGCTTTACGGAACCAGACGATCCTGCACCTGTAGGAAAGCGATATCCCGATAACACTTACGCCGCATTTCGAAGCTTCGCAGACCCTGATACCAAGTTAGTTGCCGTTCATCGGAAACCGATTAGCTTCTTCACGGTTAACCAGAATGCAGACTTCACGCTAACTTGGAACGAAGGCGGCTACGACCCAGACAGGTGGTTAAGCTCAACTAACTATTCGACCGAAAAAGCCGAATTTGCTACAAATCGCGGTATTTACCAACGCATGTATGGTTATACCGACCCTGATGGAAATGTTGTAAGTGGAATGCTCACTCGTCCTAGCAAACAAGGGACATATACCTTGCGCGAAGCTGTTGCAGATGAATATGGGGCTTGGAGCGATTGGCATGAGACCTCAGTATTTGTTCTTACACCACCTCCGAACAATCCGCCAAACGTGGTACAGACTTTCCCAACTGGGACGCAAAGTAGTCCAGACTACGTAAGCTCACTTACACCGACCGTTACTTGGACTCAGAGTGATCCGGATCCAGGCACCATTTTCACGCAAGCGAGAATTTTGGTGAAGGACGAATTAGGGAACACGGTCATCGATCGAACCGTCACTCAAGGCACGACGTCAGCGAGTGGTTCATGGCAACTCGACACTGCTTTGGCTGTTGGAGCCAAGTACCAAATGCAAGTAATGATCAGTGACGACGCCGGGGCATGGAGTCCATGGTCAAGTATCGGATGGATCATTACAAACCGTCCGCCAAGTTCCACAATGACTTATCCAACCGGTGCATCCGCAGCGAGCCCGACGATCGTGAATACGTTGCGACCAGGATTCACTTGGAGTCAAACCGATCCAGATCCGGGTACGGTATTTACGTACTTCCAGTTGCAAGTAATGAATAGTAGCGGAACAGTGATTTATGACACGGGGCAGTATTTCCAAGGATCAGCGTCGGCGACGCAAGGTTGGGTTCCAACTGTAGACATGCCGGCGAATCAGCCGCTTCAAGTACATGTTCGTGTATTTGACGGGTATGCATGGTCGCCATATTCAGCATCAACGTGGTTCTTTATCAACCGTCCGCCAAGTGGTAACATAACATTCACGACGCCGATATATCAAAACGACACTCCGACTTTTACTGTGAACGTGTCAGATCCGGATGGAAATGCACTAAGTGTGAAGGTGGATATCAGTTTCAATGGCGGGGCATACACCAATTTGATGTCGTGGAGCAATGTGGCTTCGGGTTCGACGAGAACTTTCACGTACGGACCGCTGAATCAAGGAACCTATAGCCTAAGACTAACTTTGGATGATGGGTTAGGCGGTACATATTCGCAGACGTACACTTTTACTGCATTACCGCTAAGCATAACCGGACAAGTCACACACACTCCGGAGTGGGAAGCTTATCGACAGTCATGGAATTTGATGTACCCTACGAAGAGCAGAGGTGCAAATGTATTCTGGGCCGGCGAGGCCTTTGAATTATCTGCTCAGGTTACGGATACGGGTTCTTCGGCTACAAAGCCTGTAAGTGTAAGTGCAAGACTCGTGCAGACCAATGATACAGCTGCCATGTCCTCTTCGAATCGGATTAATTACACCGGCGAGATGCTGAATACGAATTTCGTCCATACACTATCAAGTGGACCGTATACAATGCGATTTACTGTTCAATGGAATAATGGACTCATTCAGACCACTGATGTCCCGATCACTATTGCGGGAAATATTTATGACGTAATTGTGAATCAGCTTAGAAGTTAGAAGAAGGATCAACTCCTTCTTCTCTTCTTTTTTCTAGTATTCGGATTTGGGGTAGAACATCGATATTATGTCAGGAAAAAATGCTTTTCCGAATTGATGGATTATATGTTGGTGGAATTAGGGTAGCTCCTTAATGGAAATCGGAAAATAGGAGCCTTTTATTTGCATTATATAAAGGTTCTAAGATATACAATAATAAATTAAAAATCATGTCGAAAATCGCTGTAGCAAATGGTTTTTGCTTGTGATATCATGGTAGGCAGATCAGAACTACCTTCCGCAAGCAAGCGACCCTATGGGTGCAGCGTATGACATGACAGTGTTTTTTTCTGTCATGTCGGTGACGTGCCTCATAGGGTTTTTTTCTTTTCCGGAAGACGATCACCTCTCAGTAACCCTTTATGCCTCAAGAGGTATGGTTTGAACTATCTTATCTTAAAAAAAGGAGAAATGATCATGGGAAAACTCATTTTGAAAAGGAAACTTGCTCTATCTGCTTCGTTAATGCTTTTATCTTTGATGAATGCAGTGCCTACAATGGCAGATGATAACCCAACTGGATTTGCAGACATGCGAGATCATTGGGCTAAAAAAGCCGTAGCAACGGCTATTGCTAAAAAATATGTTGATGGTTACAGTGATGGCTCGTTTCGTCCAGAGAACTATGTGACGGGCGCCGAGTTCATTAAAATGATTGTAACCGCAAGTGAGCTGAAAGTGTCTGGCTCAACTGAAGGAAGTCAATGGTTCGTGCCTTACATCAAGGCAGCTGTTGAAAAAGGTTTGGTTCGTGAAGAAGCAATTACGGCCTCTTTCTTGGAAAACCCGATCACGCGGCTTGAAATGTCTAAAGTTGCCGTTCGTTCAACTGACCCATCTTTGCAACAAAAGCATGTTAGTCTTAATGATCAAGGTGTGATGTATACTGCAGTAAACAAAGGTCTTATCCAAGGTTTATCTGGTGGGGAACTAGCGCCTGAAGGTAAAACAACACGTGCTCAGTCTGTTACAATCGTTGAACGTGTTCTTACACTAAACAATGGTGAAAAACTTCCTGTTGACAAGGTGGCTATTGGACAAGCTGAGTTGCAACTCAAACGCACTAATATGTTCTCTATGATTCCTATGTTTACAGCACAACAAAACGAGGGTCTAACTTGGTTGCCTGAGAAGTTAACTTACGCAACACCAGATGGTAAGTACAAAGGTGAAATTGATCAAGTCGTTGCTATTGACATGGAAGATGCAAATGACCCTAACCGTCATCTGCTGGGTGATATCAATGAGTTACATTGGTTCGATCAAACAGAGCGTTCTGGTAAGGAAATGCCGTTAGTAAAAGACTACCCTAAAAGCTATGTAATTTTGGTTAAGTCACATACTGTGTTTAATAATGACACCGAGTCTTACCCAGGTCGCTATGGTTTGGGGATGAGTTTTACTGGATTTAAGATACCGGATGAAAAAGCATTTCATAACGGAACTTTAAATACCTTGACTTCGGTATTTAAAAACAGATTCGGAGACATGGGGGCTTTTATTTTACCAAAAGATGGTGCTGAAGCTCCTAGAGGGATCGACATTCAAATTTTTGTTCCGGCCAAACCACCTGTTAAGGATATGACTCACACAATAACATCGTTGCAAACATATCAACCGTAATGGTGCTTATCGTGAGAGGGGTGGTCTAACTTGAATTTAGGATTATTAAAGAAACGTGTTAGGATGGTCAGCATTGCGCTTCTCGCTATGATGGCTTTGGAATCAAACATTACGCAGTATTTGGGCGAGGAGCTAAGAGCATTGGCCGCCTCGCCCGGCACTGTGACCTCATCTATAGCTTTCACTGCTGGTGGTGCTGAGAAGATTGGTACCAAGTACTATGCCTCCAGCAACTACTTATCGGGTGGCACTGTCAACATTACAAATGTGCCTGCAGGTAATGTCATCAAGAGGATTCTACATAATGGGGAAGACATAACACCACCTGCTGCCATTGGGGTGAAAGATTATTCTGGGGCAGTAAATGATACTCATAGCGGGACGCAGATCACTGTAGCTTCAACAGATAATAGTTCCGCGAAAGGGTATTATGCTTGGTATCGTTACATCCCAGGAGGTTCACAAGGCTCTAACTGGTATGCCGACGTTTTCGATAAGAGTGGGAATTCGGTTAAGATAAGTTGTGGTCCCTCCAACTTTGGTCCTGCAACACACCATAGGGGGTCTTCCGCACCAACGGAGTCAATTGGTGGTTATTTTATGCCAAAATTCCCAGGCTGTGATTCCACGGACTTTCCGGAGCTACAAACGCTTAGTTTGAGCGCCACAAGGGATTCTTCCAAACCGTATAAGACAGATGCAGGGGTTTCGATTGTTGATTCCGTTGTGTCAAACGTTACTGCAACTAAAGCAACTGTAAACACTGCTGTTACCCCAATTATCGGGCCAAATGGGCAGACAGGGCTACCGAGATCCTCAGCCATAACAGTAGTTGATGTTACATCAAATGCTAGTGATGCTGGCGAATACCGTGTCCTGTTCCAGCAGAAATTCACCAACTTTGTGGATGGTTTTGATTCTGAGTATGAGATCAACTCTCCAGCAAATGGTGCGAAAGTTGTTACCTACTACACCGCATTTCTCGTGGATCTACAAGGTTTCACCTATGAGTACGATGGTAATGTAACAGTTGAGTATGAAACACCACCTAATGCACCTAACATCAGCAGTGTTTCCATTACCGCACCTTCTTGTGTGCAAGCAGGCAGCTCAACATCGTTCAGTTTCAGTTTCTCTAATACGGGTGGCACAGACATCACCACAGCTTTCTCTGCCAGGGTTGTTATTGATGGCGCAACTTACCAAACATTCAACTATACAGGGTTAGCTTCGGGCACGCCTAAAACAGAAACATTCACCAAGAACTTTGCAGGTACTTCCATGTATAACGTGGCTATATTTGTAGATACCGTTTCAGGTGAGAGTAATACTGGTGACAACAGCAAGTCCGTTACCGTTACACCAGTTTTAAGTTGTGCTGCCTTACCTGTGCCAGAATCAATCACCGGTACATTCACCTTGGATAAAACAAGTATGACTTACGGTGACGACAACTGGGCAACACCTGTTGGTGTGGCTGTCACAGGAACTGACGGTAGTGGTAATGCTTGTGTCATGAACAAGTTCGGATTCATCTTCGAACAAAATGGTTTGATTGCTGATGGTGTCAGCAACACAAGTTCACCGTCTACTGGTAGCTTTGCTGGACCGCCCTATCCTAGAGGTATGGGTGAGGGTGTGGTCAATGTTACTATGAAGATTTTTTCAAGTTGCGGAGGTTCCAAAGTAGTCGGGCCACAGACCTTTACGATCAGCATTGACACTGATAACGCTGCACCATTCTTTACTCCTGGTTGGTTCGCCAACAGAAACACCAACAACTACCCAACAATTGATGAAATCGTTGTAGGCAACTTTGTTGACTTAGGTGTCGTGCTAGACAAATCCAGAACACCTAATGAGCCATACGATCCTGATGGCGATGGATTCTATTTCAACTGGGATTTCAAGGGAAGTACTGACCCTTGGATTAAAAGTTTCGCGGACACTTCTACAGGATACGGGTTTAGTGAGTTGGCATACGATGGTGACACCTATCGTAACATCAAAGCTGATGTGCTAGGTTACCACACTGTTTATGCCACAGCAACAGATAATCGCGGGGCAAAATCAGGCAGACGCTCAGCGACAATCAATGTCGTAAAACCGAATCCAATTGCTGCATGTACTGCGCCTTCTGAGGTGAAAGCAAATCACCCACTAGCTGCTAATGCAATCAATGCTGACAAGAGCCGAAGCCCAATGGGTCGTACAATCGATCATTCTAGAGATGTCTGGACTAATAAGTTACCTGTTTATTCCAACAATACCATGTCGGATATCACTGTCGCAGTTACATTGGAAAGGGTTTACGATTCATCCGGATTGGAGTCCGAGAACATCAGTTCATGTAATATTATCGTCCACCCTGATTACCCACCAATTGCCAAAATCAATGCACCTTCACTGGGTATTCGTGGTGATGGCTATGATATTTTAAATGAGTCCTACAGCACTGATGGTGACAACATCACGCAAGTGTTGTGGTATATCAAGTATGATGCTGACAATGATGGCAATCTGGATGAAGAATCTTGGACATCAATCACTGGTGATCTTAATAAGTATTCATTCAGTCCAACCAAAGTCGGTAAATACAAATTCAAACTTCGTGCAGTAGAAGAATTTGGTGCTTTTGCTGAAGCCGAGTCAGGTATCATGGATGTTATCAACCAAGCGCCTGAAGTATCGTTCGATCTTTCAGGCAATGGTCCGAACCCAGACCCGAATCCACCAACAGTTTACAAAGCTTCTGACATCCTTGCTACTTGGCCATTGGTTGCGACCAACACCAACAGTGTGTTAAGCAAGCTA
Source organism: Paenibacillus sp. V4I7 (assembly GCF_030817275.1). NCBI lineage: Bacteria > Bacillati > Bacillota > Bacilli > Caryophanales > Paenibacillaceae > Paenibacillus > Paenibacillus sp. V4I7. Next base: position 25,084 of record NZ_JAUSZD010000001.1, on the reverse strand, counting down.
CCGACTTACAATTGGCAGAATGATAATGAAACTTTGGCAACTGGGGCAGGTAAAGGTAAAGAATCTCAGATATTCGGTGTCAATCGAATAAGTACTCCGGCAGGTCTCGGAGATGTTGATTCTTTCAGTGCTCCATTGAATGACAATGGTTTGGGCCGGAATGGGTTATCCATCTACAAAGCCATGACCTCCCCAACTTTTGGGTACTCACAACCTTTGTTCTATCCTGGACCAGATGGGCAACCAGCTGGTTGGGTAAGCGGAGCAACACCCGTTTCGTCCGACAAAGTGCATCTTTACTTCACAGGGTCTTCCAGTTATTCGGACCCGTCTTATAAATTCTATGCGTTAAACAAAAACAAAATTGGTCGTTATGAGGGCAAGTATGTTCAGGACACCACTTCTTGCACTTCCTGCTTCGCAACCTTTTCGTACAAGCATTACTGGTTAGATGGTAACCCATACGATTACACCTTAGACATTAATAATGTGCCGAGAAGTCAGTTGACTTCTATGAAGGATGTCCCGTACTACGTCAATTCCTCTAACACAGGAACAACTAGACAGGTGTCAGAATCAATCAGTAATGCTGCTGCGCCGTACCTTGCTGAGAAAACGGTATATCTGATATTCACAAAGATAACACCGGTCAAGTATACTCGCGACACGTCAGGCGATAGCGATCAAGATTATATCACTAGTGTTAACAGCACCATGGCGTGTAGTTTCAAGGCTTTGGATGGCACTAGAATAGCTTGTTTCGATATCCCAGGTTCTACAGGGCAATGGGGAAGTGCAACCGTTAAGGCTACACTAACTAGTGGTGACCACCTCCTAATCCTTATGGATTCTGCTGGCTATTACAGCCCTAACGGATATTTCGGAGACAGTTATTATGAGGTTGACCTTTATGGTAATATCCTAAAAGCTGGGACGATTCCTAATAACAACCCACCTGTACCAACTGTATACGAGAAAAAGTATGCACAATGGCCTTATACCGACACACCAAGAAGCTATACACCTGCTCAGTACGACACTGCATCTTGTTCTTACGCACAATATCAACAGCCTTTCCGCGATAACATGGGCAATACCTATTTCTACGAAACCAAAACATGTGTTGATTCTGCTGGTAATGCCATCAACAGCTCTGACCGAAATCTTAGGTTCTTTCCAGAACTCGGTCTTGGTGTTTATGTTGCTAAGTATGACAAGAATTTCAAAGTTGTTTGGCGCGCTAGAACTGGTGGTAACAATCTTTATTTCAGTGCTGCTTGGACTTATGACTGGCGTGACAACCTCAACACCATGATCGTCAATCCAGCCAATAACACCATCATATCAAAAACGTTGTATACTGTTGGTGGTTCATGGGGCGATAGCCGTTCCATTGTCAATAATGTGATTGACATGACAACGGGTGGCGTCTGGGGATGGGGTGGTCCGCAGGTCTCAGGTATGTCTGCTAATCTTCACGTAGACGCTTGGGGTAATTACCAAGGTGGTAAATGTGCTGCCAATATCTTCAATCAGTGCAGTAACATCAGCACAGGTGGGAATAGCGCTACATTACAAGGTAGTCTAGGATTCATGTCCAGTGCAACCCAAACAGTCAGCAAAATGTCCTTTAGCGAATATATGGGCGACGGATTACTTCTGTCAGCTTACATGTATCATTCGTGGGTCACCGGCTACAACAGCCCACCATATGGCGACACTGTGTACTGGATTGATAAGGGTCCGATAGCTGAAGCTGCTGCTGTAAACATTCAGCGGTACCAATATGGTCAATTCATCTCACCAAATGTTTTGAATGACGCGGATATCGCCTACAACTTCAAAACAGAACAAAACAAAATAGACACTAACTTATTCGGATATTCATTCCGTATGCAAGACGGTGCAAATCGCTATGCTTTGGAGTTTGATGGCACAAGCATGTATCTGTCTAAATATGTGAGCGGTGGCAGGACAGTTCTCGCTTCCGCACCATATAACATTCAGGACAGTAAAAGCTACAGCGTCAAAATCAGAACATCTGGAAATGTATTGAATGTGTGGGTCAACAAGGTTAATTACTTTAGCGATATTGTCGATAACAGTTTCCCAACCAGTGGTAAGTTCGGTGCGTTCTCTGATAAGTCATTTGTACAATACAGTGCCATGACCTCTAAGCCATACGCTGAAGCTGATTTATGGTCAGCCGACTATGCCATCTTGGACGAGGATTCCGGTAAGGCTGAGTTGAAGTATGACAACATCAAGTTCGAAGATCCTGAACTTGACCCAATTGCTGGTTCATTCGCTTGGACCTACACCCACATACCAATGTTTAGGAACAATGGGGGATTGTCTCCATTGAGCGGTCAAAGCTTTGCGTCAGGGCAACCTACTTTCGATCGAGTTGGTAAATGGGATATAGCCTTGCGAGCAAAAGATGATCCTTATCCAGCGGCGATCTTCAAGTATCCAAACATGCTATTCGACTCTTACCGGAAGAACTCCAACACCTTCAAGAAGAGTATCACAGTGCATCGTAGACCGGTAGCTGTATTCACTGCTGCTATGCAACCAAACGGTGTGGTTAACTATACCGCTAATAGCTACGACCCAGACCGTTACGATATAGGTACTGGAGGCATGGACGCAGGCTACGAAGCAAATCATGGTATCTTCGAAGAAAAATGGTATTACATCACCCCTGATGGTAATGTCATCAATTCAAAACTGGACCGCGTACAAGATTCAGGAACCTACACAATTGTCTTGCAAGTTAAAGATGAGTATGGTGCCTGGTCATGGCCAGCCACTGAAATAATTGATGTGGGTCTTCGTCCTAATAATCCACCTACGGTAATATTAACTTATCCTGGTGGTTCTGTGGATAAACCAGACTTCTTTTGTGTCGGTTGTAACCCAACCATTTCGTGGAGCCAGAATGATATAGACCCTGATACAACGTTCACCGCTTATGAGGTGTACATTGGCCAAATAACTACAGATTGGATGGGTCGTCCTGTTGAATATGACTACTACAGTACGGGAGTAAAATCTTTTACATCCAAAGCCGCTGCATACAGTTACATTGCTACCAATGTGGTTGGATCTACTAATGCAAAATGGCATATCAAGGTTCGTGTTAAGGATGAAACAACATGGTCTCAGTGGAGTAATGATGGCTATCTTGGAAGTGTGCTTCCTCCTACTGTCAGCCTGACATATCCGACTGGTACGTATGAAAATCCTTCTTCAATGGCTTCATTAAAACCAACAATTACATGGAACCAGCTGGACCCACAAAATGGCTCCATCGTGTACCAACAAGTGCGTGTGTGGAACGAATCTGGAACACTGCTCTCTAGTGGAGATACCAGCGTCCCCGTTGCGGATCGCCCAAAAACTCAGGCGTCATGGACCATGACTGCTGATGCTCCTTTGGGTGCCAAGTTAAAGGTACAGGTTAGAGTGCAGGCTGTAAGTGGTGTGTGGTCTGATTGGTCAACTGTTGGCTGGATGACTTCAAATAGTCCACCAAGTGCAAACATGACCAACCCATCAGGCACACAAGCTGCGCCTACCATATTCACAACAACCAAGCCAACCTTTGAGTGGAACCAGACTGACCCTGATGTTGGAACAGTGTTCTCCCATTTCCAAATCGAAGTAACTAACGAAGACAATACTGTAATGGTGTTGGATAGCGGTGTGACGGTTCAAGACTCCACCTCCAATACAGGAAGCTGGACAGTGCCATCTGATTTGCCTACTGGACAGAAGCTGCGTGTTAGGGTGAGAGTATTTGACGGGTATGTGTGGTCCAATTTTTCACCGCAAACGTGGTTCTTAATCAACCGACCACCGACAGGTAATATTACCTTTATTACTCCGATCTATCAGCATGACACACCAACATTTACGGTGAATGTTTCAGACCCAGATAACAATGCAATAAACGTGATTGTGGATGTCAGCTTCAATGCGGGAGCTTACACCAGTATCATGTCATGGAGCAATGTGGCATCGGGCTCAACAAGGACTTTCACGTATGGACCGCTGAATCAAGGAGTCTATACCTTGAGACTGAATTTGGACGATGGCTTGGGCGGTACCTATGTGCAGACGTATACCTTTACTGCATTACCACTAAGCATAACCGGACAAGTCACACACACTCCTCAGTGGGAAGCGTACCGACAGTCATGGAATGTGATGTTTCCTTCAAAGAGCAGAACTGCGAATGTTTTCTGGGCAGGAGAAGCCTTTGAATTATCTGCTCAGGTTACTGACACGGGCACTTCGTCGACAAAGCCAGTAAGCGTAAATGCGACGCTAGTACAGACCAATGATACGGCTGCTATGTCCTCTTCAGATCTCATTAACTACACTGGTGAAATGCTGAATACGAATTTCGATACTACGCTTTCAAATGGGCCGTATACGATGCGGTTTACTGTTAATTGGAGCAACGGACTTGTTCAGACCACCGATGTACCGATCACTATAGCGGGAGATATCTGGGATGTCATTGTGAATCAGCTTAGAAATTAGAAGAAGGAGCAAATCCTTCTTCTTTTCTTTGTTGGATGACAAATTGGTTTTGAAATGGACAATAAAGTTTAGAAATGACAAATAAAGTATTGAAATAAAAAAACGTTCGCTCATTAGCTCTGGGTGAACGTTTTTTTACTGAGTGGTTTAGAGTTAGAGCATATGATTAACAATTTAGTTGCAGCGGGGGGGGGGGGGGGGGGGGGGGGGATTAAGCTAACGGGCAGTTTAGTTACAAATAAAGGAAACCCGTGTTGAGTGGAGAATAAACTGTTAGTTATTAAATTGAGATTTCTCCAAGGAAGTGAATTACGTTGTACGTAACTGGTGATCTTCATGGGTATATAGATATTGGTAAATTGAATTCCAAGCGATTTCCCATTAATAGAGATTTAAGTAAAGATGACTACGTAATAATTGCTGGAGATTTTGGACTTGTATGGGACAATAAAAATGATGAATTATATTGGAGGAAATGGCTAGCTCGAAAAAACTTTAGTACTTTATTTATTGACGGAAATCATGAGAATTTCCAGTTGCTTAATTCTTACCCTGTAGAGAATTGGAATGGTGGAAACGTACATCGAATAAGCGAAAGCATTATACATTTAATGCGAGGTCAGATTTTTACTATTAAGGGATACAAGATATTTACTTTTGGTGGAGCTCAATCTCACGACAAAGAGTATCGAAAAGAGAATGTTAATTGGTGGCCAGAAGAGATGCCATCACTAGAAGAGTACCATGAAGGAATTAAGAATCTAGAGCGGCATAAATGGGAGGTTGACTTCGTAATCACGCATATGTGTCCTACATCGACCTTGCTGATACTAAATGAATCTAATAATACTGGTATTCATGAGGATCAGTTAAGTGATTACCTTGAGCAAATAAAAGAACGCTTATCTTATAAAAAGTGGTATTTTGGTCACTTTCATAGAGATATGGAATTACCAAATAAACAAAAACTTATCTACAAGTCAATAGAAGAGCTTCCCAACAATGATTCACGATAAAAAATGCCAATGAGGTGTGTATGAAAATTCGGATTTCAATCAAGAGCATCTGACGCTCCTGGAATGAATTTATTTCTTTGACCTAACGGAAAACGATAGCTAAACAGTGAAGGGCCGCGTGGCAGCCCTTCACCCCGCTAACGGGCAGTTTAACGCAATGATTCTCTTCTTGGATATGTGTTACAATGTCACATGAAATGATAACGATTTTTTGTGAGAAGAGGGGGATTGCAAAAGATGGATTTTTCAATAAATCTATACGAGAGACCTACTAGATTTGGTGACCCTATTACGCAAAAGATTAATCAATTAATAAATTCATTGACTGGTATTTGGTTTACAGAGGATGTTGCAGAAGACACATGTAAAGATTTAATGTTTCAAGATTTATTGTGTGCTGAGAGTGATGGACAAGTTACATCTTTTATAGTCTTTAAGAGTGCAGAAGGCTCAATTTCTATTTCATTAATGGGTACTGACCCGAGATACCATCGCAAAGGGATCGGTTCCAAATTGTTATTGCATTTGTTGGAACACGTAAAGAAGATGGGCTTTAATAAAATTGTTGCTTTAACGGTGCCGCCAAGCTCGAAGCCAGTGTATCAGCAAACTGTTCAATTCTATGAAAAGCATGGATTTAAAATCGAAAAGGAATACACTGAGCTATGGCAGAGTGGAACAATTCAGTTGGTGAAAATCCTGAACTCCCATGAAAATTAAAACTACAGTCACTGAAAAAGACAATAGTAAAGAAGACGCAGCTCATTCATTTTTTTAAAAGGGTGAAGCGCCCGGAATAAAACATATTGGTATCTTTGAGTAATTAAGAGACTTCTGAAATGGTCACAGAATAACCTAAGCTTTCTAGTCGTCGAACCGCGTACTTTACAATAGATTGTTGCTTCTGTTTGTCAAAGTATTCTTCACCTAAGTCAACATAAATTTCCTTACGAGTTAAGAGATAGTAGGCAATTCTTAACATTGCATGAGCCACATTGATGGCTGCTCGTTTTTTTCCTTTTCGCGCTGCTGTACGTCTATACATGGCGCCGAGGTAGTTTCTTGACGCTGCAACAGAATGGGCTGCTTCAACTAAGGCAGATTTCAGATATTTGTTTCCATTTTTGGCTTTGACAGATTTTCTCTTTCCTGCACTTTCGTTATGTCCAGGTACGAGTCCTGCCCAGGAGCAGAAATGCGCAGCGCTCGGAAACTGCTTTTTTATATTCGTCCCGATTTCCGCTAAGATTTGTTCCGCCATTCGAGTGGCTATACCAGGAATCGAATCTAAACGTTCGACGTCGTCATGGAATGGGGTTACCCTTGTAGCGACTTCTTGATCTAGCATCTCGATCTGTTCACTTAAGAAATCAATGTGAGTTAAAATGGTTTTTATCATTAGGCGTTGGTGAGGGTGCACATAACCCTGAAGAGCAAGTTCAAGATCATCCTTTTTTCGCTTCATGGTGCGTCTAGCGAAGTTCGCTAGTTTTTCAGGATCATCTTCACCATCTGCAATTGCACGCAGCATATCACGAGAAGAAACGCCCATAATATCGGACACAACTGAGCCAAGCTTAATATTTGCTCCTTCTAGCACTTTTTGAATTCGGTTGTTTTGTCTAGCTCTTTCTTCAATGATACTGCGACGGTACCGAACAAGTTCTCGAAGCTCCCGTTGATTTCGATCTGGAATGAAACTTGCTTTGAGGAGTCCATGACGAAGAAGCTTGGCAATCCATTCCGAATCTTTGACATCTGTTTTACGTCCAGGCAGTGCTTTCATATGCTGAGCATTCACCACTAAAAATTCAATTCCTTCAGCTTCAAGTAAATTGACAATAGGCTTCCAAAATACCCCTGTGCTTTCCATCGCAACATGAGTACATTCATGTTGTTTAATCCAATCGATGAGCTGTAATAGAAATACAGTTTTCGTTGAAAACGTTTGAATCTCCTTTCCCTTCGAAGTGAGAATACATGCTGTAATGTTGTCCTTATGAATATCCATACCGCATGCTCGTTCAATGACAACTTCCATCTTAAAAACATCCTCTCTTTGGCTAAATCAGAGTAGAGGCTGGTGCAACAATCAGAGTAGGATTAATCTCCCATGAGTGCTTCCCAAAAGGGAGCGACAATCTGTGATGCACCGTGATCGTTGGAGTCAGACTAACGGATGGGCTCTAAGGCACCATAGTTCATCGACCTTCCTCTCCCAGCCATAGTAGCAGTATTGACAGATTTTTCACCCCATTTTCATCATCTGTGGTGCGGCGCTTACGCTGCATGGATGGCTAACGGGAGAGAGAACAATAGTGGAATAACCAGGGAGCAGATTGCCGCAACATCTGCTTCCTATTTTCATTGAAGTAACAGAAGGATACTTAAATCAATTCACGAATACCAAAGGTAAGTATTTTCAATGTTACGGATAATACTTTTGAGGAGGATTCCGAATGGACATTGAATGGATTAATGAGAAATACAAGGAAGCAAGTAGAATATTTGACTCTACTTGGGAAGTTTATGAATGGGCTGATTCACTTTATCCTGACTTTGCAGGAGGTCTAAGAGTTAACGTAGGATATGCAACTCCAGATGATAAAGTTTTCGCGCATTTAGCCGAGCACCTTCCAAAATGGGCTAGCAACAACAATGTAAGGATTAGTGTTAATACTTCAAAGGATTTAGTGGATGGGAAGATGATATATAGGATTTGGATAACACCGTTTAACGAGTAATCAAGAAATTAATTCTTATGTTTCGAATCTTTAAGCGAGCGCAGAACGATAGCGGGGTGAACGAATGCTAAACATACGAAAATCTAATAAAACTGACCAGGAGTTTTTAGTTCTAATTGATTTAAAAAATGATGGGTACACACTTTCGGATGTAGTTGATATGACAGAACAAAATAAAGAGGAACATAGTAAGAAAATAGAAGGATTTCTCACTGACTCAGATAAAGGTGTGTTTGTTATTGAGGATTCTGCTTCCAACAAACCAATTGCAATGATAATGTATTCCATAGCAAATAGGGATTCCGTGTATCCGTGGAAAACAATTTACAACGAATTAGACAGAAACCTATTTCAAATTGATGGGCGGTTTATCGAGATATTTCAATTATGGGTTCATCCAAGTTATCGAAGATTAGGATTAGCGACTAAGCTAAAGCTCAAGTTGGAGGAAGAAGCTCAAAATCATAAAGTTAATTTAATTTATACACATACAGAAGAAACAAATAATCATGTCATCGAGCTAAATAAAAAAATTGGTTATCAAGAGGTTCGCCGTGGGCCAATTTGGGATGAAGTAATCCGAGTAAGCCTGATTAAGCAATTAAGCTAACGGGGAACTATAGTTGAACAAACGTAAAATGGCTGCCGCGTGCAAGCCTATTGTGCTAACGGGCAGTAAAGTGTAATTTGTAAAATGATGGAACTTTTGTGAGCATTGAACGTCTAATTGAGTAGTTAAAACTTACTGGAAGGAGACAAAACAAAGACAAAGACAAAGAGGTATTGAGAAAATATAAATACAAAGGATAAAAGGGCCATGGTGTTTGTGAAAAATTAAATTAACAAAAAGGAGTTTTTATATGAGACAAAGTTCTAAATTTGCTTCTATCCTGACAGTTCTTTTTTTAGTTACTTGTGCTGGGATAGTCAGTGCAGCTGGGTTACAAGATAATAGGTCGCTTGAAGAGAAAACGAGCAGACCAATACAGAAGGTGCAACAACAAAATCTTGAAGAATCTGCTAAGGGCATCGTTACAGATTATTTTAATGCCATTATTAAGGAAGGTGACGCTGGTGGAGTAACCCCGTTAATAGCTTTTTCATTGGGAAAAGTGGACATTTCAGATTCAGCAAATATCAAAGTATCGGTGGATTTGAAGTATAAAGATGATAATATGGAATTGCCTTCAGTAGATTATTCAGTTGTTCGAGTTGATGATAAGTATCAAGTACAGAAACAAGTTTGTATATTTGATGCAATTCCAGGTTCTCCTACAAAAGGCACAGCGTCTTGCAGCAAGATTTTTATTGAGCATGAAAATGGATTGATGACCGTTCCTGGTAGAAAATAACTAATGACATTCACTTTTAAAAACCACGCACGATAGTTGAATAATGGCTGCTTCGGCAGCTATTTTATTTGCCCTACTAACAGGGCAGATTATTGAAATAGCTTGCGTATAAGAAAGTTATAAATGGAAAATTTTCACTTGTTCCCTTCGTCTTATTTTTTAGAACTGAATGTTGGGAGTGATGAGTATGAAAAAGTTTGTTTTAGGTCTAATTTGCGGCATTGGTTTAACCGCAACAACCGCTGTTTATGCGTCTGACATGATACAAGCGTACTTATTTCCAGCTAAACTTGAAATCAATGGACAAAGCAAGGAATTAGATAGCGAGTACAAAATTTTGAATTATAATGGTCATGCCTATTTTCCTATTCGATTTATTGCAGAAAACTTAGAATTAGGTGTTAAGTATTCGTCCATGGATAACATTATTTCTATTATGAAAGAACCAACTCAGATCGATGAATATGCTCATAAGGTATGGCTAATTCAATATAAATTAAATGTGGGACAGAATCAAAATTATGTGAAAAATATTTTAGGAGAACCATCAGTAGTCATTATGGATGACTTACAGCAGGAAGTATGGTGGAGATATGATATTTCTGCAAAACCTAATTATAAATACAATCAAGTGCAAGATTTTGATATCAAAGGTTTGGAGAATGGGGACCTTAATGCCCAGTTGTATATTAAATGGTTAAAACAAGAAAAAATAGAAGATATTTCTTTGGGGTATACAAAGGGAAAAGACGCACAAAGACGAATTTACTTCCATTATGTTCTTCCTGATGGATCGACTCCTGGTGGATTGTACGAGTAATGTCGACAAAAATGATTAGGCAGCTTTCTCAACTAAAGAGCAGTTCCTTTTTTTATTTTCATTGAAGTAAAGGGCAGTATAGTTAAATAATTCATCTTTGAAGAAAGTGAATATTCCATGCAAATGTGTTAAATGTAGTGTCCTGTCCATACATATAGAAAAGTGAAAGTGTATGGAAAGGGATGAACTAAATGAAAATTGCGTTGTATATTATTACTGTTATTAGCTTATTTGTATCAGCAGCTTGCAGTAACTCGTTTAGTGAATCGGATGCCGTAAAATATACTTTAGCCAAGATACATGAGTTAAATGACCCACATTTATTTGTTGATTTTCCAAAACGAAATGGAAGCAGAAATATGAAGGTCACGATAGGTGGTATGTATGGAAATACAACCAATTTAAAGTTAACAACGAGTGTTAAATTGATTGATAAAGAAACATACGAAGTTACCCTTATCAAAGATTGGAACTATAAGGTGAATGATATAAGAGTGAGTAGCTTATGGAAATTTAGGGTTACACAAAGCAATGTGACTCTTTTGAAAAAAGACGACAAGGATGATTTACTGGCTGCAATAGGTTGATGATTAGAAGATAGTGTCCTCATCCAAACCAAGTACATTACGCTAACGAGAAACGCTAGCACAACAATATTCATTGTATGTGAGGATACCTGTCTAACAAGGCTATTATACGTATTCCGCAAAAAAGACGTTATCTGAATCTGAAATAACCTTGAATCATGGAGGGGAGGGAACATGAGAGGTTTTAGAATTATTTTAATCCTATTATTTATTTCACTTGTTATTTCTGGATGTAAAAGCAAGACAATTGAAGAAGAGTTTTATAAAACACATAAAAAAGAAGGACAGGAAATAATTTATCAAGGTTTCGTAATGAAAAGACCGTTCATTTTATATAAAGCCCCTTTTGATAATGGAAATATTGGTGTTGGCTTGGCAATATTTGAGGGTGATGAGGCTAAAGGATGGAAACTGAGTTCATCAAATGCAATGTATAGTGATAATAAATTATTAATAGATCAATCAAGAATTAACTTTAATGACAATGTTAGACGGCATTTAATATATGGTTTTATTAATGATCCAGAAATAAACAAAATTGAAATAATCGATAAGAACAATCAAGCTATTGAGGCTAATATTATTCAGACTAATTGGAAGAGAGTATATTTCGGATTAGTTGAAATGAATGAATTGAGAATTAATGCTTATGACAAGAACAATAAAATCCTGTTTGAAGTGCCGTACAAGAGCAAGAATTAGATTGTTACTCAAAGATGCCAGGTTACTTCAGATAAAACCGTATTCACGCTACGGGGCTAAAGCCACACTGGTCTGCCCGAGGCATTTCGTGTTGAACTAACGAAGAACGATAGCACAATAATAATACTATGTTATAATTTCATAGAGGATTTTATGTCATAATACATAGGCTGGCGCTTTTTCATAAAAGTGAGAAGTTAAATTCTATCTATTTGTCAACAAGGTTTGAACGTAACGAATGAAAATAAGAGGGGATGTTTAACAGCATGAAAATTATAAAGAAGATTTTGATTTTTAGTTGTCTTGTTTGTTTAATCGCTGGATGTCAAAGAGTAGAAAGCAAAATGGAGAATTCCAATAAATCTAATGTTGAAATAACTTCAACACCGTCTCCTTCTGCGATTTTAAAACCAGAAAAAATACTAGAACCTAGAGACAGAGCAGCATTGAAAGTGATCCAACTACTCATCGATGGTGATATTAAAACCTTAGAGAGATATAACAGAATTAAGAAAATTTGGGTTACCAATGATTCACTTGCTAAGGTTAAAGATATCGATGTTAGTAAGCTTGATTTCCTTTGGAAACAAGCAGAAGATGGTGATAAATCTGGCGATCATAAGAATTGGATTGTAGACATTCAATATGACGGTAAACATTTTGATACGTTTTATTTTGCAGTCACGACTCCTGGGGGCAACTACATACCATCTCAACTTGTATTTGCTGATGCCATTAAATCAGAGTTAGCTACTCCTGAGAAAACCGCAAACTTTGTGTTGACACTTATTAAAGAGAATAAAATAGACATGCTAGATCAACTAGCTGGTTTTAAAACAAATATTCAAAGTACAGCTGTTCAAGAATTAGCTTCGCAAGATTTTAGTAAGTACACATTTGTTTCAGAGAAGATTTCTGTACAAAACCGAATGGAAGAATACTGGGAAGTGAAAGTGTTTTATGAGGGGAAGCAGACGGATACACTTCGTGTAGTCCATCAATTCGATATTTATCTGCCATATTTTCAATAAAGGATTAAAGAATTGCAAAGTAACGCGGCAGCGGCAAACCAGAGCTATTTGGTTTGCCGCTTCTATTTTTGCAAGATTGGCAAGTTCCTTTAATGGTGTAACATACAAAACAAGGCATTTAGGCCTCGTGATGCATGCTGTTCAGTGAAAATAAAGTATTTTAGACTGAAAATAAAGTTGTAGACTTAGAAAATAAACTATTAGACTCACAGGGCAGCGCTCAACTAACGGGCAGTAAAGTGTGGTGTCATCGGAATGTTTTTGTGGAATTATTAGGAAAAATAACGCAACGATATAGAATGTATATACGTCTAATATGTAAAGAAACGGGGTGTATACATGATACGAACAAGTTTTATGAATCGGGCTGCGTTGTCCTATTTCTTATTAACGCTCCTTGTAATTGGCTGTAATAACGATGACACTTATTCGAAATTCATAGAGGGTCAAATAAGTGAAGTTTTGCCGAACGGTGTAGTTGTCGATTGTTCCGACGAGGTAAATAAAGGGGTAAGTGGAAAAATTAATTCTATCGGATATAACTGTTTCATCCAGTTCAAAGATGATACGAAATTCATAGATGATAAAGGGGAAATACTAACGAAGAATGATTACACTAGGTCTCAAACGGTAAAAGTTACCCTTGATACACCTGAAAATATAAGGAGATGGCACTCTACCGAAGCATCAAAACGTTCCGTTATTAAGGCGAGTTCGATTGTATTAGTTCCCTCCAAGCGTTAAGCTAACGGGCAGTTTAGCATGGCGACAGGTGGATGAAAATAAAGGAAAAATTGGGGCAGATTTCGAATACTAATTATATCCTAACCACATTTGAATGAAGGTGCCTCTATGAATTCCCTTATTGAAGAAGCAGTAATAAAACTCGCAGAAAAATTTCAGTTGCCAGAACGTATAGTTAACATTGAAGAATTGCCTTGGATACCGTTCACTGATAATCACTCTTGTTATTTCAAGCCTTTACGCTTTGATCTAAACACCGGAACATGGATTTATTTATTTAAAATTAAGAGCAATCAGGTTTTGGGAAGACACAGACACACTGGTGGATCGGTAATTGGCTATAATATTCAAGGTAAATGGAGATACGAAGGGCGCGAATGGGTGGCTGTTCCGGGTACCTTTATATTTGAACCACCAGGCGACATTCATACCCTGATTACAGAAGACGAAGAAGTAGTCACTCTTTTCATATTGGGGGGTTCTCTTCAATATTTTGATGAGAACGATCACATTATCGGACAAGACGACATTTATACCGTCCTAAATAAATATAGAGTTTTTTGCGAATTACATGGGATTCAAACTAGAGATGACCTTATTTTTTGAGACTCAGTACATAAGCCTTGTTCAGCTATCGGGAACTATACCAAAATATATTCAGGTGAAGACCGCAGACAGCTATGTATCGGCGGCTTTCTCAATGAGATCATAAGTACGAGCAGATTTCCAATAGGAGATGATAAAATGATAAAGCTTAGCGAGGGTCGAACAGCTGAAATTTTCGAGCAAGGACTGGGGAAAATTTTAAAGCTTTATCGGAACGAATTTCCTGTGGAAGCAATCAGATATGAATATGAGGTAAATCAGATTGTCGCCTTCCTTGGAATCCCTTCGCCCAGAGTGTACGATTTAATCGACTTTGAACATAGGAAAGGTATCGTGTTTGAACGGATCGAGGGCTCAACTATGCTTCGTATGATTGTTCAACATCCTAACGAACTATATCGTTTAACAAAAGAGTTTGCTGAACTACATTATCATATTCATAAATATGAACTAGATGTAGAGAGAAATGGAAGATCGCCCGTCCTAAAACAGAAAGTGGTATTAGCCCGTAATATACAGAACGCAGCACAACTCTCGAATGATGTGAAGAAAGAGATAATTGATTATTTGGAACAACTACCAGACGGAAACTGTCTATGCCATGGTGATTTTCACCCGGAGAATGCCATGATCGGTGAGCTTAATTGGGTAATCGATTGGATGACTGGAATGGTCGGTAATCCTGCCGGTGATGTCGCACGCACTCTACTCTTATTCCGTTTTGGTACGTTGCCTGATGATGCCCCAAAGAGCGTTAAAGATGCACTTCAACTGATGAGGGATAAGATAAATGAAATATATTTGGAACATTATCTTACATTTTCTGATCTGCAGTTCAGCGACATTGATGAGTGGATGTTGCCGATTGCAGCGGCTAGACTATCGGAATGGATTCCTGATCAGGAGAAAGCACTGCTGTTAAACTTAATTGAAGAACGATTAAGCTAACGGAAAACAGATAGCATAATGACAAAAGGCTGCCAGAATTGACGGCCTTTTCAACTCACTGGCAGTTATCTAATAAACATTGATTTGTCATTTACTTTAGACTTATAATTGGAATATCTTTCAAAATGAGGTGAAGCGGATGTCATTCCGTATCGTTCGAGGTATTTAGTTTTCGGGCTGGAAAAAACGCGTACCAGCCATCAAGGGGGTTCTCTGCCCTTTTGATCAATGAAAACTAAACTTTGAACGGTGTCGGCTGTCATCCTTACGTTAAAGCCAAGGGACACCCTTTGGCTTTTTATTATCTCATTGGAGGATTGAGAATAAATGAACGAATTAGTGTACAAGAACTTTTACGATCGCTGTGGAAACTTAAATGGATGGGACTTTAGCAAAGTCAGGTCTGCATCCGAGGGAGCAAAATGGGATTTTTATCATGAAGTTTCCCAAAGATGCAAGAAATCGGACATATTGTTGGACATAGGTACTGCTGGTGGGGAAGCTTTGTTGTCAATCGCTGAGGTAGCTTTGCTATTAGTGGGAATTGACATTTCGGTTGGAATGCTTGATGCCGCAAGTGTTAACTTGGAATCCTCAAGGATTTCCAATGTACGTATTTTGCAAATGGATTCTGACAAAATAGATTTCCCCAATGGTTTTTTTAACATTGTATCTTCTCGTCATGCACCAATTAATGCGGAGGAAGTGGCTAGAGTCTTAGTAGATGACGGCATATTTCTAACGCAGCAAGTAAGCGAAGATGATAAAATCAACATCAAACAGGCTTTTGAAAGAGGTCAGTTATTTGGTATTCAGGACGGGACGTTAAAAAATAAATATATTACAGAATTACGTGAAGCAGGGTTTCATGATATTCAAGGTTTTGATTATGACGTAACGGAATGGTACAAATCTTACGAAGATTTAATATTCTTACTGAAGCACACTCCGATCATTCCGAACTTTGGGCAAAGTGAAAATGACTTTGCTTTACTTGAAAAATTCATCGGGAAACATCAAACGAATAAGGGGATCATGACCAATTCAAAACGCTTCATGATCATTGCAAGAAAATAAGGTGAAATAGTGCGGGTGCTTCGGCATCCGTTTTTTATTCTCCACTAATGAAGAACTATAGTTTAACAATTAGAACGAGGCTGCTGGCAATGGAATGGCAACCTCGTTGAGCTAACGGGCAGACTAGTTTAACAATTTCCCGAAAAAGCTTTTGTAACTTTTGGCTAATAGATTTCGTTCATATATTAATACAGGAGGTGGGATTTAATGGGTAGATCGATTTTAATTTTGATCTTTTCAATGATGCTTATATGTGTAGGCTGCCAAAGCAAACAGCAGATAAACAATGACAAGTTGGTAGTTCTCAAACGCTCCGGAACAGAAAACAAACACGAAAAACACAAAGAGGTTACAGATAAGAATACAGTTCTAGCCATCAAATCGGTGTTAAAAAAAGGGGATTGGAAAAAATCGAAGATTAGCATGACTATACCGCCCGTAATAAAATTTATTTCGAACCTACTGATGGTAGTGAAGCATTATCTGTTTGGTATGATGTTTGGTTTACGAATGAATTCGCGGAAGTTTATATTGAGGCTCAAAATTTGTACAGAAAGCTTTCAGTAGAAGATTCTCTTGCACTCCGTGACGTAATTCAATAACTGGAGGAATTAAGCTAACGGAAGACGATAGTTCAGAGCTTGCCACGAGGCAGCTCCTTTTTCATTTAATGAAGTAACGAACAGCTTTTTTGGTGGAAGATAGAGATGCTTACGCTGAGATTTTTAGATTGGTAAAGAATGATTAAATATAAATTTAAGCTTCCAACGAACTGAACTTTATTGCATCATTATTAGGTAAGAAAGCTTGATTGGAGACTGGTGGGGGTAGAATAATGGAGTTACTCATAGATAAAGTAGATTCGGATCGAAAAGAAATATTAAGAAATTTAATGACGTTGTTTTTACACGACTTATCCGAATTCATTGAAGGCATAAATTTAAATTCGGATAATGGGCTTTTCGAATTCGATGTTCTTGACATGTTTTTTGATAAAGAGGGACTATCACCATTTTTTATTAATTTAAATGGTAAACCAATAGGCTTTATTCTATTGCAAAGTGGTCCATATTCAAATCAAGAATATGCAGATTATGTGTTGAATTCCTTCTTTATTCTCAGAAACCAGAGAAGGAAAGGGATTGGAAAATTAGCTTGTAACAAGTTTTTTGAAATGTATCCTGGCAGATATGCAATTAGCCAGGCACAAACCAACACTCCAGCCTTAAAATTTTGGAAAAGTGTCTATGAATCAAATGGGGTAATGCCTTATGAAAAAGAAGAGATTGAGGATGGAATAAGCGTAGTTTATCAATACTTCAAAACTCATTAATTATTAAACTAACGGAAACGATAGTGAAGGAGCCTTGCCTCGCGGCAGCTCTTTTTTCTTATATGAAGATTTACAAAAAGTGATTGACGGAAAGGCAAATCTGACTAAATCGAGGATCGATCGTTACGAACAGGCAGGTTAACGGAAGGAAACATAACCCATTTAAACAATAAAAAAACCTCCGTTAAGAGGTTTTTCGTTAATCTCCCTTGTTTAGTTCAAATAAGCGAAATAAGCGAAATAAGCGTTACTTTATCTGAGACGATTCCCGATCGTACAGCACCCGAATACCATCGTCCACATCATTTTGTTTATTTCTTCCTTCCACGCCGGTAACAGTGATGCCTCTTGATTTCAGTGTTTTCTGGAACTCCGCCATCTGAATATCGGTAAGTCTTGTGAGAGGAAGCAAGCCTTCCTCTACATAGCCGAGCAGATAACCGATAACCTCACCGGCGATCGACGTATTCGGCTGAATTCGAGCGCTTCCGTATGCAATTCCGGCGGCACCTACATTTTTGCCGGCCACGATGACGTTTGCGTATCCCTTCGAAAGGAAAGAGCGCAGTGGCATGCCATATTTGTCAGGACGGCCCATTTCTTTTCCCCATACTGAGTTTTGCGTACCCTGCAGGTCCAGCTTGTAGCCGGCAATGCTCACATTGTCCGCGAACATTCGACCGCTCATCAGATCGGATGCCCGAAGCACATACTCTGTTTCGTAACGGTCATAATCCCGGACGTACAGGTAGTTCGGGTAGCCATTCAACTCCGCGTTCTCCCATCCTGGCAACTCTTTACGAAGATGCTGCAAAATAAGTTCGGTTTCGTGCCGGCCCAGTTCCAGTGCCTTACGGATAGATTCTGGATTAGAAGGATCGACGTTATACACCAATAATGCGTTGATTAGAGCTTCGCCGTTCAGCTGATTGACCGTATTCAAACCACGGAGAAACACTTGTGAGCTTGTAGGCTTATACCTGCCTCCAACATTTCCAAAGCCCCATGTAAACATATCCGTCACGGTGGTTGCCTTCCCGTAATTCTCTTCGCGCTCCTTATTGCTAAGCTTGTTCACTTCTTGCTTGAATTTCGACCAGTCAACGTTCTTAAACTTCATCATTAGCGAAGAGGCCATGTAGTCCTTGTCGCCGCCAAATACCACTTCAACGCCGGGAAGGCGATTCAGGCCGAGCTTGCTCGACAAAGTGGCGAAATCGCTATTTTCTACCCAGTACTTGGCGGAAATCGCTTTGTCCAGTCCGTTTTTGGTTCGATATTTGAGAGACTGAATCCGTTTCTTCAAGGTAACAGAGTCTGTGCCAAACTCCACCGATGTGATTGTAATGCCTGACTCAATCGGAACACCATCCAACAGCTTTTGGAAGTAGCTCTGAAACTCCGGGCCCTTGCGGATCGAACCCAGTTTATAAGCTTCAAATAATTCCTTGACCTTGCCCTGCAGCAGCGTTTTGCCGTCGCCACCCTGCGTTTCGTCCAGGTAGTGCATTTCTCCCTGGATGAGTTGGCCTCCCGGCTCGTCTCGAGGATCTAGTATTACGACGGACAAGCCGACTTCCCTGGCTGCGTCAGCCAAATAAATGCCTTCAATTTCAGAGCCTATGAGCACGATGTCTGGGCGGCTCGGGTCGGTGGGAATCGCCTTTTCGACCGATTTAGGCTCACTTTCGTCCATGCATCCGGCCAGCAACAGCAGAGCACACAGGAGAATAAGCAGCGAGGCCTGCCAGGGTCCTCTTGTAAACCGAATCATAATGCTTTCTCTCCTCTGGTTAATGGATTAATATTAAATTTCGCCATAGGAACCCGATAAACCTTCAGAAATGTAATAAAAATGGAAATCAAATGCTGTTTATATCGAGTTGGGGTCAAGTAGTTTATTTAACAGAGAAGTTAAGCGTGGTGGTAAACGGTTATTTCTGGTTTCTGCAATATGGTGTACTTAAAAATTCGTTCATAATGCACCCATTAGTTATATAAGGGTGAATAACAATTGTTAAAAGTTAAAAATTTCCAAAATTCGAAACTTTCTACTTACGCCAAGCGTCTGTAATTATAAGAGAAACAATGGGAGTTGATAAAGGTGAAGAGGTTGGTTGTTGGTTTGACATGTGTTGTTGCTTTAATAACTACTACTGCTGTTTATGCCGCACAGTTCTCCGAATACAAAATAGAAGCTAAGGTTGTTCCATTTGCTTATCACCTTGCCGATGAAAACAGAGGCACACTGCATGGCGATAATTACTATGGTGCGAGTGATAAAGTAGGTCTTCCTCAAAGTATTAATTTTCAAGGAACTCAATACGTACCAATACGTGAAATTGCCAATATTCTAAACCTTAATATTGATTGGGATAATTCTAAAAAGGTAGCTATCTTGCAGCCGACAACTGGTACAGATGCTAAACCTCAAAACCTCGATGCACTTATTGAACTTTATTCAAAACAATTAGAAATACTTAGAGGTATGAAAGCACAATCGCAAAACGGTACGACCCCATCTGCCGAACCTGAGAAAACACCTGCTGAAAATGAAATAGGCGGTAATGATGTAAGAAATCCATTGGCATATCAATTAACCAAAGAGCAGATTAAGGTTATGTTTGGTACTCAGTATACAGAAGTCACAGATGCTATGAACGGCGAATGGAAAATATGGCGTTTTGATATTGAACCTAAAGATGGATATAAATCTGACTACGATATTTATAAGAATGGAATAATCGACATAGATAATTTGAAATCCCAAGTCATTAAAGGGCAGGTATTTATTACATGGAACACAGATGGAAAATTAATAGGTGTAGATTGTTATTACCTCGAGAATGGAGTAGTTTCTCAATTTGGCTTTGATGAAAACACATTGAAAAAAGCATATTCAACTAATTAATTAAAACCATATTAGAACCGGCGAACGTTAGTTCAATAACAAACAAGCATGATGAGGCTGCTGGCAAGATCGGCGGCCTCATTACGCTAACGGGCAGGATAGTGAAAAACACCTGGTACAAATTGTTAGAATTCATGGGCATACTAATCCTAAGAAAATGTGGGGGATGCCTAAGTGCAAAAACTTAAAATTTCGTTATTACTTTTACTATGGCTGAACATGCTAACGGCAAATTTAGCATTCGCAAGAGATGGATTAGATGAAAACTTAATTTCAATTTACATCAACTCAATAAACGAAAAAGAATGGTCTGACATACCTGATTTGTGGGTTAAGGGTCAACGTGACATACTTATTAACTTTTTCAACAATATGCAAAATAAAGGCCAGAAGGTTGGGTTATTCAATATCAATAAAGCCCAAACTGTTGCTTCTAAGCAAATACCCTACGAATACGGAAAAATTTATATACCTACACGTTATATTGAGACATTTATCGACCCTCATATTTTTTATGTGGCTGTTAACTATGAGGTATTTAAGGAGGACAAATATCACATAAACGGAGTAAATTACTTCTTTATCGTTACCGTATTAGAGGGTGGTAAAAGAAAAATTGTCCTAACCCCACATGTTCCCGTTAACCAAATTATCAGAGACGGTTATGGATATGGAACAGCAGACGAAAAGACATTTGACGAGAGGAGAATAAAATACGTTCAATAATGCCTAGTCCATTGAACTAACGGAAACGATAGTTTAGGGGCTTGCCACGCGGCAGCTCTTTTTTTGTTCATTCAAGTAACGGCAGTTTTGTTCAGGAGAAGGACTATAAACTCCAATATGGAATTTACTTACTTAGGATTTCGTACCAATAAGGAGTGAGTTCGTTATGAATAAAGATGAACTTGGAAAATTATATCCAATAACAGTTGTCCCTTACGATGGAAATTGGACTTTATTGTTTAAAAATGAAAAACAATTTTTAACCAATCTTCTTGGCTCAGAAATAGCTCTAAGAATAGAACATATCGGAAGCACCGCTGTACCAAATTTATCAGCCAAGCCAACAATTGATATTTTAGTGGAGATTCCAAATGAAAGTGGAATTTGTGAACTGATAATGAGCAAGATGAATGAAAATAACTATATACACATGAAAGAACAGAAAAATCATTTGATGTTTATTAAAGGCTATTCTCCGACAGGATTGGAAAAGGAATCCTTCCATATTCATATGGGGTCAAAAGATTTGGACTTTCTATGGGATAGAGTGTATTTTAGGGACTACCTACGTGAGAACCCTACTGTTGCCAAACAGTATGAAGAACTAAAGCATAAATTAGCGGAAACTTATAAGTATGATAGGGAAGCCTACACTGACAATAAAACAGAATTCATTAGACAAATAACCAGATTAGCAAAAGAGAGGCAATAAATTTTACGCATTGGGCAAAAGGAGACCAAATAAATGAAACTGGTCTGTTTTGGGGACAGCATAACCGCAAGGACAGAAGGTCATGACCGCTCTTTATTAACAATAAAACTTAAATCTAAACTGAGCGAGGAATGGGAAGTCATTAACGCTGGCGTACCTGGTAATAATACTTTCGATGCAATTGAGAGAATTCAGAAAGATGTCTTAATTCATAATCCAGATATAGTGACGGTTCTATTCGGTGCGAATGATGCTGCATTTCACAAGATGGTTCAACTGTTAGACTATAAAAGGAATCTCACTGATATTGTTACGATTCTTTCTCCAAAGAGGGTCATACTTATTAGCCCTGCACCAGTTGATGAGAGGTTACAACATGCTCGAACTAATGTCGTACTTAAGCAATATGCAGAGGTCGTTAGAGAAGTGAGTTTAGCAACAGGAAGCCAATATGTTGACTTTTTCTCAAGTATGATGGGGTTTCATAATTTAACTGAAATATTAAGAGGTCATAGAAACGATGGACTGCATTTCGGTGAACTGGGTTATGATTATTTATCCGATGAGATAAGTAAAAAAATACTGATTTTGCGTGGGAATTCGTTCAACTAACGGAAACTTTAGCTCAGGATCTGCATTGAAGCACCTCTTTTTGATTCCATTAAAGTAACGGGCAGGATGCTTATACACTTTTCCACTATTTGGAGTATGTAATTACGCAACATATTGATTCGTTTTGAGTTTAATATCGATTGATAGGTATTTGGATGGAATGAGGTAAGATAAAATTGACGTTTAAAAGAACGATATGGATATTCTTGTTGGTGTTGATGCTAACCGCTTGTAGGGGAGAAATTGATACAGAATCTTCTGTGTATCAGGAGAGTCCAATGGGAGCATTCCAAAGAGAGATTACGCCAATATTGGAAGCTGCTATAAACAAACAATTTCCGAATAATGAGAATGGAGATGCGCTTGCCGAGCAGGCAGTGATTTATTACGAAGATGAAGACGAAAATAACCCCAGAATTGTCTTCCTTGCTTATAATGAAGATACAAAAGAAATGATAGAAATTCGCAAAGAGCTAGAAGAAAAATTCGGTAAAAAAGTAGTTTTTAAGAAAGCAAAATATAAACCGAAATTTCTTCGTGATATGGCAACAGAAATAAGTGTTTACTTATTCTCTATACGGAACAATAAGGATATAAACGGTGCTTATTGGAATGCAAAAGAGGAAGTAATCGTGATTGAAGGCAAACTATCAAATGATCAAATGAATGCCTTGAACAATAGGTTTGATCCTAAGTTATTGAAGATCAAAAATAATGAGTTGCATCCTGCGGCATTTTAGAAAAGCAGATCACATCAATCGCTTCTCAGATTCAGCTATTGGAAAACGAGACATAAAGGATCATGGCTACATCGCAGTCGATAATCCCTTTTTACTAATCATTAACAATGTATTTTGTTCTCGCTTGAATGTTAATTCATTAAGAAAAGTTTCAAATTGTACTTTGTGCTTATCGTTGCGTATGACCGTAACGGAAACATTATTTGTCAAATGGGCGGTCGCGGGCGTATCAAAGCCGAAGCCATAGATACAGTCATTGGAGGACACATCGCTGCCTCGTCTTTGCTTTGTACGGATAGTGCGACAAACTATAAAAAGTTTGCCAAAATGAAGGGTCTAACGCACGAAATCCTGCCTAGAGGAACGCATGTTTCTAAAGCCATTTATCATATCCAGCATGTCAATTCATTTCATTCACGCTTGAAACAGTGGATGAACAGGTTCCAGGGCGTTTCAACCAAGTACATTGACAACTACATGTTCTGGTTCCGATTTTTGGAGCTACACAAGAAGCTCGAACATACCGATAAGCAAAAGAAAATGCTGTTGGACTCTTGCAAACGAGTGAATTTTACGACCGTTCAGCATTTTAGAACGAGTGCGTGAATTAGGGGGGGTAGGCTGAGAATGAAGTTAAAAAAATATGGAACAAACGTACTAGGTCTCCTTAGTTTATACATTTACTACATCCTGCTGATTTTGTTTGTTACTGTTTCGCTAGTAGACACCCCAGAATCAATAGCGTTAAATAGAGAACATGGGATTGGTCCTTCTTCAGCCTTTGCTTTCATGTTTTTAATGCTTTCTGGTATAGGTCCAGTTTTGGTTATTTTTCTACCTCTTCTGTCATTTTGGTTATGTAAAAAAGCCAAACAAAAAAGCAATCGTTTATTTCTTATTTCAATAGTCATTCATGTTATTTTGTTATGCGTATTTGGGTTGAGGTTTAGCCAACTTTCCTCTCATATAGGCGGTTAATAATCGAACACTTTAAATAGCAACAATATTTACGAAAACAGCGTAATAAATACAGCAATCAAATCGTTCATTTCAAGGGGCCTATCTCATGAAGAATAGAAAGAAAATTAGGGATTTGATATATGTAAGCAGCAGACGAATTGTTTTTATTCGTATGGAATCGAATTCCATGAATTTATGAACTGTGTATATAATAGACCAGAAAACCTTTTGCTTCTTAAACATAATTTTGGTAATGCACAATGGAATCAACATTCTAGATTTGATTATGTTACGAAGCAAGAAATAAATGAATTAATTGAGAATAATGTTTATGGCTACGGAGATTTTTGTTGGGTGGATTTCTCGGAAGAGGAGGACCTGGACACCTTAAGCAACAATCAAATTGCAGAATTATTGTTTTTTGGTCACCTTGCAAAGCCATTACATAATGTACCAAAGAAACGATTTGCCTATTTTGCACATGATGATGGCTGGTTTAACAAGCTCTATATTACAGACCTACATGATTATGAAATTCTTTTAGCCAGGGTTATTACTTTGAAACTTCATAAGTTAACTGGAAGAAAATTTTTCGATATCCCAAAAGACATTTCATCGGTACTTTTAGAATGCACGAAAGATGGATTATTCATTGACTTATCAAGAGTTATAAAGAGTAAAGTTGAATTTAAAATACCAATAACCGCTATTGGTCATTACAGAGATATGGACAAAGTATACGACTTTAGGGAAGAAATAAGTGATTATAAGGTTTGGTTAGTATATTCTAAAAAGTTATGGAAGCTAATAAAGGAAGACTAAATCCATCGTATAATGCAAAGCCTGCCGTGTCCATGTGGATTCGGTTTCTACATCATCAGTCGTTTTTCGTTTAACTAAACGGAAAATGAT